>DASZAD010000027.1:0-8810 GCA_035945415.1 Streptosporangiaceae bacterium
TCCTGCTGACCGCCAGCACGTGCGGGATCGCCGCGGCGCTGCACACGCAGCCGCTGGAGCTGGGCTGGCTGCGCGAGGCCATCCGCACCGAGCTGGCGGACGGCGCCTATCCGCATCTGGTGCTCAGGCTGGGGGCGGTCATCCAGATGTCGGCCGGCGTGCGTCGCCCGCCCGCGGATGTCCTGCTGGAGACGGGAGGCGACGATGTCACTGCCGGTGGGGGGTGACCGGCCCGCCCACGCGGCGGTCTGGCTGGACCTGACCAAGGCCGAGTGTTTCGGCCTGCTGGCAGGGCAGTGCATCGGCCGGGTCGCTGTGGTGGACGACTGGGGCCCGGTGATCTTTCCGGTCACCTACCTGCTTGACCGCCACACGGTCGTGTTCCGCACCGATGAAGGGACCAAGCTCGGCGTCGCCGGGGCGCGGAGCCGGGTGGCCTTCGAGATCGACGGGACCGACCCCGCCACCCGTACCGGCTGGAGCGTGGTCGTCCGGGGGGAAGCTGTGGAGGTCACCGATCCGGCTGAGCTGACCCGCTTGCGCGGGCTGCCGCTGCACCCGTGGGCACCGGGTGCCAGGAGCCACTATGTGCGGGTCTTGCCGGCCCGGCTGACCGGGCGGCGGATCACCGTGCCCGGTGGCAGGCCGTCGCACTGGTTCGGATAACGCAGCCGCGGCAGCAGCCGCCCGACGATGAGGTCCGGCCCATGGGAACAGACATCAGCCAGCAGGAGTTCACTCCCGCCGATTACGCGCGGTTCCGGGCCCGGCTGGAACAATCCCTGTCCGTCCTGGCCGGGCTGCTGCAGCAGCCCGGCTTCGGGACCGGCCCGGCGACCGTGGGGGCCGAGCTCGAACTGTTCCTCATCGACGGCCCAGGCCGGCCGCTGCCGCGCAACCAGGCGATCCGCGCCGCCGTCGCCGATCCCCGGGTCACGGTCGAACTCAACCGCTTCAACCTGGAACTCAACGCGTCACCCATCCCGCTGGCGGGCCGGCCCTTCACCGCGCTCGGTGCCGAGCTCGACCTGCTGCTCGACCGGGTCTCCAGCGCCGCCCGCGCCTTCGGGGGCCGGCTGGCGCTGGCCGGCATCCTGCCCACGCTGCGCCGGGACGACCTGCACCCCGGCATCATGACCGGCGTGGCGCGCTACCGGGCGCTCGACCACGGCTTGCGCCGGCTGCGCCGCGACCCGTTCCGGATCCGGATCGCCGGCGACGACCCGCTGGAAGTGGCCAGCGAGGACGTCACGCCAGAAGGCGCGACCACCTCCTTCCAGGTGCACCTGCGAACCGGCCCACAGGATTTCACCCGCGTCTACAACGCCGTGCAACTCGCCACCGCACCGGTCCTGGCTGTCTCGGGCAACTCGCCGACGTTTCTCGGTCACCGGCTGTGGGAGGAGACCCGGATCGCGCTGATCAAGCAGGCGGTCGACGACCGCGTGCCGGCCAGTCCCCGGCGCACGCCATCGCGCGCCACATTCGGGACCGGGTGGCTGCGCGGCGGGCCGCTGGAGGCCTTCGCTGAGAGCGTCCGGCTGTATCAGCCCGTGCTCCCGGTACTGCACGACGAGGATCCTGAGGCGGAGGCCGGCGGGCGGTTTCCGCCGCCGCTGCCCGAGCTCCGGCTGCACCAGAGCACCATCTGGCGGTGGAACCGGGCCATCTACGATCCCGCTGGCAGCGGTCATCTGCGGATCGAGATGCGAGCCCTGTCATCGGGACCCACGGTGACCGACATGCTGGCCAGCGCGGCGTTCCTGGCCGGCTTGTCGCTGTGGCTGGCCGCCCACGACCCGCAGTGGACCCACGCGCTGCCGTTCGAACGGGCCGAGGATGGCTTCTACCGCGCCGCGCAGCACGGCCTGGATGTCGAGCTGAGCTGGCCTGCAGGCCGCGACCGGACACGCATCGTGCGCGCCGCTGATCTGGTGCCCGAGCTGCTTCCCTGCGCGAGGAAGGGACTGCTGGATGCCGGCGTGGCGGCCGAAGAGGCCGACCGCCTGCTCGAGGTGATCCACGGGCGGGTGGCCAGCGGGCAGACCGGGGCGGTGTGGCAGCGCGTCGCCCTGGCCACCGCCGAGCGGCACCTGGACCGGCATCGCGCGCTGGCGGCGATGCTCGAGCGCTACCTGGAACACGCGGCTACCGGGCAGCCGGTACACACCTGGCCGCTGCCACACTGACCGGACAGCACATCACCAGGGCATCAGCCGGTAGGCCGGCGCCGGCCGGCGTGCGGCCCCCGTTCAGTGATGTACTGCTCCGAGATGGGAGGCCAAGGTGTCAGTGGCGAGCGACGAGGCAGTGCTGACCGGCGAGGAACTGGAAGCGATCGACGCGTACTGGCGGGCGGCGAATTACCTGTCGGTGGGGCAGATTTACCTGCTCAGCAATCCGTTGCTGACGGAACCGCTACGGCCGGAACACATCAAGCCGAGGCTGCTGGGTCACTGGGGGACCACGCCGGGACTGAACCTGCTGTACGCCCACCTGAACCGGGTGATCCGGCAGCGGGATCTGAACATGATCTTCGTCGCCGGACCGGGCCATGGCGGCCCGGGGGTGGTGGCGAACACCTGGCTGGAGGGGACCTACAGCGAGGTGTACCCGGCGGTCAGCCAGGGCGCCGAGGGGATGCGGGCGCTGTTCCGGCAGTTCTCCTTCCCTGGCGGAATCCCCAGCCATGTGGCGCCGGAGACGCCCGGCTCGATCCACGAGGGCGGCGAGCTGGGGTACGCGCTGGTACACGCGTTCGGTGCCGCGTTCGACAACCCGGATCTGCTGGTGGCGTGCGTGGTCGGGGACGGGGAGGCGGAGACCGGGCCACTGGCTGCCAGCTGGCACTCCAACAAGTTCCTCAACCCGGTCACGGACGGCGCGGTGCTGCCGGTGCTGCACCTGAACGGCTACAAGATCGCCAACCCGACGGTGCTGGCCCGGATCGGCGATGAGGAGCTGACCGAGCTGCTGCGCGGCTACGGCTGGCGGCCGTACTTCGTGTCTGGCAGCGACCCGGCCGCGGTACACCAGCAGCTGGCGGCGGCGCTGCAGACCGTCCTGGACGAGATCGCCGCCATCCAGGCCGCGGCTCGCGCGGGACATGACCGCGCGGGACACGACAAGGCCGGCCGGCCCGCCTGGCCGATGATCGTGCTGCGCACGCCGAAAGGCTGGACCGGCCCCAAGGAGGTCGACGGGGTGCCGGTGGAGGGCACGTTCCGCGCCCACCAGGTGCCGCTCCCTGAGGTTCGCACCAACCCCCAGCACCTGACCCAGCTCGAAGACTGGATGCGCAGCTATCAGCCGCGGGAACTGTTCACCTCCGACGGCGCGCTGCGCCCCGAGCTGCAGGCGCTGGCCCCGCGGGGCGAGCGGCGGATGAGTGCCAACCCGCACGCCAACGGCGGGCTGCTGCTGCAAGACCTGAGGATGCCTGACTTCCGCGGCTACGCCGTTCCGGTGGACAGCCCGGCCCAGTCCTCCAGCGAGGCCACCCGGGTGCTGGGGGCGTTCCTGCGGGACATCATCACCGCCAACCCGAGCCGGTTCCGGCTGATGGGCCCGGACGAGACCGCCTCCAACCGGCTGAGCGCGGTGTTCGAGGTCACCGACCGGGCCTGGGACGCCGCCATCATCCCGGGCGATGATCACCTGGCTCCGGACGGGCGGGTGATGGAGGTGCTGTCGGAGCACCTGTGCCAGGGCTGGCTGGAAGGCTACCTGCTGACCGGGCGGCACGGGCTGTTCAACTGTTATGAGGCGTTCATCCACATCGTGGACTCGATGTTCAACCAGCACGCCAAGTGGCTGAAGACCACCCGGGGCATTCCCTGGCGGCACCCGATCGCCTCACTGAACTACCTGCTGTCCTCGCACGTGTGGCGCCAGGACCACAACGGGTTCTCCCACCAGGATCCCGGCTTCATCGACCATGTGGTCAACAAGAAGGCCGAGATCGTCCGGGTCTACCTGCCGCCGGACACCAACACGCTGCTGTCGGTCGCCGACCACTGCCTGCGCAGCCGCAACTACGTCAACGTCATCGTGGCGGGCAAGCAGCCCGCCTTGACCTATCTGGGCATGGATGAGGCGATCGCGCACTGCACCCGGGGGCTGGGCATCTGGGACTGGGCCGGCACCACCACCGGTGAGCCCGACGTCGTGCTGGCCTGCGCGGGGGACGTCCCCACCCTGGAGGTGGTGGCCGCCGCCGGCATCCTCCGGGAGCGGCTGCCCGGTCTGGGCGTACGGGTGATCAACGTCGTGGACCTGATGCGGCTGCAACCCGACACCGAGCATCCGCACGGCTTGCCCGACCGGGAGTTCGACACGCTGTTCACCACGGCCAAGCCGGTGATCTTCGCCTATCACGGCTACCCCTCGCTGATCCACCGCCTGACCTACCGGCGGACCGGCCATCACAACCTCCACGTCCGCGGCTACAAGGAAGAAGGCACCACCACCACGCCCTTCGACATGGTGATGCTCAACGACCTGGATCGCTACCACCTGGTCATAGACGTCATCGACCGCACTCCCGGCCTGGGCAGCCACGCCGCCTCCCTGCGCCAGGAGATGGCCGACGCCCGGCTGGCCGCCCGCGCCTACACGCGCGAGCACGGCGAAGACGACCCCGCGATCTCCGGGTGGACCTGGACCCCCACCGCCCCCAACGCTCCCGGCCAGGGCTGATCCCGGGTGCGCATCCTCGTCGTCAACGCCGGGTCCTCCAGCCTGAAGCTGCGCCTCCTCGACGCAGCCGACCAGCTGACAGCCAGCGCCGACCTGCCCGCCAGCTCCGGCGGGTTCGACACCGCCGAGGCCGCGCGGGTGCTGGCCGGCTGGACCCGGCCGGATGCGGCCGGGCACCGCATCGTGCACGGCGGCACCCGATTCGACGCCGCCACCCGGATCGACGCCCAGGTCGAACAGCAACTGCGCGAGCTCACCGACCTGGCCCCGCTGCACCAGCCCAAATCTCTGGCCGGCCTGGACGCGGTGAGCGCCGCCCTGCCCGGCGTGCCCGCCGTGGCCTGCTTCGACACCGCCTTCCACACCACGATCCCCCCGGCCGCGGCCACCTACGCCATCCCCGCCGCCTGGCGAGACAAGTACGCCATCCGCCGGTACGGCTTCCACGGCCTGTCCCACGCCTACGCCGCCCGCCGCGCCGCCGGCCTGGCGGGCCGGCCGCTGGCCAGCCTCCGGGTCGTCACCTGCCACCTCGGCGCCGGTGCCTCGCTGTGCGCCGTCGCCGGAGGCCGCAGCGTCGACACCACCATGGGGTTCACCCCGCTCGAGGGGCTGGTCATGGCCACCCGGTCCGGCAGCGTCGACCCCGGCCTGGTGCTCTGGCTGGAGGAGCACCAGAACCTGTCTCCCCGCGAGGTCGCCACGGCGCTGGAGGAACGATCCGGGCTTTACGCCCTGGCCGGCACCCCGGACATGCGCCAGATCCAGGACCGGGCCAGCGCCGCAGACCCCCAGGCCCAGCTCGCTCTCGACGTCTACCTGCACCGGCTGGCCGCCAGCGTCGCCAGCATGGCCGTCGCCACCGGCGGCCTCGACCTCCTGGTCTTCACCGGCGGCGTCGGCGAGCACTCCGCGCTCATCCGCGCCCGCACCGCCGAGCTCCTGGCCTGGCTCGGCGTGGCCATTGACTCCCGGGTCAACGCGGCCGCCGACGGTGACACCGACCTCACCGCACCCGGTGCGACCGTCACCTCCGTGCTGGTGACCGCCCGCGAGGACCTCCAGATCGCCCGCGAAACCCGCCGCGTCCTGCGCGGCCAGCGACCGGGTGGCCAGTGACCGGGGGGCCGGTGACCGGGGGGCCAGTGACCGGGGGGCCAGTGGTCGGGCGGACGGTGACCGGGCGGACGGTGACCGGGGCGGACGGTGACCCGGACGAACGGCGACCGGGGCGGACGGCCTGCCATTTGGGTGACCTACGACCCTTTCGCCGTCACCGATATCGCCCCATCATCACAGTTATGGCGACGCCATATCCACCGGTGCTCGGCGCTCATCAGTTCCTGCGCGGGCTGCCGGAACAGCATGTGGCCCGGCTGGCCGCCTGGGCCCGGTCTATCCGGCTCGCTGACCGGGAACGCCTGTTCGAGGAAGGCGGGACCGCCGACCGGTTCTGGCTCATCCAGGCCGGGCAGATCGCGCTGGACAGCTTGGTCCCCGGCCGGGGCCACGTCATCGTCGAGCATCTCGGACGCGGCGACGTCGTCGGCCTGTCCTGGCTGTTCCCGCCGTACCGGTGGGGATTCGGCGCGGTCGCGACCCAGCCCCTGCAGGCTTTCGAGGTCGACGCCAAGGCCGTCAGGGCCGAGTGCGCGCGGGACACGGCGTTCGGTCGCGAGATCACCGAACGATTCCTGCACGTCACGCTGCACCGGCTCCAGGCCACCCGCAACCGGCTCGTCGATCTGAGCGGCCACCCCGAGCTCCTGCCCTGAGCGCCTGGGAGAACGTTACGGGGGTCCGCGGACCTTAGGCCGTAGTTCCCCCCAACGGGGAACCGACATAGGCGCTGACCAGGCGAAACAGTCTCGACCCAGGACTACGTAGTCATGTAATTTTCCACGATCGAGGGCGTTTCTACCTGGTCAAACAAGTCAGCCGATCAGCCTGGGGGAACTTCGGTCAGGGCTGTCGGCGGCGGCTACCCGCGAGCCCGGAACTGCCTGGTCCACTGCGGGCCGACGGCGTTCCAGTCCGTCTCCCAGGCGGCCAGCCGCTGCCGGTCCAGCAGGCGCCGCCCGATGAACGCGACGCCCAGCAGCGTGATCGCCAGCATCACTGGCGCCGCCGCCATCGCGCCGCCCACCAGGACCGCTACCGCCGGATGCGAAAGCGGCGGCTCGGACACCCGACCGGCCGCGTCCACCCAGATGCGAACGCGGGTACCAGCGGGCGTGGCGCCCATCGCCTCGACCAGGCCGATGTGGTGGTGACCGGCGGGCGCCGTCCACCTGGCCACCGCCCACGAGCCAACCACCCATCCGGCGGAGACGGTGTAGGGAGCGTTCTGCACCAGCACGGCGGTGACCTGATGCTGGCCGCGCCCGGCCCGCTGCTGGGCGGCCAGCGCGTGAGCCGTCCACCCGCCACCGGCGACGGACAGCAGCGGTGCGCCGGCGAGGAACGCCACCAGCAGCACAGCCGCGCCGCAGGATGCGATCCTGTCGGTGCGCCGCCGCAACGCGTTGCCGTCCAGGCCGAGCCGGACCGCCAGCCGCCGTGCCGGTGTCATCACAGCCTCGTCAGGCCGCCATGGCGGCAGGCTTGCCGCGGATGATCACGACCGGCCAGTACTGAGTGGCCCGGCGCAGGGCCACCAGCGACGAGGGGGAATCGTCCACTCCGGCGACGATGCGGGGTCCGGTGTCGCTACGTTCTGACATTCTCCGCACCCTCCTCTTTGATTGTGGCTCAGCGCAGCTTCCGCAGGAATGGGTCCTGCGGCTGCGCCGGGCTTATCCGGATCCGCGCGTCCACCGCGCAGGCTCCGTCGGGACCGGCGATGACCGGGTTGAGATCCAGCTCCGCGATCTCGGGAAGGTCGTCGGCCAGCCGGGACACCCGCAGCAGGATGCTGGTCAGCGCAGTCGTGTGCACGGCTGGCGTGCCGCGGTGGCCGAACAGCAACGGGGCGGCGTGCACGCCGTGGATCAGGTCGTCCGCATCGGTGTCGGTGAGCGGGGTCAGCCGGGCGGCGTAGTCGTCGAGGACCTCGGTCGCCACGCCGCCGAGGCCGAAGACCACCAGCGGCCCGAACACCGGCTCCTGCACCACGCCCACGAGCAGTTCGACGCCGGAGAGCATCGGCTGCACGAGCACCCCGTTCAGCCGGGACCCGAAGGCCGCCGACAGCTCGCCGAACGCCTTCCTGACCTCGTCCTCGCCGTGCAGATCGAGCCGGACCGCACCGACGTCGCTCTTGTGGATCAGGCCGCTAACCTGCGCCTTGAGCACCACGGGTCCGCCGAAGGCAGCCGCCATCGTGACGGCATCCTCCTCGCTCGCGGCCAGCCGGGTGGTCACCTGCGGGATGCCATAACAGGAGAGCAGGTCGCCGACGGCAGGGGCGGAGAGCCAGCCGCCTGTGGGGTGCCTGGCGAGGAAAGCCGAGACCAGCGCTCGGGCTTCGCCGGGACGCGTGTCGCTGAGCTCGGGGACGCAGCCGTGCTGCCGTTCGCGCCAGGCGTGATACCTGACCGCGTGGCCGAGCGCACGCGCCGCGCTCTCCGGATAGGCGTAGCCGGGAATGGTCTCGGGGCCTGGTGTCGCCGCGGGGGTCTCACCGTCGGGCGCCAGCGATCCGGTCCGCGATCGCGGCAGCATCTGTACGACTTCGGCCTGGTCAAGCGGTGCGGCCAGGAACGGTTTCGACACCTGGGCCGTGCGCAATGCCGCAGTCAGGTCGGCGATGGCGGTCGGCACGGTAACCGCGAGCACGGCGTCCACCCCTTCGTCGGCGGCCACCTCCTCCAGACAGAGCCGGAAGGCGTCCGTGCCGACAGCCGCCGTGGTGTCCACCGGGCCGGCCAGGGCGGCGCCAGGCGGCAGCAGTCCTCGCAGCCTGCGCTGGGTGGCCTTGGACAGGGTGGCCACCCGCAGGCCGTGGTCGGTGCAGGCGTCAGCGGCCAGCACGCCGCCGCCGCCGGCGTTGGACACCACCGCCACCCGGTCCCCGGCCGGCACCGGCTGGCTGGCCAGCAACGCCGCCGCCTCCACCAGCTCCCCCAGCCCCGCCACCGCCACGATCCCCGCCTGCGCGAACAACGCCTCCT
>DASZAD010000028.1:0-32091 GCA_035945415.1 Streptosporangiaceae bacterium
ACACCATCCAGTAGATATATGGCGTGATCGGTGTCGCACCGTCATCAACGACCAGAGCCAGCGATTTCGTCCCCTCCGGGGCACCGGACCAGTGCAGCGGCGGGCTCACCCCCGCTCCCCGGCAGGTATAACGGGCCGGGATCGCGCCGTGGCCGAGCGCGGGGCTGGCCACGGTGATGATGTCGGGCTGAAACGTCGCGGAGCCGCCCACCAGCCCGCACCCGCCTGCCAGCCCGAGCAGCAGGACCCCGAGCGCGGTCAGCAGCCACCGGCCGCAACCGCACCGGTACACGTCGTCCAGCGTCCTTCCATAGCTCGTCCCGCCTGCGGGCGATCCTATGGGCTGGGACAGGTGCCCGGTGCCCGGTCCTGCGAGGGCGGAGACGGGTGCCCGCCCCGCCGGCCGCCGGCAAGCCGGATGCCGGCTCCGCGACCACCTGCCCCCGCCTGCACCTACCGGAGCGGACGAGCAGGGCCGGGCGGGTGCCTGAACGCTGATCCAGGCACGGAACAAAGGGAGGCGCCTACTCCCGAGGACGCGAACTGCCGAACATGATCTCGTCCCAGGACGGCACCGAGGAGCGCCTGCCCCGCCCGCTGGCCGCTCGCCGGCCACTCTGAGCGGCCGGCGCGGTTGCAGGCTCAGGAGCCGCAGGAGCCTCGGGCGCTGGGGCGGGCTCGCGCGCGGGTGGGGGGGCGGGCTCTGGTGAGCGCTGGTGAGTGCGGCGCTCCTCGCGCGGCGGGTCACGGGGAGGCTGCTCGGAGGGCCTGACGGGATCTGCCCGCCGGGCTGGGCGCGGCCCCGGGGCCGGCTGGCCGAACCGAGGCTGCAGCGGGGTCACGGTCGCCGTCCCGTGCACCCGGTCGGCCTGTGCGGGCAAGTCGGCCTCTGGCAGCGACAGCGCGGCCGCGCTGTCGTCCGCCGGGACGGCGTGCCTGCGGCGCGGATCGTAGATCCACTGCGCGGTTCGCGCCCGCCCTCCGGTGCTAAAGGCGAGTTGCACCTGCCAGCTGCCGTCGGAGCGCTTGGTCGAGTCCCACCGTGCGTCATCGGCGTTCACTCCGAGCGCATTCATCCGCTCGGTGACCACCTCACCCAGCCGGGGGCCGGGCCCGGAGTCTCCGGGGCGGCGGACCATGGCCGACTGTGCCTCCTGCGCCCGGTACGCCCGCTCGGCGAGTACCGGTCCCTCGAACCAGCGGACCCGCTCGATCGGAACCCCGGCCGTGTCGGCGATCTCCTCGGCGGTCTCTCCGGCGCGGATGCGCTCCTGGATCTCCTTGGGTCGCAACGGACTCACCACCTCGATCTCATACTGGGCGAGGCGGGAGAACTGCCCGCGTGCCACCGCCCTGAGCCGGTCATCGATCTGCAGCGAGAAACGACCACCCCGTCCGGGTACCTCGAGGATGGCGTAGCTGCCATCCTCGCTCACCGCGACGAGGCGCAGTTCGTGCATTGGCGTTCCTTCCACACGGAGGCGCGCTCAGGCTTCCCCCGCACGAGTCTGTCGGCTGAAAGCTGCTCTGGCCAGCACCACGCCCGGCATGTCCCGCAGTTCACCGGTCAGTCGCCACGCTCCGGAGGGCAGGCAGAAGTCTAGGGCGTATCCCTATGCATGATGCCGTTCAGCCCAGACGGGAGGTCGATATGGGGAAAGATGGCCAACGGAGCGGGATTTAGGACGGTGGTGATCGTATGCGGCATTTGCTGGGCCTGGGACTCGCTGTGGCCACGGCCGCGGCCGTGTTCTTCGGGGCCGGGTGGGCTGTCGAGCGCCTGACCGTGCTGTCCGCGCACAACAGCAGCCTGACGAGCTCCACCGCGCTGACCGCGCTGGCGGCTGTGCTGGGCACCGGGCTGCTGATCGGGCTGCTCACGGCCGTGCCGTGGGTGTCCCCGCTGGCGCCCGGGCTGCCCGGCCTGGCCCTGCTCGGGTGGACCGCGTATTACATGCTGAACCCGCATCGGGCGGTCAGCTACATTCCCTTCAAGTCGTTCGGCTTCGCTCCGGGCTTCGCGGACATGCTCACCAGCGGGGTGCTGGCGGTGGCCGGGATGGCGATGATAGTCCCGTTCTTCCTGCCTTCCCGGTGGCGTCGCCCCGCCGTCGGGGACAGGGAGGACAGCGACCTCCCCGAGCCCCTGGGCTTGCTGCAGTAGCTAGCTGGCCCGGCGCCGCGCACGCGCGTCGTGTGCGGCGCCGGTTCCTCCGTCAGATCCCTCAGGGCGTCGCGGCGAACTGGGCGGTCTCGGTCGATCCGGCCAGCGCGACCGTCGAGGCCTGCGGCGTGATGGCCGAGGCCACCCGGTCGAAGTAGCCGGTGCCGACCTCGCGCTGGTGCCTGGTGGCGGTGTAGCCGCCGGCTTCGGCGGCGAACTCGGCCTGCTGCAGCCGGACGTAGGCGGGCATCCCCTCGGCGGAGTAACCGCGCGCCAGATCGAACATCGAGTAGTTGAGCGCGTGGAAGCCGGCCAGCGTGATGAACTGGAACTTGTACCCCATCTCGCCCAGCTCGCGCTGGAACTTACCGATAGTGCCCTCATCCAGGTGCTTGCTCCAGTTGAACGACGGCGAGCAGTTGTAGGCGAGCATCTGGTCCGGGTACTGGTCCTTGATCGCCTCGGCGAACGTGCGGGCGGCTTCGAGGTCGGGTGTCGAGGTCTCCATCCACAGCAGGTCGCTGTAGGGGGCATAGGCCAGGCCGCGGACGATGGACGGCTCCATGCCGTTGCGCACCCGGTAGAAGCCCTCGGCCGTGCGCTCGCCGGTCACGAACGGCGCGTCCCGCTCGTCCATGTCACTGGTGATCAGCTTGGCCGACTCGGCGTCCGTCCGGGCGACGATGATCGTCGGTACGCCGCACACGTCGGCCGCGAGCCGGGCCGCGGTCAGCGTCCTGATGTGCTGGCCGGTCGGGATCAGCACCTTCCCGCCGAGGTGGCCGCACTTCTTCTCGGACGCGAGCTGGTCCTCGTAGTGCACCCCGGAAGCTCCGGCCGCGATCATCGCCTTCATCAGCTCAAACGCGTTCAGCACTCCGCCGAAGCCGGCTTCGGCGTCGGCGACGATCGGCGCCAGCCAGTGGGTGGCCGGGGGCTTGGCCGACTCCGCCGCCTCGGCCCAGGCGATCTGGTCGGCTCGCAGCAACGCGTTGTTGATGCGCCTGACCACCTGCGGCACCGAGTTCGCCGGATACAGGCTCTGGTCCGGGTAGGTCTGCCCGGCCAGGTTGGCATCGGCGGCGACCTGCCAGCCGGACAGGTAGATCGCCTGCAGCCCGGCCCGCACCTGCTGGACCGCCTGGTTACCGGTCAGCGCGCCGAGCGCGGCCACGTAATCCTCGAAGCGCAACAGCCTCCACAGCCGCTCCGCGCCCACCCTGGCCAGCGTGTGCTCCTCCTGGACCGAGCCCCGCAGCTTGATCACGTCCTCGGCGGAATAGGTGCGCTCCACACCGGCCCAGCGCGGGTCTTCCTGCCACTTCAGCCGCAGCCCGGCAGCCTTGTCGCTGATCGCGGTTGGGCGATAGCCGTTACCGTTGGCCGAAAATCCATTGCCCTCGAGGCGACGTGCGCTCACTGGACTACCACCTTCCAAGTCGTCCCCGGGTCGTGGTACCCAATCTGCCGCGAGATCCGGTTCATGGCCGGGCTCCGCCGTGCAGAAAATTAATCAATCTTCACGTAAACTGAACTCATGGTGGACTTCGCTAGTGAAGAGCGCGCATCGTTCACAGAACAGCTCGAGGAGGCGAAGCGAGCCCGGCAGGACCTGCTGACCTTCGGACGTCGTCTCCGTCACCTGCGCCGCGCCCGCGGGCTCACCCTGGCCGAGCTCGGCGCCCGGGTGGACCGTGCTCCCTCAGCGCTGTCCATGCTGGAGAACGGGCGCAGAGAGCCCCGGCTGTCGCTGCTCAAGGCGCTGGCAGAGGCGCTGGACACGACGTCCGAGGAACTGCTGCGCAAGGATCCGCCGTCGCGCCGGGCCCAGCTCGAGATCGCGCTGGAGGAGGCGCAGCGCGATCCCATCTACCGCAAGCTCGGGCTGCCTTACCTCAAGGTCACCGCCCGGGTGCCCGCCGACGTGCTCGAGCACATCACCACCCTGTACGCCGAGCTGCGCAGGCAGCGGTCAAAGCCGACGGCCACTCCGGAAGAGGCGCGGGCCGCCAACGCCGAGCTCCGGCGGACGATGCGAGAGCGCGACAACTACTTCGCCTCGATCGAGCGGACCGCGACCGATGCGCTGCGGTCCGCGGGTTACGCCGGCGGCGCCCTGTCCCAGGGGCTACTACTGTCCGTAGTCAGCAGGCACGGGTTCAGCGTACGTTATGTAAATGATCTTCCCCGGTCCGTGCGGTCACTGACAGATCTACGCAGCCACCGGATCTACGTGAAGCAGGAACCCGTCGGCATGCACTCAGCCCGCGCCGTCCTGCTCCAGGCGCTCGGCCACTTCCTGCTCGGGCACTCCGAGCCGCGGGACTTCGCCGACTTCCTGCGGCAGCGGGTGGAGGCCAACTACTTCGCGGCGGCGGTGCTCGTGCCCGAGCAGGCGGCGGCGCCGTTCCTGCTGGCCGCCAAGGACTCCCGGGATCTGTCGGTGGAGGACCTGCGGGACGTCTTCTCGGTGTCGTACGAGATGGCCGCGCACCGGTTCACCAACCTGGCCACCCACCATCTCGGCCTGCCGTGCCACTTCGTCAAGAACGACGAGGGCGGCATCATCTACAAGGCCTACGAGAACGACGGGCTGATCTTCCCGGCGGACGCCTCCGGTGCGATCGAGGGCCAGCGGATGTGCCGCAAATGGTCAGGGCGCCAGGTGTTCGCCGCCGACGACAGGCTCTCGCCGCTCTACCAGTACTCGGACACCGTGGCGGGCACCTACTTCTGCGTCGCGCACGTGGACCCCGGGCGCGAGCGCGGCTTCGCCGTCACGCTGGGCGTGCCGTACGAGCACTCGCGCTGGTTCCGCGGCCGGGAGACTCCGATCAGGCACAAGTCCTCCTGCCCGGACGGGGACTGCTGCCAGCGGCCGCCCGCCGAACTGGCCGCTCGCTGGGAGGGGATGGCCTGGCCGTCGGCGCGGGCACACTCGCACGTCCTGTCCGCGCTGCCCGCCGGCAGCTTCCCGGGCGTGGACGAGGCGGACGTGTATGAGTTCCTGGAGCAGCACGAGAACGCCTGACCCTTTTCTGCGGTGCCTTTCTACTGGGCCTTTTCTACTGGGCGGAGGGGAAGCGCGGCGGACGCTTGGCCCGCAGGGCGGTCACTCCTTCCCGCAGGTCATCGCCCATGAAGCTGAGCATCTCGTACGCCGCCGACTGGTCGAAGATCGGCCCGGCGGCCCTGAGCCAGCCGTTGAGCGCGCGCTTGGACAGCCTGATGGCCTGCTGCGATCCGGTGGCGAGCAGGCCGGCCACCCGGAACGCTTCCTGCAGTACCTGCTCGCCCGGCACCGCCCTGCTGACCAGGCCGATCCGCTCGGCCTCGGCTCCGCTGAGCATCTCGCCGGTGAGCAGGTAGTAGCGTGCCTTGGCCATCCCGCACAACAACGGCCAGATGATCGCGGCGTGGTCACCCGCGACCGCGCCCAGCCTGACGTGCCCGTCGCCCAGCCTCGCCTCCTCGGCGCAGATGCTGATATCGGCGAGCAGCGCCACGACCAGGCCAGCCCCGACGGCGACCCCGTTGATCGCGGACACGATCGGCTTCTCGCAGTTGATCATGTTGTAGACCAGCTCGCTCATCTCGGTGAGCATGCGGGTCACCTTGTCGTAGTTACCGGCCATCCGCTCCACCATGGCCAGGTCACCGCCCGCGGAGAAGGCCTTGCCGGCCCCGGTCACGACCGCCACCCGGGCCTGGTCGTCCCGAGCCACGTCGGTCCAGACCGTCGCCAGCTCGGAGTGCATCACCTCGTCGGCGGCGTTGTAGGAGTCCGGCCGGTTCAGGGTGATCAGCAGCACCCCGTGATCGCGGCGCTCGAAGAGCAGGTGCTGGTAACCGCCGTAGTCCATCTGGTGCGGGTCCTTCCGTCTCGTGCCCGGCCGGCGTCCGGCGCCGTGGCTGCTCCAAGATCTCCGGCAGCCGTGGCTGCTCCAAGATCTCCGGCGGCCGTGGCTGCTCCAAGATCGATGGCGAGTTTCTATTAACCCAGTCCATAAAACTCGCCATCGATCTTGGTCCAGCCCGGCTGCTGCCGACCGTAGTACACGGTATTGGGGCCGGCCGGGTCGTGTCTGGCCGGTTCCGGCGGGCGGCCGGGTCGTGTCTGGCCGGTCCGGGCGGCGGCCGGGGCAAAGACAACGGCCTGGGCGCCTACGGAATGCTGCGCTGCGAGCTGGGTAGGTCTCGTTCCCTGGCCCGAGAGTTTGTGCTACTGTTCAGTAACATAGTTGAGTCGCAGGCGGCCAGGCCCTGCCCGTGAGACACCGCAACGAGCGCGGCACCGCAAGGAGAACAGCTATGAGCCCCGATGCCGACAGCGCCGGCACCTTCTCCCTGGATCTGAGCGACGATGTGCGCGAGATGCGCGACTGGCTCCACGAGTTCGCCGCCGATGTGATCAGGCCGGCCGGCGCCGAGTGGGACGAGCGGGAGGAGACCCCCCGGCCGATCATCGAAGAGGCGGCCAAGATCGGCCTGTACTCCCTGGAATTCTTCGGCCAGCAGTGGCTGGAGCCCAGCGGGCTGGGGATTCCCGTCGCGTTCGAGGAACTGTTCTGGGGTGACGCCGGGATCGGGCTGTCCATCGTGGGCAGCGGACTTGCCGCCATCGCGGTGGCCAGCAACGGCACGGAGGACCAGATAGGGGAGTGGCTGCCGCAGATGTTCGGCACCCCCGGCGATGTGAAGCTGGGCGCGTTCTGCTCCTCAGAGCCTGACGCAGGCAGCGACGTGGGCGCGATCAGGACCCGGGCCGTCTACGACGAGGCGTCCGGCGAGTGGACGCTCAACGGCACCAAGACCTGGGCCACCAACGGTGGCATCGCCGACGTGCACGTGATCGTGGCCTCCGTCGACCCCGAGCTCAAGGCGCGCGGCCAGGCCAGCTTCATCGTCCCGCCGGGAACGCCAGGACTGTCCCAGGGCCAGAAGTTCCGCAAGCACGGGATCCGCGCCTCGCACACCGCCGAAGTCGTGCTTGACGACGTGAAGGTGCCGGGCCGCTGCCTGGTCGGCGGCAAGGAACGCCTGGATGAGCGGCTGGCCCGGGTGCGCGAGGGCGGCCGGAGCGGCGAGCAGTCCGCGATGCGGACGTTCGAGGCCTCACGACCGAGCGTGGCCGCCATGGCCATCGGCGTGGCGCGGGCGGCGGTCGAGTACGCGCGCGACTACGCCAGGGAGCGGGTCCAGTTCGGCCAGCCGATCGGGCAGAACCAGGCGGTCGCGTTCATGCTCGCGGACATGCAAGCTTCGGTGGACGCCGCCCGGCTGCTGACCTGGCGGGCGGCCTGGATGGCGCGCAACGGCCGCCGGTTCGACCACGCGGAGGGCTCGATATCCAAGCTGGTCGCGGGGGAGACTGCCGTCAAGGTGACCGAGCAGGCCATCCAGATCCTCGGCGGCAACGGCTACACGCGCGACTTCCCGGTGGAGCGCTGGCACCGCGACGCGAAGATCTTCACCATCTTCGAGGGCACCTCCGAGATCCAGCGCCTCATCATCGGCCGCGCCGTCACCGGCCTTCCCGTCAAGTGACCGTGACCTGCGGAACCACCCGCCACACCGGTAGGCCTTAGCCGCCGCGGAGACAGAGGCGCCGCAGCTCAGCAGGATAGCTAGATCCTTACGCAAACCGGTCCGGCGACCTTCTCAGTGGGATGCAGACGAGAGAACGCCACCGCGCACACCTTGTGACCGATCACGCCGGTAATCTGGCTTGCCCGGACAGAGCCGCGGCTGGGTCGTGGCGCGGCGGATGACCCGGGTGTCGCCGTCGGGGAACTCGATAGTGACGTTCGTGACCGGTGCGAGATGCTGGTCCCTGCACTGTCGCGGGCGGATGGAGAGCCGATGGACGAGAACCGGGCACGATCCCTGCTGCAAGCGGAGCGCGCCGAGGTGCAAGGCCTGCTCGCGGACACCGAGAAGTCCGGGCGAGAAGACCGGGAGGCCGAGGACGAGCGGGGAGCGGACGTCTCCGACCCGGCTGCGGCGCTGACCGCCGAGGGCATGGACGACGCGATCGCGGAGAGCCTGCGCGACCGGCTGGCCGCGATCGACCGCGCGCTGCGGCGGCTGGACGAGGGCACCTACGGGCGCTCGGTCCGCAGCGGCGTGCCGATCCCGGACGAGAGACTGGAGGCCGACCCTGCGGCAGAGCTCACCGTGCAGGAGATGCGCCGGTAACCGCAGCCGCAATCGCCAGCTCCCGACGAGATCATGTCCAGCCGGCCGCGACCAGCGAAGGGTTCGCGGCGGCCTTTGACGGGGCGCGCATCGACCCCTGCTCGATGGCACACCCGCGCCCGCGGGCACGCCATCGGCAGCGCTGGCCCAGGCGGATCTGGAGCGGCCGGGGCGGTCGCTGCGCCTCACCGGCTTCGATCCGGGCACTGGCCATCCGGTGCCTCCTGGGAGCGCTGGCCGTCGGCACCGGGACCGATTCGGTGGCCAGGCCGCCCCTGACCGGGCGAGGATTTCGGCCCCCGGCCGGCGGCGTATAGCCCGCCGGACGGCTCCAGATCCGCCTGGGTGGTGCCGGGTTTATGGGACGAAGATCAGGCCTTTAGGCGTGACCACCCCGCTGAGCGGCGGTGAGGGGCACCCCGCCCAGATGGTGCAGCGCATACTGCCGCTCGCGGTCCTACCCAGGCCAGTCCGCCGTCCTCCAGGCTGGCGCCGCCCGTTTACGACCGGCAGAAGGCATGTGTCATGCGGAAGCGTCAGGTCATCCCCCTTGTCGCCGTCGCCCTGACCCTGACCCTGGGCCTGTCCGGTGCGGCGCCGGCCAGTGCGCATCCCCAGGCCGCGACCCGGCACGCCAGAGCTGACGGCGTGTCAGGTGTGACGCGAATATAACCGGGGTCATGTCGTCCCCCGGAGTTAAGGTACATAGCAAAAGGGCTCTACCGGGGGACCGGGACGTGCGGAACTCCTGCGCAGTGGGGTGGTGTCGCCGCATCACTGCTGGGTCGGCGGGCCGGGCCGATAGGGGACGGATCACGTGCAACCTCAGGCCGTGGCGGGGGATGAAAGATTCCTGCTGCATCGCGGGCTGATCGCGTTCTGTGCCGCTGGCGCGATGGTCGAGGCGGGGATCCTCACTGTGATCGCGCCTGCGGCCCGGCCGCTGGCCCCGCAGGTCACCGCGCTGCCGCCGTTCGCGGTCTTCCACGATCTGCGGTGGTTGTTCGGCTACAACCGGTCCTGGCTGGAGTTCGCCGGGGGCGCGGTGATCCTGATCCTGGCCCGCTCCGCCGTGAGCACGACGCTGGTCCGCCTGGCCTGGCCGGCGTACCTGCCCGCCCCCCGCCTCCTGGCCACGTTCCGGGCGTCCCTGGTCTTCACGCTGCTGGCAGCCGTGATCATGGTGCCGGTCGCCACCCTGGTGTTCGGCGTCGCGCTGCTGCCGTTCTCCTGGCCGTTCCTCGCGGCGGTACCGGTGATGCTGGCCATCGTCCTGCCGCTGAGCCACGGCGGGGTGATCCCGGCGTGGTGGCGCAAGGTGCCGCCGGCCCGGGTGGCCTGGTGGGCGCTGCTCTGCTTCCTCGAATACTCCCTGGCCGGGGTGGTGATCGCCAGGCTGCCCGCGGCCGCCGTGGTGCCCGTGGCCGGGCTGGCCGGCGTCATCAACGCCCGCGCCTGGTACGGCCTGGCCATGGCCGTGACCAGACCCGCCAGGTTCCGCCCGCATCCGCTCGTCGCGTGGATCCCGATCGCCCCGCTCGCCGCGGTCAGCGTGTTCGCGCTGGCCGTCGGGACGACCCGGCTGATCTTCGACGCAACCACGACCCGCCCGCGGACCGGTTTCGCCGCGATTTCCGCAGCCTCCGCTTCCGCGGGCCTCGCCGCGGCGGCCAGCGCCGCGGCCGCCCGGCCAGCCAGGGGGCTCCGGGGGCCCGCCGTCCTGGTGATCGCCGGATTCGGGTCGTCGTGCTGCCACAAGAGCCACAGCCTTCAGCAGGCCGCGCCCGGTTTCAACGTGCAGCAGTTCTCCTACCGGGGACTGGACGCGGCGGGCAGGCCGATCCCGCACGGGCCGAGCGCGAGCAACCTGCCCCTGCCGGTGCTCGGCGACCGGATCGCGGAGCAGGTGGAACGGCTGCACCGGCAGACCGGGAAGCTGGTCGATCTGGTCGCCGAGAGCGAGGGCACGCTGGGCGTCTACGCGATGTTCGCCCGGCACCCGGACGCGCCGGTGAGCTCCGTCGTCCTGCTGAGTCCGATCGTCGCCCCCGGTCAGGTCAGCTTCCCGGCCGCGGGCCGGCAGGGGCCGGGCATGGTGTCCGGGTACGCGCTGCGGGAGCTCAACCGCTTCGTGGGCGGGCTTTCTCCTTTCGGCAGCTCGGGCGCGCAGCAGCTCATCGACTCGGTGAGCCGGGTGGGCGCCAGGTACGCGGCCAGCGTGACCCGGGTCAGGTCGGTCCGCTGGCTGGGCCTGGTCCCGCTGGCGGACGCGCTGACCCTGCCGGCCTGTGCGATGCCGCCGAACGTGCTGTTCGTCCCGGCCTTCCACGGCGGCCTGCTCGGCGAGCCGGCGGTGCTGCGGATGGTGCGGGACTTCCTGGCCGGGCACCGGGTCACCGGCCCGCCCGGTCTCAGGGAGGCAGCTGAGATCTTGTCCTCGGCGGCCGCCCCCTGGCGGATGCCCGAGCTCTCCGCCCCCTCCCCGCCCTGTCCTGCTTAGGACGTGTCCTAGTTACGCTGCCTGGCCGGCCTGCTTCCCCGTGCCTCCCCGGCGGCGGTCGCGGGCTGGCCCGGTGCGCCGGACCGGGTGAGCGGGCCGCGGCGCAGCAACGTGCCGCAGACGATCGCGCCGGCCGCGAAGATCCCGGCCGACCACCAGAACGCGTGCGTGTACCCGTGCACCAGCGACGCCGTGACCAGCGCGGGGGAGGGGCGACCGGCCACCAGCGTGGCGGGGCTGAGGTGACTGGCCAGGTAGCTGGCCGTGGCACTGGCGGCCAGCGTGTTCAGCAGCGAGGTGCCGATCGACCCGCCGATCTGCTGGCCGGTGTTGAGAATGGCCGACGCCACGCCCGCGTCCTGCGGGTCCACCCCGAACGTGCCGGTGTTCATCGACGGCGCGATCGTGAGCCCGAAGCCGGCTCCGGTCACCAGCAGCGGCCCGAGCACGGCGGCCGCGTAGGTCGAGTGCGGCCCGATCCTGGTCAGCCACACCAGGCTGGCCGCCGCCAGCAGCATGCCCAGCGTCACCAGGGGCTTGGGCCCCAGCCGTGGCATCAGCACGATATTGGACAGGTTGGCGCTGATGATCACCACCCCGATCATCGGCAGGAACGCCAAGCCGGTGACAACCGGGGAGAAGCGCAGGGTGAGCTGCAGGTAATAGGTCAGGAACAGGAATATGCCGAACATGCCGGCGCCCGCGACCAGCACGGCCAGATACGCACCGCCACGGTTGCGGTCCAGCACCACGCGGGGCGGCAGCAGCGGGCTGGCGGCCCGCGCCTGCCAGAAGGCGAACAGCGCGAGCAGGGCCACGCCCGCGGCGAGGAAGCCGTAGGTGGAAGGCGTGTGCCAGTTGTGGCTGGCCGCGTTGGAGAACCCATAGACCAGGCAGAACATCGAGGAGGAGACGATGACCACGCCGGGCAGGTCGAGCCGGGGCCGCCGTCCGGAGGGCAGCCGCTCCAGCAGCAGCGCCGCTCCGACGGCGGCGATGCCGGCGAAGACCAGGTTCACGTACAGGCACCAGCGCCAGGACAGGTACTCGGTCAGCACGCCGCCGAGCACCAGGCCCACCGCTCCGCCGCCGCCGGCCACCGCGCCGTAGACACCGAACGCCTTACCGCGCTCCCTGGGGTCGCTGAACGTGGTGGTGAGGATCGACAGGGCCGACGGGGCCAGGAACGCGCCGAAGGCGCCCTGGCAGGCGCGGGCCGCGATCAGCATGCCGAAGTTCGTGGCGGCCCCGCCGACAGCGGAGGCGGCGGCGAATCCGATCAGGCCGCCGAGGAAGGTGACCTTGCGGCCGACCAGGTCGGCCAGCCGGCCGCCGAACAGCAGCAGGCTGCCGAACGCGAGCGCGTACGCGGTCACCACCCACTGGCGATCCACGGCGGAGAAACCGAGCGACCGCTGCGCGGACGGCAACGCGATGTTCACGATCGTGGCGTCCAGCACCACCATGAGCTGGGCGATGGCGATGACGCCCAGGATGATCCACCGGCGGGAATCGGGGTCCGCGCCGGGCCGGGGGCCCGGCACACGGCCGGCGTTCGCGCTGACTTCGCTCATGATCCATACCAATCTGGAGGTAGTATCTCCGTTTAGTGTCCGACGATACTCTCAAGGGAAACGGAGGCGCAACCTCCGCTCTGCTTCGTAAAGGAAGAAAATGGCTCAACCAGACGAGAGCCCCCAGCCGCATCCCCAGCCGCATCCCCAGCCGCGCCCGCTGCGCCGTGACGCCGAACGCAACCGCCAGCGGATCCTCGAGGCCGCGGCCGAGGTGTTCACCACGCGCGGCCTGGAGGCCAGCCTCGACGACGTGGCCCGGCAGGCCGGGGTCGGGGTGGGCACCGTCTACCGGCGCTTCCCGGACAAGGAGGCGCTCATCGAGGCGCTGTTCGAGGAGCGGATCGGCGCCATGGTCCAGGTGGCCGAAGAAGCCCTGGCTGAGCCCGACGCCTGGACCGGGCTGGTAACGCTGCTGGAGCGGGCGGCCACCCACATGGCCGGCGACCGCGGGCTGCGCCAGACGACCATGTACGCCACCTACGGCCAGGACAAGGTGCAGCGCGCCCGCGACCGGATGCAGCCGGTGGTGACCGCGATGATCGACCGCGCGCAGCGGGAGGGGGTGCTGCGCGACGACATCCAGCCCACCGACGTCCCGTTCATCGAGCTCATGCTCTCCGCGGCCGCCGAGTACGCCGCGCACGTCCGGCCCGGGATCTGGCGCCGGTACCTGGCGCTCATCATCGACGGCCTGCGGCCATCCCGGGACGGGATCACTCCGCTGCCCGAGCCCGCGCTCGTGCCCGAGGAAATGATGGAGGTGATGCGCAGGGTCCCGCGGGACCGGCGCTGAACCAGCCCGTCATCGGGAACCGGCGGCGCCTGCGATGCGTCCCAGGGGAGCCAGCCCCGCCCCCGAGCTCAATCGCAGAGAGGGAGCCCGCCATGCACCTCACATTCACCCCGCGGCTGCGAGCCGTCGCAGCCGGCGGCGGGGCCGCCGCCCTCCTCATCGGCGCCTACGCGCTCGGCGCGGGTCCGGGGTCCGCGCCGCCGGCCGCCGGGACGACCGTTACCACAGCCGCCGTGGGCAATACCGCGGGTAGTACTGGCGGGCTGCCCGCGGCGCGGGTCACCGTCACCGGGACCGGGACGGTCTCCGGCACCCCCAACCAGCTCATGCTGTCCATGGGCGTCCAGGTCAGCGGTCCCTCGGTCAGCTCGGCCCTGGGCCAGGCCAACCAGGCCGTACGCCGGGTGACGGCGGCCCTGCGGGCCCGCGGCGTCGCCCCAGCCGACATCCAGACCTCTGACCTCTACGTGCAGCCCAACTACCAGCCCAACGGGGCCGCTCCCAGCAGTTACGCGGTCAGCGAGTCGCTCACCGCGACGCTGCGGGACATCGCCACCGCGGGCGCGGTGATCAGCGCGGCCGTGCAGGCCGGGGGGAACGCCGTGGTCGTGGACGGCATCTCGCTCAACCTGAGCCAGTCCAGCGGCCTGCTCGCCGCCGCGCGGGCTGCTGCGATGGCCGACGCGCGGACCCGGGCCGGGCAGTACGCCCGGGCCGCCGGGCGCGGGCTCGGCCCAGTGCTGAACATCGCGGAGCAGTCGTCTGCCACGCCGCTGCCGTACGCGAACTCGGCGGCGGGGGACAAGGCGTCCCCCGTGCCGATCTCGCCGGGCACGCAGCAGCTCAGCGTGACCGTCACGGTGACGTTCACGCTGACCTGACCAGGCCCGCCCCGCGACCGCCTCCTGGCGCTCTGGCCCCGGCCGGGGGTGGCGCGGGGCGATCGCCTGCCGCTAGGCTCGCAGCATGCGAACGAGCCTGCACCTGCTCTGGTGGCGCCGCCGTTAGGCGGTAGCAGGTTCGCGCAGCGCGCAAACGTAGCGATCGCCCGGCAGCGGCGATCGCTTTCGCGTCGACGGAGAGCCGGGCCCGAGCCCAGGGGAGCCACGGTGGAGCCCAGACCGAGCCAGCCCGCGCCAGACCAGCCCGCGTCAGGCCAGCCCGCAGGCGACGAGTACCGGCCCGCGCCAGGCCAGCCCGCAGGCGACGAGTACCAGCCCGCGCCAGGCCAGCCCGCAGGCGACGAGTACTGGCCCGCCGAGCCGGGTGACGCGGAGTTCGTCACCGGCGGCGGGGTGCGGGTCGTCAGGACCGCCGTGCCCTTCGGCCCGGACCAGCTCACCCGGGTCGCGGCGGAGGTGGACCGGCGCCGCGGCGGGGTGCTCAGCTCAGGCATGGAGTACCCGGGCCGGTACAGCCGCTGGCACCTGGCCTACGTGGATCCCTGCTTGGAGATCATCGCCACCGGCCGGCGAATCAGGGCCAGCGCGCTCAATGAGCGGGGCCTGGTGCTGTTGCCCGTGGTCGCCGGGGCGCTGCGCCGCGCCGCCGGCGACGCCCCCGCCCTGGAATCCGCCCGGCACATGGAGGTGGTGATCCCGGAGCCGGACCGCAGCTACACCGAGGAGGAACGAAGCCGCCGTCCCACCGTGTTCACCGCGCTGCGCGAGGTCGTCGCCGCGTTCGCGGCGCCGGATCACCATCTCGGGCTGTACGGGGCGTTCGGCTACGACCTGGCCTTCCAGTTCGAGGCGATCAGGCTCGCCCGGCCCCGGGACGACGGCCAGCGGGACCTCGTCCTCCACCTGCCCGACGAGATCTACGTGCTCGACCGCAAGCGCGAGACCGCCACCAGGTACCGCTACGAGTTCGAGGCGCTGGGCGCGAGCACCGCGGGGCTGCCCCGGGTCACGCCGCGGACCGCCCCTCCGCCCGCCGGGCCGGCCAGCCTCCCGGCCCAGCCCGAGCCCGGGGGGTACGCCCGGGTGGTGGCCGAGGCCCGCGAGCGGTTCGCCCGCGGCGACCTGTTCGAGGTGGTGCCGAGCCACACCTTCTATGGCGAGTGCCGCTCGCCGGCCGCGTTCTATGAGCGGCTGCGCCAGCGCAACCCGGCGCCGTACGAGTTCTTCTTCAACCTGGGCGAGGACGAGTACCTGGTCGGCGCGTCGCCGGAGATGTACGTGCGGGTGACCGGCGACCCGCCCGGCCGGGTGGAGACGTGCCCGATCGCCGGCACGATCGCCCGCGGCGACGGCCCGCTGGGCGACGCGGAGAACATCCGCACCCTGCTCAACTCGGGCAAGGAAGAATCCGAGCTCACCATGTGCACCGACGTGGACCGCAACGACAAGTCCCGGATCTGCGTCCCGGGCAGCGTGCGGGTCATCGGCCGCCGCCAGATCGAGCTGTACAGCCGGGTCATCCACACCGTGGACCACGTCGAGGGCCGGCTGCGACCCGGCTTCGACGCGCTGGACGCGTTCCTCACGCACATGTGGGCGGTCACGGTCACCGGCGCGCCCAAGACCTGGGCCATGCAGTTCATCGAGGACCACGAGCAGGAGCGCCGGCGCTGGTACGGCGGCGCGGTCGGCGCGATCGGGTTCGACGGCTCGATGAACACCGGCCTCACCCTGCGCACCGCGCACATCAGGGGTGGCGTAGCCGCGGTCAGGGCCGGGGCGACCCTGTTGTTCGACTCAGATCCGGCGGCGGAGGAGCGCGAGACCCAGATAAAAGCCCGGGCGCTGCTGGAGACTCTTTCTGACGACATACGTCCCGTGGCTGGCCACCAGGCCGCTCGCCCGCCGGCGCCGGAGGAAACCGGCCGGCCAGGCGACGGCCTGCGGGTCCTGGTGATCGATCACCAGGATTCGTTCGTGCACACGCTCGGCGACTACTTCCGCCAGCACGGCGCGGATGTGACCACGCTGCGGGCCGGCTTCGACCCGGCGCTGCTCGATGAGCTCGCCGCGGATCTCGTGGTGCTCTCGCCCGGCCCGGGACGCCCCGCGGACTTCGGCTGTGACGCGCTGCTGGCCGAGCTGGACACCAGGGGGCTGGCCGCGTTCGGCGTCTGCCTGGGACTACAGGCGATGGTGGAGCACGCCGGCGGGTCGCTCTCGCTGTTGCCCGAGCCGTGGCACGGTAAGCCGGGGACCGTGCGGATCACCGGGGGTGAGCTGCTGGCCGGGCTGCCCGCCGAGTTCACGGCCGCCAGATACCACTCGCTCTACGCGCCGGTGTCCGAGGTCCGCGGCGGGTTCGCGGTGACGGCGACCACCGGCGAGGTGGCGATGGCGATCGAGGACGCCGCGGCGGGCCGGTGGGCGGTCCAGTTCCACCCCGAGTCGATCCTGACCGCATCGGGCCGGACCGGCCACCGGGTGATCGCCAACGTGCTGCGCCTGTGTCGCGCCCGGCGGCCGGTCGCCACCTCCCGGTAGTCTGCCGTGCCATGAGGAGCGTTGAACCCCAGGTGTTCCTGGTCGCCCGGCCACAGCTCGACTACGCGGAGATCGCCGCCTACCTGCGCGAGGTGGGCGGAGAGAGCTGGCTGGAGCGCCTGGACCGGGGTGACCTGGACAACGACGCCCAGAACCTGGCCGAGTTCGCTGGCCGGACGTGCTATCGGGCATGGGAGCCCGGACTTAACCCAAACGTCACCCGTATTCGCGTCGATCAGGGCAAGTACCTGGAAAACATCCTGGCCAGCGCCCACGGCTCGGTGCTCGAGCACGCCAGCTTCACATTCGTCCTGCACAATGTGAGCCGCGTGTGCTGTTATGACGACGACACCGAAGTCCTCACTACCGACGGCTGGAAGCCGTGGCCGAAGGTGGATGGGTCGGAGATCTTCGGCACATTGAACCCGGCCACCGGTGAACTTGAATATCAGAGAGCCACTGAGGTCTTCCACGGCGAGTACAAGGGTCCGATGTACCGGGTGCGCTCAGAACAGGTGGACCTGCTGGTGACTCCCAATCACCGCATGTGGGTTCAGCGTCACGACACTCGGGCGGTCCGACGAGGGGAACGACAATTCGGTATCGAGCAGGTGACAAGCATCCTGCACAAGCGGGTCAAGTATCAGAAGTCCGCACGATGGATCGGCACAGCGCCAGGAGCGGTCACGGTCCCGGCCACAAGCCGGGTGTGGCGACGGTCAGACAATGGCGCAACTTGCGTACGCCTCTATCCGGAGAGGTCATTTCCGACCAAGCCGTTCGCACGCTTCCTCGGCTACTTCCTTGCTGAGGGCTGCACCAACGGCCACCAGATCGTTCTGGCACAGAATCGCGGTCCGGTGCTCGACAAGATGGTCGACGCGATCCGCGCCATGGGCCTTCCGGCCTACGTGCCAAAGTCGGGAAAAGGCTGCGTTAAGACGCAGTGCACCCCTCTGCGCGATATGCTCGCCCGGCTTGGCCACGCGACTGAGAAGCGTGTGCCGGCGATGGTCCAGGAGTGGACTCCAGAACTCATCCGGATCTTCATGGACGCGATGATCGAGGGAGATGGGTGTACCCACCGGTCTTTCAACCACCGGGTCATCTACACCTCTTCGGCGGAGATGGCCGATGATCTCCAGGTGCTGGCCATAAAGGCCGGGTGGTCGGCGAACGTGCGCATCGATAACCGTGTCGGTCAGGAACGGATCTTGCGCATGGGGGAGCACTTTTACAACTTGCGACCCTGTTATGTCGTCTCTATCCTCACCAAGCGCCTGACCCCCCTCGTTAACCACCAGCGCGATGGGGCTCCAAGCCGGTACCTTAGTAAGGATGGCTACAACGACAGCATTGTGCCATACGACGGGTTGGTCCACTGCGTCACGGTCCCCAACGGGCTGCTCTTTGTCCGTCGCAATGGGAAGCCAAGCGTCTCGGGAAATACTCATGAGCTGGTTCGCCATAGGCCGGGGACGGCGGTTTCCCAGGAGTCGCTGCGCTTTGTCCGGCTGGCCGACATACCGTTCTGGTTCCCCGAGTGGGCGCTCGGCGACGAAGAGCTGATGAAGCGGGCGACCGCTCTGCTGCAGCAGATGGAGGAGTTCCAGCGGTGGATGGCCGGGCACTTCGGCTTGGACGAGGAGGGCGTCAAGTTCGGGGAGAAGAAGCACAAGACCTCGTTCATGCGCCGGTTCGCGCCGGACGGGGTGGCGACCGGGCTGGTCTGGACGGCGAACATCCGCACCCTGCGGCACACCATCGAGGCCAGGACCGATCGCGGGGCGGAGGAAGAGATCCGGCTGGTGTTCGGCAAGATCGGCGAGCTGATGCGGGCCGAAGCGCCCGACCTGTTCGGCGACTACGAGGTCACCGACGGCACCTGGATCCCCAAGTGGCGGAAGGTGTGACCACCAAAGCTGTCCTCGATCTGGTGGCGTATCGCCTCGATGTCCCCCAGCGGCTTTGAACAGGCCGCCAAGGTGAAGACGAACGGGCTGGTCTATCCGGGCCTGATCGATCTGCACAACCACATCGCCTACAACTGCCTGTCGCTGTGGATCGCGCCCGACCGCGCCGCGCCCTGGATCTCGCGGGAGCAGTGGCGCCTGGCCACTCCCGGCGGGATGGTCCGGCGGATTTCGTGAGGTAGCGCTCCCGGCTAGACGTTATGCACCATCATGGGCACATGCCCGCACACCCATCAGAGCCTAAGGCCCGTCCCCTGATCGGAATCACGGGTCATCTGGAGCCGGCCCGGTGGGGCTACTTCGTCCGCGAGGCCGTGATCTCACCGGTCACGTACACCAGGGCCGTGGAACGCGCGGGCGGGGTCCCGATCATCCTGCCGCCGGTGCCCACCGAGTCGGTACCGCGCCTGATTGAGGGCCTGAACGGCCTGATCGTCTCCTGCGGCCCCGACCTTGATCCGCGCTTGTACGGCGCGATCAGGCACGAGCAGACGAGCGAGCCCGACCGCAGGCGCGACGCCTTCGATCTCACCCTGGTGCGCGCCGCGATCGAGCAGGAGCGTCCGTTCCTGGCCATCTGTCGCGGCATGCACGTGCTCAACGTGGTCAGGGGCGGCACCCTCATCCAGCACCTGCCGGATGTGGTCGGCCACGACCGGCATGCCCCGGATCCGGTCAAGCTGGCCGCTCACGACGTCCAGATCAGCGCGAGCAGCCGGATCGGGCAGACGCTCGGCACGCACGCGGCCGTACCCACCCGGCATCATCAGGGCATCCAGCGGCTCGGCACCGGGCTGCTGGCGGTGGCCTGGGCGGACGATCAGATCGTCGAGGCGGTCGAAGTGCAGGGACACCCGTTCGGTGTCGGCGTGCAGTGGCATGCGGAAGAGGACGAGAACCCCCGGCTCCTGGAGGAGTTCGTCACCGCCGCCGGTGCCTGATCATCGCTCTACCATGAGGCTGGATCGTGGCACGCGGACTGCGGCCGCGGACCTATCCGCGGGATGCCCCGCGCGGCCCGGCTGGCACTCGAAGCCCCGGCCGCCCGGCTCGCGGCCGGCCGCCCGGCCCCGCCCAGCGCGCGTCCCGGCGGCGGCCGCCGCTCCCGCCGAGGTGATGACGGTTCCTCCCTTCCGCCGCTCCTGCCTGCCGCCGCGGGGCCGGTCCCGCCCGGACGGCGCTCGCCGTTGTCCTCCCCGCGGGGGCGGGCGCGGTTTCCGGCCGGCGGCCGGCCGATAGGTTGGTGCCGTCGGAGGTGGCGGGACCAGCATGAGCGTGGGGACCTTGATAACGAGCGGGCCGCTCATCGTGGCCATCCCGGTGGCCGCGGCGGCCGGGGCGGTCACCTTCCTGTCGCCGTGCTGCCTGCCGCTGATCCCCGGCTACCTCTCCTACGTGACCGGGATGTCCGGGGCCGACGCCCAGCAGTCGGCGGCGGCCGGGCAGGCGGACCAGCCGGGCCGCGGCCGCACGGTGGCCGGGACCGCCCTGTTCGTGCTGGGGTTCTCCGCGTTGTTCGCCGTCTACGGGGCGGCGTCGGGCGGGCTCGGCGGGCTGCTGCTGACGCACCAGCGGGGACTGATCCAGATCCTCGGCGGGCTCACGATCCTGCTCGGCCTGCTGTTCGCCGGAGTCTTCGACCGGTTCGCCGTCACCGGGCGGATGCTGCGCCCGTCGGTCCGGCCGCGGGCGGGACTGGCCGGTGCCCCGCTCCTCGGGGTGCTGTTCGGCCTGGGCTGGACCCCCTGCATCGGGCCCACGCTGACCGCGGTCCTGGCCCTGGCCGCGACCACGGGAACCGCCGGGCGCGGCGCCTTCCTGCTGTTCGTGTACGGGCTCGGCCTGGGCGTGCCGTTCCTGGTCGTGGCGGCGGTGTTCCAGCGCGGGGTACGGGGGTTCGCCTTCGCCCGCAGGCACGCCAAAGCGATCATGCAGATCGGCGGCGGCCTCCTGGTCGTCGTCGGGCTGTTGCAGGTCACCGGGGCCTGGACCGCGGTGCTGAGCTGGCTGCGGGTGCACTGGACCAGCGGCTACAGCCTGCCGATCTAGCGCCGCGCCGGGGTATCAGGGTGCTTCGGATTTCAGCGGGTGTGGTGACGGGAGTAGGGAGCCGACGGTATGGCCACGTTCGACGCTGACCGCTGCGTGCTGGGTTTCGAGGAGATCGACAGGACACAGATCGCCCTGGTCGGGGGCAAGGGCGCGAACCTCGGCGAGCTGTCACGCATCGCCGGCATCCGGGTGCCCGCTGGCTTCTGCGTCACGACGGACGCCTTCCGGCGGATCATGGCGGATGCGCCATCGCTCGACGACCGCCTCGATCGGCTCGCGCTCCTCGAGCCCAGCGACCGGGACGCGATCCGCACGCTCAGCGCGGAGATCCGAGAGACGCTCGAAGCGATCGCCCTTCCTGGCGATCTGGCGGAGGCGATCACCGCAGAGGTCAGCCGGCTCGGCGTCGACGTGGCCTACGCGGTGCGATCGAGCGCGACGGCGGAGGACCTGCCGACGGCGTCGTTCGCGGGCCAGCACGACACCTATCTCAACGTCGTGGGCCCGGCGGCGATCCTCCGGGACGTCAGCCGGTGCTGGGGCTCGCTCTTCACCGAGCGCGCCGTCACCTACCGCCTGCGCAACGGTGTCGGCCACCGCCAGGTCCACCTGGCCGTGGTCGTGCAGCAGATGGTGTTCCCGGAGGCCGCCGGCGTCGTCTTCACCGCCGACCCCGTCACCTCGAACCGCAAGATCGTCTCGGTGGAAGCGACCGCCGGCCTCGGCGAGGCGCTGGTCTCCGGACTGGTGAACCCGGACGTCTACCAGGTTCGAGACGGCCAGGTCGTCGCCAGGGCCGTGGCCACCAAGCGACTCGCCATCCGGCCATCACCGGCCGGCGGGACGCACGAAGAGCTGCTCGACCCGGCCCGGCAGCGGCAACCCGTGCTTGCCGGCGCACAGGTGGTGCAACTCGCGACGCTGGGCCGGCAGATCGAGGCGCACTTCGGCTGCCCGCAGGACATCGAGTGGTGCCTGGCCGACGGCGGCTTCCAGATCGTCCAGAGCCGGCCGATCACGACGCTGTTCCCCGTCCCGGAGCGCGACGACGCCGAGAACCACGTCTACGTGTCCGTCGGCCACGGGCAGATGATGACGGACCCGATGAAGCCGTTGGGGCTCTCCATGTGGAAGCTCACGGCGCTGCCACCGATGTACGTGGCCGGCGGGCGGCTGTTCGTCGACGTGACCCAACGCCTGGCGTCACCGGCGAGCCGGCCCGGCCTCCTCGCAGTATTCGGCAGGGGCGACCCGCTCATCAGGGACGCGCTGCAAACCGTGCTCGACCGCGGTGACTTCCTCCCCAGCCTCCCGGACGACGTCCCGGCCGGTCCGCCCCCGGGTGACCCGCCGGCTTCGATCGAGACCGACCCCGCCATCGTCACCGAGCTCATCGCACGCTCCCAGGAGTCCATCGCCGCCGTGGAGCGCGACATCCGGACGAGGTCCGGCACGGCCCTCCTGGACTTCATCCTCGAGGACATCCCCGAGATGAAGCGGATCCTGTTCGATCCGCTGAGCCTGCAGGCGATCATGGCGGGCATGGAGGCCACCTGGTGGCTCAACGACCAGTTGCAGGAGTGGCTGGGCGAGAAGAACGCGGCCGGCACACTCACCCGGTCCGCCCCCAACAACGTCACCTCGGAGATGGGACTCGATCTCCTGAACGTCGCCGACGTCATCCGCCCGCACCCGGACGTCGTCGACTTCCTGCACCACGTGGAAGACGACGACTTCCAGGACGACGACGAGCTGGCGAAGCTGGAGGGCGGGACCGAAGCGCGTGACGCCATCCGCGCCTACCTCGGCACCTACGGGATGCGCTGCGTCGGCGAGATCGACATCACCAGGCCGCGCTGGAGCGAACACCCGACTGCGCTGGTGCCGGTGATCCTCGGAAACATCAAGAGCTTCGAGCCGGGCGAGGCCCAGCGACGCTTCGAGCGAGGAAAGCGGGAAGCGCAGCAGAAGGAAGTCGAGTTGCTGGAGCGCTTGCGCGACCTGCCAGACGGCGAGCAGAAGGCCCGCGAGACCAAGCGGATGATCGACCGCGTCCGGACGTTCATCGGGTACCGGGAGTATCCGAAGTACCGCATGATCAACCGCTACTTCATCTACAAGCGAGCCCTGCTGGAGGAGGCCGGGCGTCTCGTGCGGGCGCGGGTGCTCGGTGAGCGGGAGGACATCTTCTTCCTCACGTTCTCCGAGCTCCGCGACGTCGTGCGCACGGAGCACGTGGATGACGAGCTCATCCAGCGACGCAAGGACGCTTTCGCGTCGTACCACGCCCTCACGCCCCCCCGAGTGCTCACGTCGGATGGCGAGGCCATCGCCGGGTCGTACGGACGCGACGACCTACCGCCTGGTGCACTGGCCGGCCTGGCGGTCTCCACCGGAACCGTTGAGGGCCGAGCGCGCGTCATCCTCGACATGGCGGACGCCGGCGTCGAGGAGGGCGACATCCTGGTGACTGCGCACACCGACCCCAGCTGGTCGCCGTTGTTCGTCGCGATCAAGGGCCTGGTGACCGAGGTCGGCGGCCTCATGACGCACGGCGCCGTGATCGCCCGGGAGTACGGCCTGTCCGCCGTCGTGGGGATCGAGCACGCCACGCAGTTGATCCAGGACGGGCAGCGGATCCGCCTGAACGGAACCGACGGGTACGTCGAGCTCCTCGACGACCCCTGATCGCGCCTGTGCCTGCCGGTATCAGCGCGGCTCTACCGGCAGGCACAGGCGGGCACCCTCCCGGGCGAACTCCTCGGCCTTCTGCGGAAGACACCCGGCGCTGACGCGGACACCGATGCCATGACAGCTCTCTTCGCCGGTATGACCGGATCAGGTCCTGGCGGCCGGCCACCCCAACGAGCCGGGCACTGTGGCCCGCTCAGCCGCCCTCTCAGCCCGGTCGAGCCGGGCTCCCGCGCGAGTCTCAACCGTAACCCGCCGCCGGGCAGGCAGGCCCATCCCCGGGGTACCCGGGGTAGGTAGTCCGGTGACGGGTAGTGTCTGCCTGCGGGGTAAACGGCGGGCCGCCTGCACAGCCGGGCGGGCGGAACCCAGAGGGAGGCCGGAGGTGGACGCTGAGGGGAGAGTTCTTACCGTCCCCAACGGGCTGAGCCTGGCCCGGTTGCTCGGCGTGCCCGTTTTCCTGTGGCTGGTCCTCGGGCCGAGGACCGTGACCGGTGACGCCTGGGCGGTCGGCGTGCTGATCGCCGCCGCGATCTCCGACTGGCTGGACGGCAAGATCGCTCGTGCTTTTCACCAGGAGAGCAGGATCGGCCAGGTGCTCGACCCGGCGGCGGACCGGCTCTACATCGCCGCCGCGCTGATCGGGCTGGCCATCCGGACGATCATCCCGTGGTGGCTGGTGGGGCTGCTGGCGGCCCGCGAGCTGGCCGTCGGCGTCGCCCTGGCCCTGGCCCGGCGGCGGGGTTTCGGGGTGCTTCAGGTGAGCTTCGTGGGCAAGGCGGCCACGCTGTGCCTCCTGTACGCGTTCCCGCTGTTGTTCCTGGGCGCGCACGCCGGCTCGTGGGCCACGTTCGCCCGGGTGATCGGATGGGCTTTCGCGATCTGGGGCACCACGCTGTACTGGATCGCTGGCACGCTGTATCTGGTCCAGGTGCGCCGCCTGGTGAGCGGCCCGGCGCCGCTCGGACCGGGCGAGCCGGACGCGTCAGGCGAGTCAGGAAGAGAGGAGCTGCGTCAGCGGTGAAGGCCGTCGTCATGGCGGGCGGGGAAGGGACTCGGCTGCGGCCGATGACCGCGAACCAGCCCAAGCCCATGCTGCCCGTCGTCAACAAGCCGATCATGGAGCACGTGCTCCGGCTGGTCAAGCGGCATGGGTTCAGCGAGACCGTCGTCACAGTGCAGTTCTTGGCCTCGATGGTGCGCAACTACTTCGGTGACGGCGAGGAAATGGGCATGAGCCTGCAGTACGCCACCGAGGAGATACCGCTCGGCACCGCCGGCAGCGTAAAGAACGCGGAGGACGCGCTGCGCGACGAGCCGTTCCTGGTCATCTCGGGCGACGCGCTCACCGACCTCGACTTGTCGGAGCTGGTGAAGTTCCACCAGCGAAAGGGCGCGATGGTGACCGTCGCGCTCAGCCGGAAGCCCAACCCGCTGGAGTTCGGCATCGTCATCGTGGATGAGGAGGGGCGGGTCCAGCGATTCCTGGAGAAGCCGACCTGGGGGCAGGTGTTCTCGGACACGGTGAACACCGGCATCTACGTCATGGAGCCGGAGGCACTGGCCGAAGTGCCGGCGGGCGAGGTCGTCGACTGGTCCGGCGACGTGTTCCCCCGGCTGCTGGAGAAGGGCGCCCCGCTGTACGGCTGGGTGGGGGACGGCTACTGGGAGGACGTGGGCACACACGAGAGCTACCTGAAGGCTCAGGGAGACGCGCTGTCAGGCCAGGTGCACGTGGACATCGACGGCTTCGAGATGTCGCCCGGCGTCTGGGTGGCCCCCGGAGCCGAGGTGGACCCCGACGCGGTTCTCAAGGGCCCGCTGGTCATCGGCGACTACTCCAAGATCGAAGGCGGCGCGACGCTGCGCCAGTACACCGTGATCGGCAGCAACGCGGTGGTGAAGGAGGGGGCGTTCCTGCACCGCGCCGTCCTGCACTCCAACGTCTACATCGGCCAGGGCGTGAACCTGCGCGGCTGCGTGATCGGCAAGAAGACCGACGTGATGGCCGGCGCCAGGATCGAGGAGGGCGCGGTCGTCGGCGATGAGTGCCTGATCGAGCCCGAGGCGTATCTGTCGGCCGGGGTGAAGGTCTACCCGTTCAAGACCATCGAGGCCGGCGCGGTGGTCAACACCAGCGTGATCTGGGAATCGCGCGGGCCGCGGACGCTGTTCGGCCGCCGCGGGGTGTCCGGGCTCATCAACGTGGAGATCACACCGGAGCTGTGCGTGCGGCTGGCCAGCGCGTACGCCAGCACGCTGAAGAAGGGCTCGACGGTCACCACCTCCAGAGACGCCTCCCGGGCCGCCCGCACGCTCAAGCGGGCGGTGCAGGCGGCCCTCAACACCAGCACGATCAACGTGGTCGACCTGGAGGCCCAGCCGCTGCCGGTGGCCCGGTGGGAGACGGCACGCAGCGACTACAGCGGCGGTATCGCGATCCGCACCGCGCCGGGCGACTCACACTCCATCGACCTCGTCTTCCTCGACGAACGGGGGGCCGATCTGCCGCCGTCGGCGCGGCGCCGGGTGGAGCGGGTGTTCTCCCGCGAGGAGTTCAGGCGGGCGTTCCCGGGCGAGATCGCCGAGCTGAGCTACCCGCCGCGGATCATGGAGTCCTACACCAGGGAACTCGTGCGCTGCGTGGACATGACCGGGGTGCGCGAGGCCGGCCTCAAGCTGGTGGCCGACTGCGCCGGCGGTACGGCCTCGCTCGCGCTGCCGGGGCTGCTCGGCCTGCTTGGCGTGGACGTGCTCACGGTGAACAACCGGCTGGACGAGATCTCGCCCGCCGAGACGCTGGCCCAGGCCCGGGCGGGCATGCAGCGGCTGGCCGAGCTGGTCTCGTCGTCGCGGGCGGCGTTCGGGGTGCGGTTCGATCCGGTGGGCGAGCGGATCGCGCTGGTGGACGAGAAGGGCCAGCTGGTCAGCGACGCCCGCGCGTTGCTCGTGGTGCTCGACCTGGTGGCGGCCGAGCGCAAGTCGGGCCGGGTGGCGCTGCCGGTGACCACCACCCGGGTGGCCGAGGAGGTGTGCCAGTTCTACGGCGCGGGCGTGGAGTGGACCGCGACCTCGCTGGACGCGCTGACCGAGGCGGCCGCGGCCGATGACGTGATCCTGGCCGCGGACGGCCGCGGCGGCTTCATCGTCCCGGAGTTCTCCCGGACGATGGATGGCATAGCCGCCTTCACCCGGATGCTCGGCCTGGTCGCCCGGACCCGGCTCACGCTCAGCCAGATCGACGCGCGGATCCCGGCGGCGCACCTGCTCCGCCGGTCGGTGCCGACGCCCTGGGCGGCGAAGGGGAGCGTGATGCGGGCGGTGGTGGAGGCGGCCGGCGACCGTCCCCTCGACACCACCGACGGGGTCCGCGTGGCCGATCAGGACGGTGGCTGGGTGCTGGTGCTGCCCGACCCGGCGGAAGCCATCACCCACCTGTGGGCGGAGGGCGCGGACGACGACGCCGCCCAAGCGTTGCTCGACGAGTGGGCGGCGGTGGTGGAGCGGGCGGGCGACTGAGGCTTGGCCACCCGGGATTCACCACCGGAGCGGTAGCGCACCGTGCTCGGGCGGACCGGGCCGGTTAGAGCCTGCTCGCGCACGCACGCAGCGTGAGACAATCTTGGACATTGTGGCCTGGTCGTGTGGCCCGCTCGTTATGCGCGGCGCTCGGTGGAGGTGCGGCTGGATGTGGCAGAGGGGCCGGAGACCCGCGCGCCGCGTGGACCGGCGCGCTGAGCCCCGGGTAGCGTTGACGCCACCACCTGAGTTCACTCCCCGGGCCGGTCATGCGGACCTGGGCTCCAGTGCGTGGCTGTCGGATGGGAGGCCCGGCGAAGCGATGCCGAGCGTCTATTGCACCCGGTGCGGCCGCCCCAATCCGGACGACGCCCGTTACTGCTCCAACTGCGGCGCCCCGCTGGAGCGGCCGGGCGAGTCCACCTCGACCGTCTCGCTCGGCGGATGGGACTCGGCAGAGCCTGAGCTGGCCGAAGAGCCCGCCCCCGACGCCGTCGCGGTCGAGGCGCTGCCGCCAGGGACCGCGTTGCTCGTGGTCAGGCGCGGCCCCAACGCAGGCAGCCGGTTCCTGCTCGACAGCGACCTGACCACCGCGGGCCGGCATCCGGAGAGCGACATCTTCCTCGACGATGTGACCGTCTCCCGGCGGCATGCTGAGTTCTACCGGCAGGGCGACTCGTTCACCGTGCGCGACGTGGGCAGCCTGAACGGCACCTACGTGAACCGGGAGCGTATCGAAGAGGCCGCCCTGGAGGGCGGGGACGAGGTCCAGGTGGGCAAGTTCCGGCTGGTCTTCCTCACCAGTCCGGCGCGTGCGGAATCCGGCGGCGGGAGCCTGCGGGACGGCGCATGAGCGCCCATCCCGCCACCACGAGGCCTGCCACGACGAGCGCCGCCTACTACGGCATCGGCGAAGTGATCGCCCAGCTCAGTGACGAGTTCCCTGACATCAGGATTTCGAAGATCCGGTTCCTCGAATCCGAAGGGCTGATCGAGCCGGCCCGCTCCCCGTCCGGGTACCGCCGGTTCAGCCGGCGTGACGTGCAGCGCCTGCGCTACATCTTGACCGCCCAGCGCGATCACTACCTCCCGCTGCGCGTGATCAAGGAAAAGCTCGACTCACCCGAGCCCGGTCTCGCACCGGACGGCGAGCCGCCGCCACCGGCCGGCGGCCGCATGCTGAGCCGGGCGGAACTGCTGGCAGCGGCCGGCATCGACTCGGCCCAGCTGGACGAGCTCGAGGAGTACGGCCTGGTACGCCGCCGGGGGCGGCAATACGGCCAGGACGCGCTGGCGGTGGCCTCGCTGGTCGCGGAGCTGGCCAGGTTCGGCGTGCAGGCCAGGCATCTGAGGATGGTGAAGGCCGCGGCCCAGCGGGAGACGTCGCTGATCGAGCAAGTGGTGGCTCCGGCGCTGCGGCAGCGCAACGCGGGTGCGGCCGAGCGAGCGGCCCAGATGGCCAGGGATATCGCGGCGCTGTCCATCCGGCTGCACGCGGCGCTGGTCGAATCCGAGTTGGGCGAAGCGGGCCTGGGCTAGGTCGCAGCCAGCCAACATCTCGCGGGACACGACCTGGCTGAGAGGCGATCTCGCGCAGAGCTGGAATCGTGTCGCGCCCGGCTGGCGTATCCGGCTCGATTTGGTGGCTGACCGAGGGCGAGGGCTGGCGTGGCCTGATAGCGGGTGTACTTTGGCAAAGGGAGCGCCCCGCACCGGGGGACTACTCTGAACCGTGCCGAGGGTTGTCGGAGCGTAGGAGCCGCTGTGAGGCAGATGGAGGTCGTCGGCGTCCGGGTCGAGATGCCCACGAACCAGCCCATCGTCCTGCTGAAGGAGATGCAGGGCGAAAGGTACCTGCCGATTTGGATCGGCGCCGTGGAAGCCACGGCGATCGCCTTCGCACAACAGGGCATGGTCCCGCCGCGCCCGCTCACTCACGACCTGCTGCGTGACGTGCTCGAAGCGCTCGGCGTGGAGTTGCGCACCGTGAATATCACCGAGCTACGAGACGGGATCTACTTCGCCGACCTGGTCTTCTCGAACGGGAAAGAGGTGAGCGCCCGGCCTTCGGACTCGATCGCGCTCGCGCTGCGGACCGGCGCCGAGATTTTCGCCAGCGAGGAGATCCTGGACGAAGCCGGCGTGCCCATCCCGGATGAGCAAGAAGATGAGGTCGAGAAGTTTCGCGAGTTCCTCGACACGATCACGCCCGAGGACTTCGGTCGCTCGACGTGAGCCAGGGAGAGGCGGCATCCGGCGCCTCGCGGGCGACGCGCCGGGGGCGATCGTTGACGGCCCCGGTCTGGCGGCCTAGCGTCGCGATACGGGCTGAGTCCCGCCGGAGGTGTGGGCGTGTCGGCAACAAAGGGTGACAGCGGCTGGTCCGGCGATTCTGACTGGTCCACCGCGGCCAAACAGGCTGGTGAGCAGGGACTGCTGTTCGGCGAGGAGCTGGGCGAGGGCGACGAGAGCACCGGTTACCGCGGCCCCACCGCCTGCACGGCGGCCGGGATCACCTACCGCCAGCTCGATTACTGGGCCAGGACCGGGCTGGTCGAGCCCAGCGTCCGGGCCGCCCACGGCTCCGGCTCGCAGCGCCTGTACAGCTTCCGCGACATCCTGGTGCTCAAGGTGGTCAAGCGGCTGCTTGAGGCCGGCATCTCGCTGCAGCAGATCCGCACGGCCGTCGGCTTCCTGCGCGACCGCGGCGCGGCCAACCTGGCGCAGGTCACGCTCATGAGCGACGGGGTCAGCGTCTACGAGTGCACCTCCGCGGACGAGGTGGTGGACCTGCTGCAGGGCGGGCAGGGCGTGTTCGGCATCGCGCTCGGCAAGGTCTGGCAGGAGGTCGAGGGGACCCTGGCCGACGTGCCCTCGGTCCGGGCCGAAGACGGCGGGGTCACCTCCGCCGGCGACGAGCTGGCCGTCCGCCGCGCCCGCAAGACAGGCTAGTGCCGTAGCAGGTAAGGTTCGCCCTGCCCGGCCCGGCCGCCGGCCCGGTCCCGTTCATGATCGATGGGGAGTTTCTACCAGTCCAGTGCATTGGATAGAAACCCCACACTCGGCTTCATCGGTGGTGAGGGTATCGCGGCTGGTGCTGTCGCTGTCGTCGCGGAGGGTGGCGAGCAGGGCGGTGATCTGGGCGGCGGTGGTATCGGTCAGGACGGCCCGGCAGGTGACCTGGTCCTCGCGCCGGTTGTAGAGAATCTGAAGGTCGAGGGCCTGGAAGAGCGGGGCGAGCAGGCGCGGTGGCACGCCGGCCAAGGTGCCAGCGGGCAGCAGGGGTAGTTCGCCCAGCAGGCTGGGATCGTGCTGGTCCTGCTCCTGGCCGGTCAGGGCCGCTAGCTGTTCGTTGATGGTGGCTCGTTCGGCTTCAAGTTCGGTGAACCGGGCCAGGATGCGCGAGCGCAGGGCGACCACGGCGGGAGCCTGGGGGTCCGCCAGATCGGCCAGGGCTTCGATTTCGCGGGCGTGGGCGGTCTCGGCGGCGTCGATCTGCCGCAGCCGCTTGGCCAGGGCGGTGGTCTTCTTCTGGCGGCGGGCGTGCTGGGCGGCGGCGCTGGCCGGGAGTTGAGCGGCCAGCCATTCGGCGCGCTGCGGACCGAACAGGTACAGGTCACAGAAGTCGGAGACGACGGGCAGCAGCCGGTCCTCGCGGAGGGACACGCGCGGTGGGTGGTCGGGGGAGGCGAGGACATGGCTGGGGTTGGACGGGCGGTGCGGGCAGGCGTAGTAGATGGGGGCGTCCGGGCGCGGCGTTTCCCCGCACATGCGGCGGTGGCAGTCCCGGCAGCGGATGCGGCCCCGGAACAGGTAGGAGCGGCGGGTGAGCGGGTGGGCGCTGGGTTCCAGGCTGTCGCGGCTGCTGGCGTGCTCGGTCCCGGCTGATTGGGCGGCCTGCCAGGTGGTCCGGCTGATGATGGCCGGGTGGACGGGTTCGGGGGACCAGATCCACTCGTCTTGCGGGACGGGGCGCATCTTGCCTCGGATGCGGCGGGTGCGGCCGTAGACCATGTAGCCGGTGTACTTCGGATTCTTGAGGATCGCGTAGACGGTCTGCACGTTCCACCCGGGGGCCTTGGCCGGGACCGGGTAGCGTGCCGGGTTGGCGTTGAGCCGGGCGGCGATGGTGGCCAGGCCCAGCCGCTCCACGGTCCGCCAGGTGAAGATCCGCTCCACCACGGCGGCGCGGGGCGGGTCGAGGATGAGGCGGGTCTTGGTGGCGCCCTGGGCGGCCTTGACGGGCACCGGGTGCGGGACGCGGTCGGCGGCGTAGCCGTAGGGGGCGGGGCCGATGTTCCACCCGGCCAGCGCGTGCTCGCGCAGCCCGCGCCAGGCTTTCTCCTTCAGTTGTAGCCGGTACCACTCGGCCACCCCCTGCTTGACCCGCCGGACCAGCACCATGGTCGCATTCGCCCCGGCGATGTCGATCGGCTCATCGGTGGCGAACAACGGGATCCCCGCGTTGCCGAGCTGCTTTTCCAGTTTCAGCGCGTAATAGGTGTCCCGGCCCGACCGCTCGATGTCCTCACAGATGACAGCGGCGAACCTCGGCGCGGGGCTGTCCGCTTCCTTGAGGAGGTCAGCCAGGCCGCCGTCGCGGGGGATGCCGACCTGGTCCAGGATCTGCTCGTGGGCAGTGCCGTGGCCGCGCGCCTCCAGGGCAAGACCACCGGATTCCACATCCCAGTAGTGCGCGGCGAAGAACCAGCCCGGCGGCAGCTTGGCCTGGCATTCGCGGACCTGGCGGCGCAGCGAGGCGACCGGGTCTTGCAACAGCAGGGTGCTGGTGCGGCCGATGAAGGCTACCGGGACCGGCTGGTCCGGCTGCGGTCCCGCGCCGTGTGCTTCTGCTGCCTGGATGCCCATTCGAGTAGCTCCCTGATCGCCTCGGCCTGACGGGCGGTGACGCGGTCGGCTTCTTTGCCGGTTGCGATCCGTATTTTCCACCGGACTTTCAACCCGCCGGGTGTTTTACTGTCGTCTATATTATACGCTATTTCGCCGGTCCCGGGAATGATTTCCGGCGCATATGGCGACTCTTCTTCGCGTTTTCTTTCCGGTCTGCCAGCATTTACCGTGCCTCACTTTCTGGTCCTGTTTTGCGGGTATCGTGTCTGGTCGCTGGCTTGTGTTCATAAGGTGGACGGCCATTCATGAAACGCCACGCGACGCCGG
>DASZAD010000029.1:0-6277 GCA_035945415.1 Streptosporangiaceae bacterium
CTGATGTACAAGCCGAGTGCGTTCTTCCCCTTGCGGGCTATTTTAGCCTTGAATACATCCAGATGATCGCGGCCGATAGGCTCATGCCACCAACGAGCCTCAAGGATGTAGTCATCGGTATCGAAGCTGAACGCGCCGTCGATCTGCTCGCGTTCAAGCGAGTATGCTGCCGATGGCTGATCGTCGCGCAGGTCGTCAAAGCAGCGGTGAGGCTGATGTAAAGCCGCTCCCTCTGGCAGGGGCGTTCCGATCCGGCATTGATCATTAACACTGCACCTGCATGCATGGGAGCGCGAGCCGAGGAGCTGCCCACACACGATCGACCCGTCATCCGCGGTATCTCACGGTCATCAACGTATTGCCAGACACCACGCTGACCTGCCCTTAAGCCTCTCGCAGGGCCTTAGCCAGGGCGCTGGATCAGATGTTCTGGCCAGCCAGGAACGACGATAGGGCGTGCTGCATCCTGTTCAGGTTTGCCGCGCTTATCCGGGTGCTGATCTGAGCCTGGGTCGCGAGAAAGAACTTCAGGCTTGCGGCGCAGATGCCTGCCTGGCCGGGCGCGAGCGTGCACGCGACCATCTGACCTTCAGCGGCGCCTTGGCCTACCTGGGCTGTGTAAAGCGCCACGGCCGGGCCGGGGCCATCGCCTGAGCCCTGGATGTTGGAGTCCTTCACGCGCGCCGGAACAAGCACGGCAGCCGCGTAGAGGCTCGCCGTATAGGTCGGAATCTGCCGGATCACATCTGCCGGGGGATGATTGCAGAAGACAACGTTCTGGCGAAAAATCTTATCCGCAGCCAGGACGGCCGGAATGTACGGGCAGGCAAGATCGGTGCTCGGTCCGGCCCCTCCGGGGCTGACGATCATCGTGGCGCTCGCGGAGCGATCTGAGACCGAGGTGGCCATCATGGTCTCCCCGCCGTCCGCGCTGGCAAGTTCCCCCTGGCAGGTGGCGGATCTCGGACCTAGCAGATACGAGGCCGGGCCAGGCAGGAACTCGGTTCCAAAGATTTGCGCGTCCCCGGGCAGCGTCAAGGACGAGGGAAGACTCAGCATGCCCGGCGCCGGTCGTGGTGAGTACGGCGTCCCGGCGTAATCCCTGGCTGGGATGGGGCAAGAAGCGACGTGAACCTCGGCCGGGGCAGTACCGGCCGGCGCGGGCACCGGGGAGCCGGTCACTTCGAATAGCGCCCAGCTGGTGGCGTGGGCGCCGATCGCTAGGACATATCGTCCCGGCAGCGTCGCCTGCGGGTGGTCGGTGGGCCGGTCCTGGAAACACGTCCCCGTGCCGCCGACGGTGAACGAACCGCTCACCCGGCCGGTTGCCGTGTCGAGGTTGATGAGGGGATGTATCAGGCCGACGATCAATTCACAGCCCGCAAGGCTCGCCGGCCCGGCCGAGCAGTCGTACAGGTACGCAGCATGCGGCGCTTTCGCGCAGCCGGCCCGGACATCGGTGATCAGGTTGAAATACGCGGGATACCGGAAATAGGACTCGTTCGCGCGCACCTGCCCGGGGTTGAGCTGACCGCGGATCGTGACATACGTGCCGGCCGGCCCGGACGCTGGCCGCAGCTTCAGCTGGGGCAGCCCCCCCGGATTCGCCGATCTGGACACAGCGCTGGACGTCATGACCGAACTCGCACACCCGGCCGCCAGAGCCAGCGACGCAGCCATACCCAGACCAGTTATCAGCCGCTTCCACATGATCCCTCCCGCCACGCGTTCGGTATGTGCCCATCTCTTTGGACGCCGAACGATGCTCACGCGTTGCAGCCGGCCCATGACCCAGAAACGGGGAGGAGCAGTCCAACCCAGCGCCAGACAGCCCGGCCACCGAACCTTGCCGTCTTGCCGCCCGGCGCGGCTGAGAAGGACGGCCAGGACTAGGCAGCGGAGGGGGGAGTTGCCCAACCGCTGCGGGGTCGCAAGGATCTAGGGGATGTGTGCCCCGACACCAGCACTGGACGCGGCCGGATCTCGATCATGGACGGCGACATGGCTTGACCGGGATGGACCGGTTCCGCTTGTGCCTGGTCTTGATCCACGGCCGGTGCAGTATCCCCCTGCGGTCCTGGCCGCAGGCGAACCTCTTGGCTCAGGGGCTGCCGCCCATCCGGCTAACCAAGGCATCGCGGGTAATGCCGTACCGGAACCCCAGTTCCGCGAGCTGATCGATGTCAACCGGATCGGGCAGATCCCGCGATACCTTCTCAGCCAGCTCTGCATACCCCGCGTGATTGAGCGCGTCGATCACGTCCTGCCTGCTGATGTGCGTTGGCTCCTCCATAGGTCTGAACGTAACCGGTCCGGGCGATAGCGTGGCCGTATGGGTGACGACGCAGCCGGCCAGGCGCGGCAGATGCTCGCGGTCGCGATCGAGGAGGCCGAGGCGGGGCTGGCCGAGGGAGGCATCCCGATCGGGGCCGCCTTGTTCGGCGCGGATGGCAGCCTGCTCGGCCGCGGTCACAACCGGCGCGTGCAGGACGACGACCCGTCCATGCACGCCGAGACCGCGGCGTTCCGTGCGGCCGGGCGGCAGCGCAGCTACCGCGGGACCACGATGGTCACCACCCTGTCGCCGTGCTGGTACTGCAGCGGGCTGGTGCGCCAATTCGGGATCACCGGTCTGGTGGTGGGCGAGGCGACCACTTTCTCTGGCGGACACGACTGGCTGGCCCGCCACGGGGTGGCCGTGACCATCGTCGACGACGCCAAGTGCAAGCAGCTGATGAGCGACTTCATCGCCGCCCGCCCGCGGCTCTGGTACGAGGACATCGGCGAAGACGAGCCAGGTCCTGAAGGGGGCGATCGGGGAACAACGGGATAACCCGCACCTGAGTGGCCCTTTCTGGCTACTATGCGCGGGTGAACGGAGAGGCTGCGCACACACTGCCCCGCCGCACCACCCGGACCCGCAGGACGGGCCGGCACCGCAGCCCAGACCGGCTTTCGGTGCCGTCCGCCGCGCCCATCCTGGTGCTCGGCGTGCCCGTGGAGGAGTCCGCCGCCAGTGTGAAGATCGCCGAGAGCATCGCCTCTGTGGCCGGGACCCTCTGCCCCGGGGCTGACATCCGGGCCGGCTTCGCCGGTGACGGCGCCGCCGGTCTCGGCTCGGTGCTGGCCTCGGCGGTGCGGGAGCGCGCCGACGTCCCCGCCGAGGTCTGCCCCTTCGCCGCCGTGGTGGTCCCGCTGGCCATCGCCCCCGATCCCGGCCGCGATGTCACCCTGGCCGGCGTGGTGGCGGCGGCTGGGCCGGCCGTCACGCTGACCTCTCACCTCGGCCCGCACCCGGTGCTCGCGGCCGCCCTGCATGACCGGCTGGCCGAGGCCGGGCTGGTCCAGGTGCGGCGGTTCTCCGGCCTCAGCCTGGTGGCCACGTCCGTCGGGCTGCTCATCGGCGCTGTCGGCGGTGAGCCAGGGCTGCGGGGGGCGGAGACCGTCGCGGTGCTGCTCACCGCCAGGCTCGGCATCCCGGTGGCGCCGGCCCTGCTCGACGACCCCGCCACCGTGGAGCGCGGCATCGCCCTGCTGCGGGAGGCCGGGGCCTCGCGCTTCGTGCTGGCGCCCTACGTCATCGGTCATGAGATCAGCGCGCGGGATCTGGCTGCCGTCGCGGCCTCGCTCGAAGCCGACTGCGCCCAGCCGATCGGCGCCCACCCGTCGATAGGCCAGCTCGTCACGATGCGCTACGGTATGGCCCTGCTCCAGCCCCGCCCGGCCTGACCGCCCGCGTCAGGCCTGATATATCGTCACCTTGCCGTCGGCGCCGCTACGCAGCCTGCGCTGGCTGACCAGCACGTCCAGGTGGGCGGCAGTCTCCATCACCGCCATCATCTGGTTGAACGGGTCCAGGTCGTCGAAAGCGCGCTCCCGGCGCGTCCAGGTCAGCAGCCTGGCCGCCTCATAAGCCGTGGTGGCTCCCTGGCGGATCACCGCGACGCAGGCGTCCAGCCGCCGGTCGTGGTGGGCCATCAGCTCGTCGATCCTGGCGTGCGCGCTGCCGGTGACCGGGCCGTGGGCGGGCAGCAGCCGCATGTCCGGCATCGACCGGACCAGGCGCAAAGAGGCCAGATAGTCACCCAGCGGCAGTGGCGGCCTGGCCGCCTCGAAGCCGATCGACGGCGTGATGTGCGGCAGCACGTGATCGCCGGCGAACAGCAGCCCGTGGCCGGCATCGGCGAAGACGACGTGGCCCTGGGTGTGGCCGGGAGTGGGGACCACTCGGAGGATCCGGCCGGGCAGCTCGATATCGGTGGCGCCGGTCAGCCACTCGTCGGGCTTCTCCCAGTCCGCGCTGGGGCCGCGCTCCGGCCAGTCGTCCCGCCGCATCCGCTCGATGACCGGCCCGGCCCCGCAGCGCTCAAGCAGCCGGCTATAGACGCTGGCCGCGCGGTCGTCGCGGGTCATGACGAAGTCCAGCGACTCCTGCTCGCCCGCGCCGAGCAGGACCCGGGAGCCGAACAGGCGGCGCACCGTCAGCGCCAGCGTGTAGTGGTCCCGGTGCACGTGAGTGACCAGGAACCTGCACACGTCACCGAGCTCGTGATCGATGAGGGCCAGCGCGGCCTCCAGGCGTGACCTGGCCTCGGCCAGGGCCCACCCGGAGTCGACCAGGGTCAGCCCGGCGCCGTCGGCGATCGCGTAGACGTTCACGCCGCGAAGCCGGTCACCGGGCAGCGGCAGCGGAATCCGGTGCACGCCCTCGGCGACGGCGAACGCGCCTGGCACTTCCCACTCGTGCGGCCCGCTGATGACGCCTCCCAATTCGTTATCTCTGGCGGTGATCTCCATCCGACTTTAGGCCCTCTCGGATGCACGCCGCGTTCGGTTACTATCAGGTTAATTTTTCCCTAACGAAGCATGGCTGGACCTCGGCCCGGGGCGCCGGGCCTCGGCTACGCTGCTGTGGTACACAGCTCACTTGGAGGGGCGAGTGGCGGCGGCTCGCAACCAGGAGTTCGTGGTCGAAGACAGCGACGGCCCGGTGCCGCGCCGGGTGGCGGCGGCGCTGGAGCCGCGCTTCACGGTGATCCAGGAGAGACGGCGATCGGCCCGGCAGACCTGGCTGGACACCTTCGACTGGCGGCTGCACGCGGCTGGGCTGGTGTTGCACCAGATCACCGACGAGCGGGGGACAGAGCGGGCGAGCGAGCAGGAGAGACAGCGGGCGAACGGGCGAACGGGCGAGCTCGTGCTGCGCACGGCGGGGGGTGAGCCAGTGGCCTCGGCGGCGGTCAGTGCGCCGCGCTGGCCGGGCCTGCTCGACGTCATCCCGGCCGGGCCGCTACGCGACCGGCTGGAGCCGGTCGTCGGGGTGCGCGCGCTGCTGCCGCTGGCCCGGGCCCAGGACAAGCAGACCCTGCTGCGGGTGCTCGACGGCGAGCACAAGACCGTGGCGCGGATCACGCTGGACGCCGCGACAGTGGTTTCCCCGGCGGTTTCCCCGGCGTTTCCCCCGGCCGTCCCCCCGGCGCGAGCCGGGGTCCTGGCCCTGCCGGTCCGGCTGCTGCTCGCGCCGGTCCGCGGGTACCAGGTGGACGCGGACCGGGCCGGGCGGCTGCTGGCCGAGGCCGGTGGCTTCGCCCCGGCGCAGAGCCCGGCGTACGAGTCCGTGCTGGCGGCCGCCGGGCGCCGCCCGGGCGACTACACCGACAAGGTGGACCTCAGCCTGGCCGCCTCGATGCCGGCCCGGGTGGCGCTGGCCCGGGTGCTGCTCCGGCTGGCCGAGACGATAGCGGCCAACGCCGGCTTCGTGGTCCGCGACGTGGACATCGAGTTCCTGCACGACCTGCGGGTGGCGGTGCGGCGGACCCGCTCGGCGCTCAAGCTGGCCGGCGACGCGCTCCCCGGCGAGCTGGCCGCGTGCTACGCGCCGGAGTTCAAGTGGCTGGGCGACCTGACCACGCCCACCCGCGACCTTGACGTCTACCTGGCCGGCTTCGGCCAGATGGCGGCCGGGCTGCGCGCCGCCGAGCCGGACGACCTGGAGCCGCTGCGCGGCTATCTGACAGCCCGCCGGGCGGCCGAGCAGCGGGTGCTGCTGCGCGGACTGCGGTCGGAGCGGTTCCACCGGCTGATGACCAGCTGGCGCGCCGCCCTGGAGGACGCGGCCCTGGAGAGCAGGCCTGCCAGTCACGACATCGCCAGTCACGACATCGCCAGTCACGACATCGCCAGTCACGACATCGCCGGTCACGACATCGCCGGTCACGACATCGCCAGTCACGACATCGCCGGTCACGACATCGCCGGTCACGACATCGCCGGTCAC
>DASZAD010000030.1:0-12192 GCA_035945415.1 Streptosporangiaceae bacterium
CCCGCCGTGCCGGCCTGCCCCGCCGTGCCGGCCTGCCCCGCCGTGCCGCCCTGCCGCCCTGCCCCGCCGCGACGGCACGGCCCCGCCGCGACGGCACTGCCCCGCCACCCTGGCTCATGATCGATGGGGAGTTCCTATTAATGGATTAATGGGAACTCCCCATCGATCTTGGTTCGATCCGGAGGGCGAACCAGTCACTCCAGAGGTTGCCGGGCGATGGCGGGAGGTTCGCGGCCGGCCAGCAGCCAGCCGGCCACGGCCGCGATCAGTGGCATCCCGACCAGGATGAGCAACAGGTACCGCACCGGGACGTTGCCCAGCGACGACAGGCCGTCGAGCGAGCTGCCGCGAGCGTAGGCCACGGACGCCACGTAGGCGGCCGCTGTGCCCAGCACCGCGCCGAGCAGGGCGAGAGCGCCTGCCGTGGCGGCGGTGATCGTCCGGCGGGTCCGGCCGCTAGCCCCGGTAGCGGTCAGCGTGCGCAGGTCGCTGGCCGTCTCGCTGCGGATGAGGCCGATGGTCATGGCTAGGATCCCCAGGCTGAGGACGATGCCGAAGAGCGTGGCCCAGTTGAGGATCTCCGACGACGACGGCGTGCTGGATTTGGTCTCGATGCTCATGCCCGCCGTGCCCGCGGTCAGCCTGGCTTGGCTGATCTGGGTGGCGGTGGGCGGATGAGGCGTCTGGATGAGCCAGCCCGCCACGTCCACGTGCAGCCCGAGCGTGCGGATCGCGTGCTCGGTGATCACGGTGTTGGGTGCCGAGGTGCCGGACGGAAGGCTGCTGATCTCCTGGATGACCGGGTTCGCCAGGCACTCTCCCTTCGGGCAGGGGAAGGAGTTTGACGAATTGCCCCCAGGCGGGCCGTTCTGCGGGTTGAGATAGCCGTTGTAAACGAGCTGCATCTTGGTGTAGCCGGACAGCCCGGGCCGCATGGTGAGGATGTCGGCGCTGGGGTTGACCTGTGAGGCGCTGATCCCGAAGGCCCGCAGGAGCTGCGGGGTGGCGACGTAGATCGGCCCGCTCCAGGAGCGCCCGGGGGCGGCGTGCTGGAGGCTGGCGCTGACCGAGTCGAGTTGGATGAGGTCGTGTGAGCCGAGCGCCGAGGCGATGCCGCGTGCATGCGCCTCCATCGACGCGAGCTTGCTCCCGGTCACGGACCCGATCTGGCTGCCGGCCGGCCCGTTGTTGCCGTTCGGCGTATACACGATGATCTGGTTCGAGGCCAGGTTGGGGCCGGCGTAGTCCAGCATGTTCCCGTAGCGGGCGGCGACCTCTATACAGATGATGGCGGCGATCAGTGCGCCCAGGCTGATCGCGGCCAGCGCCGAGCCGGAGCGCGCCCGGTACCGGGACAGGTCCCGCAAGGCCAGCCGCGACGCGATGGGGGCGCGGCGGCCCAGCCTGCCCACCACTGCCAGGCAGAACGGGGCCAGCAGGATCACCGCTATGACCAGAGCGAGGAAGCCGCCAGCGAGCTCGAGGTTGTTCTTCCCCGTGCTGCCCTGGCCGGGAGTAAATTCCGCGGCCAGCGTGAACAGGATGAAGGCGATGACTAGGAAGACCAGGCCGGGCAGGGCCGAACGGCGGACCCGCTTCGGCGGGGCCGGCCGCCCGGACAGGGCGGCCACGACCGGCATCCTGGCCACCGAGCGGGCCGGCCGTGAGGCCGCGAAGTAGGTGGCGAGCACGGCCAGAGCCATCGCCAGCACGACGACCAGCCAGGGCAGATGGAACGCGCCGATCAGGTGGTGGGCGCTGGATTCCAGGCTCGACCGGTAGGCCAGCCAGCCCGCGAGGCCCACGACGAGACCGATGATCGCGCCCGCGAGGCCCACCACCACGCCGTTCGCCCGGACCACCAGACGGACGTGCTTGTCGGTGGCGCCGATCGAGGCGAGCATCCCGATCGCGCGCAGCCGGCGCTGGGCCAGCACCGTGAACCCGCCCACCGCCACCAGGGCGATCAGCAGCATGCCCACGGTGACGCCGGCGATTGAGATGGTCTCCGGGTTGACGATGTTGTTCTGCGTAACCGAGCGGGGAGTCTGGATCAGCGGGCGGAGCCAGGACAGGCCCGGGATCGGGCCGGTGCTCAGGCCCGGGACCTGCGTGTTGTTACCGCCCACCCGCACTCCGGGTGCATCGAACAGCACCGTGACCTCATCCGGCACCTTGACCTGGCCCGGCGCTACGAGGGCGAAGTCCTCCAGCAGGCTCTGCGGATTCTGCACGATGCCGGTCACCCGCCGCGCCGTGCCGCCTTGGCGCCACAGGTCGCCAACCTTGAGATGAAAGGCCGACGCCACCCCGCCGGTCACCGCCACCTGGCCCGGCCCGCTCGGATAGTGCCCGCTGACCAGGGAGAGCATTGGCTGCCCGTACGGGCCGCGGGGATTCTGGGCGCGCAGATAGTAGGTGTTGATCGTGCCGGGGATGGCGATGGCCTGATTCTCGATGACGTCGACCGGGCCGAAGTGCTGCCGCAGGGCGGCGATCTGGGCGGCCAGGTGCGGGTCTGGCATCGGCAACAAGACCCGGTCCTGGGCGGTTCCGAACCCCGCGTTGGCGGGGGGCGGCGTGTTGGTGGCTACCGCGGCCCCGATGATGGTGGCGGCCACGGCCACCACGATCAGCGCCAGGACCAGCAACTGCTGCCGCCACTCCCGGCGGAACATGCGGAACGCCCACCGGATGACTGCCCGGCGCGCGGGCAGGCCCCCGTTCCCGGCCCCGTTCCGGGCCCCAGCCGCGGGCGCCCGTTCCCTCAGCGCGGTGGTCATGACGCCTGCCCCGGGGCGAGAAGTGGCTGGGGATCCGGCGCCGGGGCGGTCTGGTCGGTCACCCGGCCGTCGCGTAGGAACACCACCCGGTCCGCCCACGAGGCGAGCTGGGCGTCGTGGGTTACCACGACCGCGGCCATGCCGCCCCGCTTGCACGCGTCGTGGACCAGGCGCATGATCGCGTCGCGGTTGACCGTGTCGAGCGCGCCCGAGGGCTCATCAGCCAGCAGCAGACGCCGTCCTCCCACCATCGCGCGGGCGATCGCCACCCGCTGGCGCTCACCGCCGGAGAGCTGGTCGGGGTACTGGCCAGCCCGTTCGGCCAGCCCGAGCCGGTCGAGCGCCTCCAGGCCCGCGGCGCGGGCCTTCCTCGCATTTGTGCCGTCAAGCTCGAGCGGCAGCGCGACGTTCTCCGCCGCGGTGAGCCCGGGCAGCAGGTTGAAATCCTGGAACACGTACCCGATCACCCGGCGCCGCAGCCGGGCCCTGGCTGCTCGCGACATCGCCGACAACGCCTGGCCGTCGACCACTACCTCGCCGCTGGTGGGCTCTTCCAGGCTTCCCGCGATGGTCAGCAGTGTGCTCTTACCCGATCCGCTCGGGCCCATCACCGCCACCATCGTGCCCGCGTTCACGGCCAGGCTGACCTCAGTCAGCGCTTGCACCTCCGCGGCGCCTTCCCCGTAGACCTTTGACACGTCCTGCAATTCGAGCATCGTTGTCACCTCAGTTCACCCCAATGTGGCGCCGCCGCCTGGGCAGCGGCAGTCGAACGGGTTCTGGATCCTGGGCCGGGCCGCGCTTGATCCTGGCGTCGGCGGCGTCCAGCCACCGGATCACCGAGTCCAGGCGGAACAGCTCGGCATCAACGGCCAGCGCGAGGCCCAGGTCCCGGCCGCCGTCCTCTTCCTTGATCTGTGTCCACTGCTGCATGAGCTGCACCAGGTACCGGCGGTGCCGCTGCGTTACGTCGTGGACGTCCACGCCCGGCAGCCGCATAGCCACCAGGATCTTGATCACCAGCCCGTCCCGGGGGGGCGCGCTGAGGTCTGGCGGCGTGCGCAACCACTCGGCCAGCTCCCGCTCGCCCTCGGTCGTGATCCGGAAGCTCTTCTGCGGGCTGTCCGCCGCGTCGTCCGACTCCACCAGGCCATCGCGCTCCAGCCGCTGGAGCGTCATGTACACCTGGCCCACGTTCAGCGGCCATACGTCGCCAGTGCTCGCCTCGAACTCGTCACGGAGCTGAAGGCCATACTTGGGCCCTTCGCTCAGCAGCCCGAGCAGGGCATGCCGGACGCTCACCAGACTCCGATACCAGGTTTCATACTCGACATGATACTGAGTATACATAGCCGGTGCAAGGCATATTTCCCGGAACTGAGGCTTGTCGTCCTGCCCGGTCTTCCTGCGCTGTCAGCCGGGCTTATTTCGGCGGCCTGCCGAGTGGCGGGCGGATCGGTGGGATGGCCGGACCCTGGTAGCGACGCGGGCCGGACCAGAGCGCGCGGACGGCGTGCACGGAGGCGGCCAGCGCGTAGGCGGTGCGCTCGTAGTTGACCCGCCAGCCGACGAAATCCGGCCAGGCCTCGGCGGGGTCGCGCTCGATGGGAAAGTCGACCTCACGCATCCGGTCCACCGCGACGAGGAACTCTTCGTAGGTCAGGCTGATCTGACCGCCGGCCTCGCGCTCCTCCGGCACCTCGATGCCCATCCCCTGGGCGATCTGGTTGAAGCACAGGAACCCCCCGCGCAGGCAGAGGCGGGCCGGGACGGTGGGCGCGGCCTTCGGGGACAACGACAGCATCAGCGCGGCGGAGTCGAGCACGGCCAGCAGCGCGGTCACCCAGGACGACAGCGCCCGGGGCGAGCGGAACCTGATCAGCGGCAGGTAGGTGGTGTGGCTCTCCGCGACGTCAGCGGCCCAGCGTTCCCACAGGTCGTACACGTCAGGCAGTGTGTCGAGGGTGGATACGCCCGATCCCAGCGCGTAGTGCGTGCGCGCCAGCAACTCCGGCCCCCAGGACGGGACTCCCGCCCGGGCGTTCAGCAGGGCAACCTCGGTCTCCCTACGGTTGTAGGAAGCGTACAAAGCCGGAAGGTAAGCGATCTGCAACGTGATGATCACGAGGCCGGTCGCCGCGGCGGCAAAAACGATCACGGACGGGGCCGCGCCCACCGGCGCCGCGAACCCGAGGGTGAACATCGACGACCCGGCGATGGTGAACGCCGAACCGATGCCGTGAGGGTCGAACGGCCACAACAGCAGGGCGAACCCGAGGTAAGAGATGCCCAGCCAGGCGGCGAGTTGCCAGAGGAGGATCGTCGCCGCCTGCCGGGCGAGCACCCGGTCACGTCGTCGCTGATCCTCGATCATGCGGGCGATCAGCGTGTACATCTCGTCCACGATCTTGTCCACCCAGCGGGTCAGCCACCCGCTGGACGGACGGGGCACGACCAGCGTCTCGACCACGCTGACCCAGGCCGTCAACACCAGCAGGGTGCCTGCCGCCGCGGCCAGCGACCGGACGGCCAGCGGGACCACCATCGAGGCCCTCCTCCACAGTGGATGACTAGGGAGAACCTACCGAGATCCGCCGGACGCTGGTACGGGCGGGCGCCAGGACATGGCCCCTCGCACCGGAGGCGCGCTGAGAAGACGCACCGGGAAGCGCTGGCACCAAGCACTGGCACCAAGCACTGGCACCAAGATCTACGGGGTACGACCTAAGGTGATCGGGGAGGAGGTCGCCCGTGCGCCAGGACATACGGTTCGACGTCCCCCTGTTCACGATCGAAGAGGCGGCCGGCTATCTGGGTCTGCCGCGCACTACCTTGCGGGCGTGGACGCGCCGTCCGGCCGGTGTGGCGCCGCTGGTGCACCGCATCGGTCCCAGCGGGCCTGGTTCCCGGGCCGCGTCGCTGTCGTTCGCCGCCGTGGTGGAGGCGCACATGCTCCGCGGCTTCCGTGAGCTCGGGCTGTCGGCTCAGGGGCTACGGGCCTCGGTGGCCCGGCTGCGCCGTGATCTCGGTGACGAGTACGCGCTGGCCACCCAGCGCGTGGCCACCGACGGGGTTGCGCTGCTCGCCGGCATGTCCCGGGCGGGCCCAGCCACGGAGTGGGTGCGGGCGGCGGACGGCCAGCTCGCGATCCGCCAGGTGATCGAGCAGTACCTGACGTTCATCCGGTGGGAGAACGATCACTACCCCGCGCGGCTGAAGCTGCAGGCATACCGGAGGGCGGACGTCATCATCGACCCACGGTTCGCCTTCGGTCAGCCAGTCCTGGAGCAGGCGAAGGTCAGGGTGGCGGACATCGTGGACGCCTCCCGGGCCGGGGAGAGCGCTGCCGCGATCGCCAGCGAATTCGGGATGGAGGCCGATGAGGTTGAGGCCGTCGTCCGGTCCGCGGCCCGGCCCCGGGCCGCCTGAGTTCCTGGTCGACCGCAGCCTGAGCCAGGTCCTGCTGCCGGCCGAGCTGCGGCGGGCAGGCCTCACCGTGCATACGCTGCCCGGCGCGCTCGGCGATCAGGCCGCGCGGGAGCTGCCGGACGCGGACTGGATCGCCCTGGCGGGCGAGCGCGGCTGGGTGGTCCTGACCAGGGATGATCGCCTCCGCCTGCGGCCGGCCGCGCGGCAAGCGATCACCGGCGGCAAGGTCAGGGTGTTCTGCCTGGCGACAGCGGGACTGAGCTTCGCCGGGCAGGCCAGCTACCTGGTGGCCAACCGGCTCCGGATCATCCGTGCGGCCCGTCAGCCCGGACCGTACGTCTACAGCGTCTACCGGGACCGGATCCGCAAGCTCTGGCCGGATGTAAGGAGCCCGATGTAACGGAGCCGGATGTAACGGGCTGGGCACGGCAGACGTTTCGCGGCTACAGGCCCCTTCCCCGAGCGGGGCCCGGCCTCTCCCCCCCAGGCCGGGTCCCGCTCCATTTGGTCTGGAGAGACCCCAGAGATTTTGGCGGCCTCGCCACCGCGCGGAGACGAGGCCGCCACACCCCCCTAGGACGCCGGGTCACCACGGAAGCGGCCCGGCGTTACGGCACAGGTTAGGCAAGCCGGCAGCTCGCTGACACTCGGGAAAACTCCCTATACGGGGGGTTAACAGCGGCGCTCCGGCGCGCCCTGCGGCAGCCGCGCCGGTGGTGACGGCCTAGCCCGGACTGACGAGTCCGTGTTCCAGCGCGAAGAGCGTCGCTCCCGCGCGGGTGGACACGCCCACCTTGCCGTGCAGGCGCTGGATGTGATGGTCGCAGGTCTTGGGGGAGATCCCCAGCTGGCGGGCAACCTGCTTGGTGGCCATCCCGCGGGCCAGCAGGCCAAGCACCTCACATTCGCGCTCGGACAGCCCAGCCGGGCGGTGCACCGGCTGGCGCGGCTGGCCAGCCGCACCGGGTGAACGAACCCAGTCACCACACCGGTCCCAGACCCTCACGACTTCAGTCAGCCCGACAGGGACCAGTCCCGGCACATCACCTACGATCCCCTGGTAAGTACGCCACCCTAGCGTGGCACCTGCTGCCGGGCCGACGGTTTACGAACCCGCTGAACACGCAGGCCGAAGGTCCGCACATGGTGTGGCAGCCGAGGCGAGGTGAGCAGGGATGGGGCGATCCCAGCCGAATGGCTTCGGTGACGCGGTGCGTCGCAACAGGATGGCCGCCGGGCTGACGCAGGAAGAACTCGCCGAGCGGACCGGCCTGAGCGTCCGGGCGATCTGCGACATCGAACGAGGCCGCACCGCTCACCCGCGCCGCAGCTCGGTGGAATTGCTCGCCCGGACGCTGCGGCTGGCCGGGACCTGCGACGATCAGCATGCCGCGGCGGCCGGCCAGCACACCGAGGCCGCGTGGGGGATCATCCCGCGCCAGCTGCCGGCCGGCGTTCGCCATTTCGTGGGACGGACCGCCGAACTGGCGACCTTGACCCGTCTTCTCGGCGAACTGGAGGACGCGGGCGGTGCCGTGGCCATCTCGGTCGTGGGCGGCACGGCGGGAGTGGGCAAGACCGCGCTCGCGGTGCGCTGGGCCCATCTGATCGCCGACCGGTTTCCCGACGGGCAGCTTTACGTGAACCTGCGCGGCTATGACCTGGGCCAGCCGATGACGGCGGGCGACGCGCTGGCTGGGTTCCTGCGTGCGCTGGGCGTGCCGGGGCAGGATATCGCGCCGGAGACGGACCAGCGTGCCGCGCAGTACCGGACCATGCTGGCCGGACGCCGGATGCTGGTGGTCTTGGACAACGCCAGAGAGGGGGACCAGGTCCGGCCCCTCCTGCCTGGCACCTCCGGCTGTGCGGCCGTGGTGACCAGCCGGGATTCGCTGGCCAGCCTGGTCGCATGGCACGATGCCCGGCGTCTGGACCTGGACCTGCTGCCCGCTCAGGACGCGCTCGACCTGCTGCGGGCCCTGATCGGCGAGCGCGTCGACGCCGAGCCTGACGCGGCCGCCACGCTGGCGGCCCAGTGCTCACGGCTCCCGCTGGCACTGCGCGTAGCCGCCGAGCTCGCGGTCATCCGGCCGGTCACCCCGCTCGCCCATCTGGCCGGTGAGCTGGCTGACCAGCAGCGACGGCTGGACCTCCTGGAAAGCGGCGATGACTCGCGCACGGGGGTACGGGCCGTGTTCTCCTGGTCCTACCGGCATCTCCACGCCGACACCGCTCGAGCGTTCCGGCTGCTGGGCCTTCATCCCGGGCCCGACGTGGACCACTATGCGGCCGCCGCCCTCACCGGCGCGACCGCCAGGGAGGGTCGCCGGTTGCTTGACCTGCTGGCCCGCGCACATCTGGTCCAGCCCACGGGTCCGAGCCGGTATACCATGCATGACCTGCTGCGTTCCTATGCGAGCCAGCTCGCGGCCGGCCAGGAGGCTCCGGAGCAACGCCGGGCGGCACTGACCCGGCTCTTCGACCACTATCTGCAAGTGGCCGCCACCGCCATGGACGCCCTGTTCCCGGCAGAACGCCAGCACCGGCCCCGCGTTCTCCCATCCGGCGTCCCCGCTCCCCCGGTAGACGGCGACCGTGGCGCGGCGCGGGACTGGCTTGACCTCGAACGAGCCAACCTGATCTCGATGGCGAGGCACACCGTCGCGCACGGGTGGCCCGGCCACACCGTCCGCCTGGCCAGCACGCTGTTCCGCTACCTCGACGTCGGCGGCTACTACCCCGAGGCCGTCATCATCCACACCTGCGCCCGGAGCGCCGCCGGTCAGACCGGCGACCGCGCCGCCGAGGCGGAAGCGCTGACCAGCCTCGGCCTGGTCGACATCTGGCAGGATCGCTACCGGCGGGCGACCCGCCACCTCCAGCAGGCGCTAGCCATGTGCCGGCAGGCCGGCGACCGGATCGGTCAGGCGCGGGCTCTGCACTATCTCGGCCTGGTCCACGCCAAGCAGGGTCGCTATCAGCAGGCCGCTGGGCACCTCCGGCAGGCCCTGGCGCTGTACCGGGAGACCGGCGATCAGGCCGGTGAGGCACGCACGCTGTCCAACCTCGGGCTGGTGGACGCCCGGCAGGGCCGCTATCGGGAGGCCACCGACTGCACCCGGCAGGCCCTGATACTGTGCCGGCAGACCGGCGACCGGACCTTCGAGGCCCGCAGCTTGGCCAACCTGGGGGATGTCTACCGGCGACAAGGCCGCTACCAGCAGGCCACCGGCTGCCACGTCCAGGCCCTGGCCCTGCACCGGGAAACCGGCGACCGGCTCGGTGAAGCTCACACCCTCGTTGATCTCGGCTATGCGCGCCTGCAGCAGGGCCGCTTCCAGCCAGCCACCGCTCACTACGGCCAGGCTCTGGCGCTGTTCCAGCGGATAGGCGATCGGTCCGGCCTGGCCGAGTCACTCAACGGCCTCGGCGAAGTCCTCCTCGCCACCGGCCAGCCCGGTCTGGCCCGGGTCCGGCACGCCGCCGCGCTCGACCTGGCCAGCCAGATTGGCGACAAGTACCAGCAAGCCCGCGCCCACGACGGACTGGCCTGCGGCTATCACGCCACCGGGGAGCACGGTCTGGCCTGCCGCCACTGGCACGCAGCCCTCGCGCTGTACACCGATCTGGCCGCCCCCGAGGCAGAGCAGGTCCGCGCCCGGCTCGCCACCGGGGCCACCGGTAGCCACCCGGGCCAGTAAACCCCCGCCCGCCGCCGGGCCACCGGCAGTTCTGCCGGTCGAAACGCCAGCGAAGCTTCCTGGTCCGGCACTGACAACCCTCTTACTCTCGCGACGTGATTGGTTGCGGATCGTGCAGGACCTCGCCGCCCAATCATCTGGCCGGATGGAAGGGAGACACCGATGGCGTGTGGATCAACGTGGATAGGTAAGGGAGTGACCAGCTGGTTCTGCTGCGGCAACGCCTGGGGGCGGTGCGGGTCGGCCGGGACTGGCTCCTGCGGCACCTGCCAGTCCAGCCAGCATATGGCCGCCTGGCCCAACCTCAGCCCGGCCTGCCTGTCGATCACCAACCCCGGCGCGTGCGGCGTGAGCCTGCCCGAGTACGACTGCGGTCACGTACTGCGAGTCCACTGCCGGTGCCAGAACAACGACGTGTGCGTCACGTTTGCCGATTGCGGTCCCGACACCCAGCTCTTCTGCGGCAACACAGCCTGCTGCGGGTCCGACTGCGAGTCCAACCGAGTCATCGACCTGACGCCGTCCGCGTTCTCCGTCCTGGGCAGCCTGGACGCCGGGATCCTGCCGGTCCACCTCTACACCTAAGGAGGCCGCCATGAACTCACCGCAGACGCCGATGGACCGCCGCGGCTTCCTTACCGCCGCCGCCGTGGGCGGAGCGGCCATCGTCGGCGCGAGCGCACTCGGCGCCTTCGACGCCGAGGCCGCATTCGCCGCGCCGGCCAAGTCACTCGACCCGACCGTCCCCGATCCCCACTTCGCCGAAGGCATCGTCACCGCCATCAGAGGCAGCACGCTGTCCGTGCAGGGCTCTCACGGCACCCGCCAAACCGTCCAGCTCACGAACGCCACCAGCGTCTGGAAGCTCCACCCGACCGGCGCCAGCGCGATCGAGGCGGGTGACGGCATGTACGGGCGAGGGATCCGCATGCCGGATGGCGCGATAGCCGCGGACGCGGTGTGGATCAACATCGTCAACCTCATCTGCAAGGTGCTCGCGATCAGCGCCAGCCGCGTGCAGCTCGCACACCACGGGCACACCGTCGTGGGCCGGATCGTGCCCGGGATCACGGTGGCGTCCTACCGAGGCGGCGCGCCGACCAGTGACCTGTCCGGGCTCCGCGTCGGCCAGCCCGTCCAGGTCCTTGGGGCGTGGCGGCCGGCCGACAACTCGGTGGACGTGGCCCGCTTCTTCGTGGGCCACTGACCGGGCGAAGGACGGCAACCGTGCTGCTCGGACTGTTTCCGCCGGTCCTGCCGCTCGTGCTCGGCGGCCTGCTCGGCTGGAGCGGCAGCGCCAAGCTGCCGCGCCGGCGGGCCGTACGGCAGGCGGCAGGATCGGCACTGGAACGCCTCCTGCCCGGCCGGCGAGCGACGCTCGCGCTGCGCGCCGTGGGCGCGGCAGAGGTCGCGCTCGCCGCGGCCCTGCTACTGCGACCGCTGTCGCCGGTGGGCGCGGCGGGCACGGCGGCACTCGGTGCCGGTTTCCTCGGTTACCTGGGCTACGCCCGAGCGGTCGCGCCCGAGTCGTCATGCGGCTGCACGAGCGACCGGCACCAGCCGGTCACCTGGCGGTCCTTTACCCGGGCCGGCCTGGTCGCCGTGGGTGGTGCCTGCTGTGCGCTGGCCCGGGCTCCCTGGTGGTCCGCGCTGGCCCGTCACCCCGCCGCCGCGGTCGCGGTGATCGCCGTCCTGGCCACGGGGCTCGTGGCCGTATCGGGCGACCTTGACCAGTGGTGGCTGCTGCCGCTGCGGCGAGTGCGGCTGCGGCTGCTCGGGCACCCGCTGGCCGGGACCGCGGGCGAGGTGCCGCTGGCCGCGACCGTGGAGTTGCTGGAGCGCAGTCTGGCCTGGCAGGCCGCTGCCACCGTCGTGCGATCCGCCCTGGTCGACCACTGGGACAGTGACGGGTGGCGCATCCTGCGCTACTCCGGCGTTCAAGACGGCCCCGACGGGCCCCGGCCGGTCTCGGTCGTCTTCGCGCTGGACGCCACGGCCACCGCGGAAACGGCTGGAGAGCCGGTGGTCCGGGTCAGCGTCGTCGACGAAGAACGCCACCACATCATGGCCGTCCCGGTGCCGGCGTGACGGCCGGCGTCCGGGCGGAAGCTAGGGCGCCTTCCGGCAGTTCGAGCACCTCGCCGTAGAACCGGCGCTGCACGTCCAGATCGTCAGCGACCACGCCCATCCAGCAGGGCCAGCCCAGATTCAGGCCACGAGTCTCTCCGTCCGTGCAGCCCGTCCCAGCCTAAGGGTGTCGTGCCGCGCGGCATGATCTC
>DASZAD010000031.1:0-10593 GCA_035945415.1 Streptosporangiaceae bacterium
ATGACCTCGGCACAGGTCTCCTCGGGGATCTGATGCCAGTGCAGGCCCCGGGACCGGAAGTTGCGCCGCCGGAAGCTGTAGTACGGCCACTGCTCGAGCGGCAGGATGCAGGCCGCGTGCGCCCAGTACTCGAACGTGGCCGCCCGGTGCGGGTCCCAGTAGGCGAGCTCGATCTTGTCCCGGCGCACCGGCCCGAGCCGGGAGTAGGCGACAAGCTCGTGCGACCGCGCCAGGACGCTGATCGTGTCCAGTTGGACGGCGCCCAGCCTGCGCAGCATGCCAGCCACCCCGCCGCGCCTGGCGCTCGCGCCCGGCCGCCCCGCTGACCCGAGGAACCCCTGAGCCCGCAGCGTCATCCGCCGTACTTCGTCCGCCGAGAGGGAGAGCTGAGACTGTGAGGAGAGAGCACTGGCCACGAGCCGACAGGCTACCGCCGGGGTCTGACAGTTCCCCAGGCCCATTCTGCGGGCCCGGCGCTGAGGGCCCAGGGCCAAGGGCTGAGGGCCCAGGGCCAAGGGCTCAGGGCCAAGGGCCAAGGGCTCAGGGCTCAGGGCCAAGGGCTGAGGGCCTAGCGCCGCGGGCCTCGTGCCTGGTACCGGTCGGTTAGTACCAGTCGTTGAAGATGCCGGTGGCCAGGCCCAGGATGCCGCCGACCGCCGCCACCGCGACCCCGGTCCAGAACAGCCACCAGACGGGGCCGATGATCAGTGCCACCCCGCCGAGGAGGACTCCGACGCAGATGAGGCTGATCGACACCCACGACACCGGCCGTCCGTGATGCGACTCGAACACGCCAGCGGGCAGCGGGCCCCCGGCGGGCGCGACCTGGTGGGAGCCGAAGTCGCCCGCACCGGCTGGCCCGCCATCCAAGGTGCCAGGTCCCATCTGATCAGCCATCCGGGCTGCTCCTCTCGTCCGCCTGCTCGCCGCTCTCGTCGCGGGCTGGCCCGCATCCATCATTGTGACGCGGCGACGCGGGAGGCGCACGCCGGCCCTCGGGTATGCCCCAGCCCGTGCCCGGGTCCGTGCCTGTGCCCGTGCCCGGGTCCGTGCCCCGGGTCCGTGCCCGGGTCCGTGCCCCGTGCCCGTGCCCGGGTCCGTGGATCTTCGGGACACGAGCTGGGAGCGTACTGCCGCCCGGGCTCGGTTTCGGTCCATATCTCGCCTACGATGACAGTCATTACGGTGGCGTCCGCGCGCCGCCGTCCGGCGCCTTCTGTCGTGGGTCATCGCCGTGTGCCCGCGACGGCTGGGCCGAAGGTCAGGCGACCGATGAGGAGCGCGACTTAAAGTGCCAGTGGTAATTGATCAGGTCCTGCGCGCAGGCGAGGGCAGGACCCTGCGGCGGCTCAAGCGGATAGCCAATCAGGTCAACCTGATCGAAGAGGATTTCTCCCAGCTGACCGACGCGGAGCTCCGGGCGTTGACGGATGAGTTCAAGCAGCGCTATGCGGACGGGGAGACCCTCGACGATCTGCTTCCCGAGGCGTTCGCCGCCGTGCGCGAGGCGGCCACCCGCACTCTCGGGCAGCGGCACTTCGACGTGCAGATCATGGGCGGCGCCGCCATGCACGGCGGCAACATCGCCGAGATGAAGACCGGTGAGGGCAAGACACTGACCGCGGTACTGCCCGCCTACCTCAACGCCCTGGCAGGCCAAGGCGTCCACGTGGTCACGGTCAATGACTACCTGGCCAAGCGTGACGCCGAATGGATGGGCCGGATCCACCACTTCCTCGGCCTCGACGTGGGCGTGATCCTCACCCAGATGACGCCGGAGGAACGGCGCAAGCAGTACGCGGCCGACGTGACCTACGGCACCAACAACGAGTTCGGCTTTGACTACCTGCGCGACAACATGGCCTGGACCAAGGACGAGTGTGTCCAGCGCGGCCATCACTTCGCCATCGTGGACGAGGTCGACTCGATCCTGATCGACGAAGCCAGGACACCGTTGATCATCAGCGGCCCGTCCGAGCAGAACTCCCGCTGGTTCCAGGAGTTCGCCAAGATCGTTCCCCGGCTGCGCCGCGGCGAGGAGGGCGAGGGCGACTACGAGGTCGACGAGAAGAAGCGCACCGTCGGCATCCTCGAGTCCGGCGTGGCCAAGGTCGAGGACTGGCTGGGCATCGACAACCTGTACGAGTCGGTGAACACCCCGCTCGTGAGCTTCCTCAACAACGCGCTCAAGGCCAAGGAACTGTACAAGCGGGACAAGGACTACGTCGTGATGAGCGGCGAGGTCCTGATCGTCGACGAGTTCACCGGCCGCATCCTGCACGGTCGCCGGTTCAACGAGGGCATGCACCAGGCCATCGAGGCCAAGGAAGGCGTGCAGATCAAGGACGAGAACCAGACGCTCGCCACGATCACCCTGCAGAACTACTTCCGGCTCTACGAGAAGCTGGCCGGCATGACCGGTACGGCCATGACCGAGGCGGCCGAGTTCGACAAGACCTACAAGCTCGGCGTGGTGCCCATCCCGACCAACATGCCCATGATCCGTGACGACCAGCCGGACCTGATCTATCAGACCGCGCAGGCCAAGTTCGAGGCGTGCGTCGAGGACATCCTGGAGCACCACCGGGCCGGGCAGCCCGTCCTGGTCGGCACGATCAGCGTGGAGAAGTCCGAGATTCTGTCCAAGATGCTGAAGCGGCGCGGGGTGCCGCACGAGGTTCTGAACGCCAAGTACCACGAGCGGGAGGCGGCGATCATCGCCCAGGCCGGCCGGCTCGGTGGAGTCACCGTAGCGACCAACATGGCAGGCCGCGGTACGGACATCATGCTCGGCGGGAACCCCGAGTTCATGGCCGACCTCGAGCTGCATCAGCGCGGGCTGTCTCCGCTGGAGACCCCCGAGGACTACGAGGCCGCCTGGCCGGAGGCCCTGGAGAAGGCCAAGCGCGCCTACGCCGAGGAGCACGAGCAGGTCGTGGCGGAGGGCGGACTGTACGTGCTCGGCACCGAGCGGCACGAGTCGCGGCGCATCGACAACCAGCTCCGCGGCCGGTCTGGACGTCAGGGTGACCCCGGGAAGTCGCGCTTCTACCTGTCGCTCGAAGACGACCTGATGCGGATGTTCAACGCGGACAAGGTCGCGCACTTCATGGAGTTCCTGAAGACGCCGCCGGATGTCCCCATCGAGTCCAAGACGGTCAGCCGCGCGATCCGGTCGGCGCAGACCCAGGTGGAGCAGCAGAACTTCGAGATCCGCAAGGACGTCCTGAAATACGACGACGTGCTCAACCGGCAGCGCAAGGTGATCTACGACGAGCGGCGCGAGGTGCTCGAAGGCGCCGACCTGAGCACCCAGATCCGGGACATGATCAACGAGGTGGCAGACGGCTATGTGGCCGGCGCCACCGTCGATGGATTCCCCGAGGAGTGGGATCTCGACAAGCTGTGGACGGCCTTCCGTGGCCTGTACCCGATCAGCGTCACCGTCGATCAGCTGGTCGAGGAAGCCGGCGGCGACATCAACGGGCTGTCGACCGAGTTCCTGTCCGAGGCCATCCGCGAGGACGCGCAGTCCTCCTACACCCGCCGCGAGGAGGAGTTCGGGTCCGAGGTCATGCGCGAGCTCGAGCGCCGGGTCGTGCTGTCCGTGCTGGACCGCAAGTGGCGCGAGCACCTCTACGAGATGGACTACCTCAGGGAGGGCATCGGCCTGCGGGCCATGGCCCAGCGCGATCCGCTGATCGAGTATCAGCGCGAGGGCTACGACATGTTCAGCACGATGATGGAGGGCATCAAGGAGGAGTCGGTCGGGACGCTGTTCAACGTCCAGGTGGAAGTGCAGGAGAACCCCATCGTCGAGGAGGTGCCGCCGGGCGTGCCAGGCCAGGTGGCACCGGCCGGAGTGAATACCGGCGTGAGCAACGGCTCGCAGACGGCTCAGTCGCCCGCTCCGGGCGGTGGCGGCCGGCCCGCGTCAGCGGGGGGAGCACGGGCGGGCCGCGCGGCCTCCCAGGGAGCACGTGGCGGCCGTGGGGCATCGCAGGGAGCTCGTACGGGCCGCGGAGCATCGCCAGGAGCACCGCAGGAACCCGCCGCGGCGCAGGGGACACCGGCCGGGCTCTCCGCGCGCGGGGGCCCAGCCCAGTCGCGCCGGCCAGCCCGGCTGGAATACTCCGCCCCTACCATGGACGGCGGAGCCGGCGTCGAACGCCACACCGAAGGGCAGCGCGACGGTGAGCTCGCCCGGGTCGGGCGCAACGACCCGTGCCCCTGTGGCTCCGGTCGCAAGTTCAAGCGTTGCCACGGTGACCCCCGCACCCGCGGGAGCGCATGATCTTGGGCTAAGCCGCACCCTTGGGCTGGGCTCATACCGCTTACTCAGGTTGATGGCGGGCGCCGGACCATGATCGATGTTGAGTTTTATGTACAGGACCAGTAGAAACTCCCCATCGATCTTGGAGCGCCATGACCAGACGCGGTATCACGCCCGCCCAGGGAACGACGACGGGCTAAGCCGCCTCCACCGCGGTGCATAGCCATCGTGCCTGGCCGGGTGGCTGCCCTGGCACCGCCGCCCTGGGCTGCACCCGCTCCAGCCTGACCGCGAGCGCCCGCACCCGCGGGCCGCAGCCCACCACAACGGACATCTCGACGACGCCGGATGCGGGCAGCGAGGTGACGATCCGCTGCACGAACGGCCGGTTCCCGGCGGCCAGCATCGGTCCCAGCCTGCGGATGTGTGTCCGGGCCCGCTCGGTCGTCCAGGGGGTGAGCTGGGCCGGCGGGCGGGAGCCTGCCAGCGTCTCCGCTAGTACCTGGGCGAACCTGCTGGGCCAGACGTCCGGCTGACCGCCGGGTGGCGGGCTGGGTGACCGCGCACCGCCCTCGCTCGGCTCCGGGTCGCCGGCAGGCCGGGCTCCGGCATCAGGGGGCTGATCAGCCGCGCGGTCGAGTCCGGCGATGATGCTGCGGGCGATCTCACCGGCGCGGGCCGGCCGGAGCCGGGGTGGTTCCTCGTCGTCGTAGGGGGGTGCGAGGTCGGGGACGCGACAGAGCCGGACGGCGATTGGACCCGGCTCCTGGGCGGCCACCGGGTCCGGGAGTGGGCGGACGATCCCGGGCCGGCGCACCGTCCCCGGGCCGGGGGGAGTCCCGATGGGAGCGCCGGGCCGACCGGAGGGAGCCTGGGGCGGTGTCTGCATGTGGTCTCCCGGGAAAGGCGGGGTGCGTTTCGTCAGAGCGAAGCCGGTAGCTTTCGATTTCCTGCCCCGGCTTCGCCCTCTCCCAGCGTTGTACCGGCCTCCACCGACAGTTTCAGCGAGCTCGCGGGAGAATGCGGGCAGGCTGCGGTAGGCCGTCAGCCGTCAGCGGACCGGGCCAGCGGGCCGGGCCAGTGGACGGGGCCAGCGGGCCGGGCCAGTGGACGGGGCCAGTGGGCCGGGCCAGTGGACGGGGCCAGTGGACGGGGCCAGTGGACGGGGCCAGCGCGCCGGGCCAGTGGACTGGGCCAGTGAACTGGGAATGCCAGTCCACGGATACGGGTTCGTGATGTGAGGGCTGCAATCGATCTGGAGACGCTGTGTCATTGCCACCGCTGGTATCACCTGCCGCTGAGCTGACCGTAGATGAGGTGCGGCGTTACTCGCGGCACCTGATCATTCCCGGCGTCGGGATGACCGGCCAGAAGCGGCTGAAGAACGCGCGTGTCCTGTGTGTGGGCGCGGGCGGTCTCGGCTCGCCCGCACTGCTGTACCTGGCCGCCGCCGGCGTCGGCACGCTCGGCATCATCGACTTCGACGTGGTCGACGAGTCCAACCTGCAGCGACAGATCATCCACGGCCAGTCTGACGTGGGCCGGTCCAAGGCCGAGTCGGCGCGCGACTCGATCCGCGAGATCAACCCGTTCGTGAACGTCGTGGTGCACGAGGAACGACTGGACTCGGGCAACGCGATGGAGATCTTCGCGCCGTACGACCTCATCGTGGACGGCACGGACAACTTCGCCACCCGCTACCTGGTCAACGACGCCTGCGTGCTGCTCGGCAAGCCGTACGTCTGGGGCTCGATCTACCGCTTCGACGGCCAGGCCAGCGTGTTCTGGGCCGAGCACGGGCCCTGCTACCGGTGCCTGTACCCGGAGCCGCCACCGCCGGGCATGGTGCCCTCCTGCGCCGAGGGCGGCGTGCTGGGCGTGCTCTGCGCGTCCATCGGCTCGATCCAGGTCAACGAAGCGATCAAGGTCATCACCGGGATCGGCGAGCCGCTCGCCGGCCGGCTCATGATCTACGACGCGCTGGAGATGACCTACCGCTCGGTGCAGGTGCGGAAGGACCCCGAGTGCCCGGTGTGCGGCAAGGAGCCGTCGATCACCGAGCTCATCGACTACGAGGCGTTCTGCGGTACGGTGTCCGAGGACGCACGGCACGCGGCGGCGGGCGCGACGATCACGGCACGCGAGCTGAAGGCCATGCAGGACCGGGGCGACAACATTTTCCTGGTGGACGTCAGGGAGCCGAACGAGTACGAGATCGTCTCCATCCCCGGAGCCACGCTGATTCCCAAGGGGGAGTTCCTCTCCGGGATGGCGCTCGAACGGATGCCACAGGACAAGCGCATCGTGCTGCACTGCAAGACCGGAGTGCGCTCGGCGGAGTGCCTGGCGATCGTCAAGGACGCCGGCTTCTCCGACGCCGTGCACGTCGGCGGCGGGGTCATCGCCTGGGTCAACCAGGTGGATCCGTCGCTGCCCGCTTACTGACCGGTCAGCGATCTGGCCGCGCTGAGGTTCGCCACCTCATCCACCCGGTCATGCTGGGCGTGAATGCTGAGTTACGCATCCAGGTTGGGTGAAATAGCAGCCAAGAAAGTAATGCCGGTCGAAACAAGCCAGCACGGCCGCCAGACCGGGGACCCGGAATAGGTTCGTCGGGTCAGGTGCTGGTCTGAGGGCATTCTGGCTGGCCAAGCGCCTAATCGGGGAGAAGAAGGTGCCACCGGGCGGGACAAGGCGACCCGGCTAGGCCGTACCATGCCGTTGTGGTGACGCAGCCGGACATGCCCGTTGGGCCGGAGGCGGAAGATCCGTTCGACCGGCCCGGCATAAACGAGCAGGAACCGCCCGGCCCGCATCCGCGCGCCCGGCTCAACGGTGACAGCCCTGCGCGGAGCGCGCCGGGCTGGCCGGCTGAGGATCAAGCTGCCCCGCGTCGCCATCCGGCATATCCGTCGCCTTCCGCCTCCTCCACGCCTCAGCCAGCCGCGAACTCCGGGCCCGCCGCGTATCCGCAGCCACCGCCTATCGCCTACCCGGAGCCGTCGGTAGCGGACCCGCCTGCTGTCACGTACCCGCCGCCTGCCGCGTACCCGCCGCCTGCCGCATACTCCGAGCCGTCGCCTGCTGCGTACTCCGGGCCGTCGTCCGCCGCGTACGCGGAACCGGGGTCTGCCGCGTACCCGCAGCCGGCGTCTATCGAGCCGGCGGCCCCGGTCGCGCCGGCGTCTGCCCAGCCCGGTGACCAGCCGGCACCCGCCGTAGAGGGCGGCCGGCCCCGCATCCGTCTGGCGGTCGTCGTTGCCGCCCTCGGGGTCGTAGGCCTGGTCGCGTCGCTGATCGGGGTCTCGGTCCAGACGCTGCCCCGCAGGTTCAGCGCCGCCCAGCAGCATCAGATCATGGCCTGGCAGGTGGCCAGCCGCTGGCGGATCTGGCCCGCCGGGAAGACCTTCCCGGCCTCCATCGGGTACGCCGACTCCGCCGCGTTCTTCAGTTCCGGCCCCGCTGGCCTGCCGCTGGACGCCCGCCGGGCCGGGATCGCCCCACAGGCGAGCTGCGCGGAGAGCATCGACAGCGCGTTGGCCCGGGTGCTCGAACGGCACGGCTGCACGGCCGTGCTGCGGGCCACCTACACCGACGCGACCGGCACGTTCATGATCACCCTCGGGGTGGTGGTCAGCCGCGGCGCCGCTCCGGCCCCCGGCACACTCCCGGGCGGGCGGGGCCTGCGACCGGGGGTGAGGCCGGTCGCGTTCGCCGGCACGCTGGCCGCCAGGTTCGGAATTCGCCAGCGGCAGCTGGCGAACGCGCTCGCCTACGGGCCGTATCTGATCTTGTACACCGCCGGGTACACCGACGGGCGCCGGCGGGACCAGGTGGCGGCGAACCCTTACATCGCCAGCGAGATGACCAGTGCGGCGAAGGGGATCGCGGCCGCCGTAGGGACCAGGCTGGGCTCGCCGCCGCCCCCGCCCACCTGCCCGGGAGCACCCGGATGCTGATCCGCCGCTGGGTCGCCCTCGGCCTGGTCACCCTGGGTCTGTCGCTCCCTGCGGGCATGATGGCCGTCCCCGCGCACGCCGCCCCGGCCGATCAGGTCAGGAACGCGCAGGCGTGGGTGCTCGCCACGCTCGGCGTCCAGCGGGCCTGGCAGGTCACCCGAGGCGCCGGGGTCACGGTCGCGGTCATCGACAGCGGGGTCAACCCGCACGTGTCGGACCTGGCCGGCTCGGTCATCCCCCGCCAGCCGGACTTCACCGGGGTGGGCACGCGGCCGTCCAACCCGAACTGGGGCCAGCATGGCACCTGGATGGCCTCGCTGATCGCCGGCCACGGGCACGCGGGCGGGGGCAGCGGCATCATCGGCGTCGCTCCGAGAGCCCGGGTGCTGTCGATCAGGGTGATCACCGATCCCCGCGATCCCGGATATCACGCCTACCAGCACGAGAGCACGACCCGGGTCCAGAACTCGCTGGCCGCCGCCATCCGCTACGCGACCGCGCACGGGGCCGGCGTGATCAGCATGTCGATCGGCTACGGCGGTCCGAGCCGGGCGGTCAGGTCGGCCCTCCAGCAGGCCTATGACCACGGCGTGGTGGTGCTGGCGTCGGCGGGCAACTCCGGCCGCCCGGCCGCCCGGGTGGGCCGGCACGCGCCGTACTCCTTCCCCGCCGATTACCCGGGAGTGCTGGCGGTCGGCGCGTCCAATGCGAGCGGCGCCGCCGCGGGTTTCTCCAGCGAGAACATCTCCGTGCAGCTCACCGCCCCCGGGGTCAGCGTGCCCGCGCAAGGCAGGGACGGACAGTACTGGCTCGTGAGCGGCACCAGCCCGGCGTGCGCCCTGGCGGCCGGCGTGGCCGCCCTGATCAAGTCCGCCGACCCGCGCCTGCCCCCCGCGCTGGTCGAGTACGCCATGACGTCCACCACGCGGAACCACCCGCCCGGCGGGTACAACGACAGCGTCGGGTTCGGGACCGTGAACGCCCCGGCCGCGCTCGCGGCGGCCCGGCGGCTGTCGCACCAGGTACCCGCGACGGGCCTGGCCGTCAGCGCCAGCTTCGGCGGCGGTAGGGCAGCCGTCCCGCCGGCCCCGATCGGCAGGCGCGGCCCCGGGATGCTGGTGCTGTTCGCGCTGCTCGCCGCCGCCTCGCTCGGGCTGGCCCTGGCCGCGGCCAGGATCATCGTGCTGCGTCGGCTCGGAGCCCGGTGACATGCGGCTCGTCTGCTTCATTACGCGCCCGGGTACTCCCGTAGCCCGCGGCCCGGCCCATGCCTGAGCCCAGAAGTCCCCGCGATCTGGACGGCTTCCCCAGCCGGGTGCTCGACGTGGTGGACGCGATTCCGCCGGGCCGGGTGATGTCCTACGGCGACATCGCCGAGTACCTCGGCGGCGGCGCGCGTCAGGTCGGCCGGGTGATGGCGCTGTGGGGTGGCGGGGTGGCCTGGTGGCGGGTGGTCCACGCCGACGGGACGCCGGCCCACGGTCACGAACGCGCCGCCCTGGCCCGCTACCGGCAGGAGGGTACGCCGATGCGTACGTTTGAATCTCCGGTCCGGGTGGACATGCGGCGCGCCCGCTGGCCCGACCCGCCGCGTTTATCCCCCGTACTGTCGGCGGTATCTGCTGGAATCTCGTACTGAGATGAGCAAGCGGGATTCCGGTTACCGCCTGGTCCGCCGCCCGGTGCCGCGGGCCGCGCCGCCACGGCTGGATGAGGCGCAGCAGCGGGTGGTCAGCCACTCCGGCGGCCCGCTACTCGTGCTGGCCGGGCCGGGAACGGGCAAGACCACCACGATCGTGGAAGCGGTCGCGGACCGGGTGCTGCGGCGCGGCATCGATCCGGAGCGGATCCTGGTGTTGACGTTCAGCCGCAAGGCGGCCGGCGAGTTGCGCGAGCGGATCACGGCCCGGCTGGACCGGACGACGCGCGAGCCGCTGGCCCTGACCTTCCACAGCTACGCCTATGCCCTGGTGCGCCGGGAGTTCGTGCTGGCCGGCGACGAGCCGCCGCGGCTGCTGTCCGGACCCGAGCACCTGCTGGAGATCCGCAGGCTGCTGCGCGGCGAGGCCGAGGACGGCGGCAAGGGCTGGCCGCCCCGGCTGCGTCCGGCCCTGCCCACCAGGGGCTTCGCCGAAGAGCTTCGGGACCTGCTGCTGCGCGCGGCCGAGCGCGGGCTGGACGGCCGCGCACTGGCCGGGCTGGGCACGCGTACCGGCCGGGAGGAGTGGGTCGCGGCCGGGCACTTTCTGGACCGGTACGCTGCCCGCTTCGACCTGGCCCCGGTGCCGGCCTACGACTACGCGGAGATCGTCCGCATCGCCGCTGCGCTGCTCACCCGCGAAGAGATCAGGCAGCGGGAAC
>DASZAD010000032.1:0-9379 GCA_035945415.1 Streptosporangiaceae bacterium
TTCTACGGGCGGGCGATGACCGCCGGGGACATCTACACCGTGGCGGGCACCGGGAAGCGCGGGTTCTCCGGCGACGGCGGCCCGGCCGCCAGCGCGCAGCTCGGCGAGCCGTCCGGGGTCCTGGTGGACGGCGCGGGCAACCTGCTGATCGCCGACACCTTCAACAGCAGGGTCCGGGTGGTGGCGGTGCGCACCGGCACGTTCTACGGGCGGGCGATGACCGCCGGGGACATCTACACCGTGGCGGGCACCGGCAGGGCCGGGTTCTCCGGCGATGGCGGCCCGGCCACCGCCGCCGAGCTGAGCGACCCGCTCGCGGCGGTCCTGGACGGCGCGGGCGGCCTGGTGATCACCGACTCGGGCACCGGCAGGATCCGCGTGGTAGCGGGCTGACCGTTCACCCATCATCGCGCTAGCCGGCAACCCGCCCAGGGGCAGGGGGTGACCTGGGCGGCGGGCCAGACGATGCCGCTGTTCACGAGCATCAGGCCGGAGCCCGCAGCGGTCTCGAACGGGGTGTCGTAGGTGGCGCGTGAGGTCGGCCCGTTCTTGGACCGCGTGCCGGTAGCGTGCGTGGAGGTGGTGCTGAGCGAGGTGCTGCCCGGGCGCAGGCACCTGGGTGACATCTGCCCGCTGCCGGCCGGACTGATTACCAGGGTCGAGCCCGCCTAGAGCACCTGCCGGTTCCTGACTTATCCGGCTTGGTATGACCGCAGTATCGCGGTGCGCTGGTTCTCCGCTCCCGGCAGGCTGGTGCGTATAGACGGGCGCGGGCCCTACTGCTGGCTGGTCGCTGGAGCCCAGACGCTGGCCGGTCTGCAATCATCCGCGCGGCCATCCCCGGCCCCCTGGATCCCGGCGCGGTGGCCCAGCCAGGAGTCCCAGTAACAGGCGCGGCACGATCACCTACACGTGGCTAGAGTGCGTGCGCTGGGGCCCGGATCTGTAGTCCCTGGGCCGATCGTTCGCGGCCCGGAACGCTGGGCACAATCACTGAGGTGAGCGTGCAACTGAACCACACCATCGTCTCGTGCCGTGACCAGCGGCGGTCGGCGGCGTTTCTGGCGGGGATCCTCGGGTTGCCGGCAGCAACCCGGTTCGCGCATTTCCTCGTGGTCGAGGCCGACAACGGCGTCTCGCTGGATTTCGCCGAGACCACCGGGGCGATCACCCCCCAGCATTACGCCTTCCTGGTCGGCGAGGCGGAATTCGACGCGGCCTTTGGCCGCATCCGTGGCCTGGAGCTGCCGTACTGGGCGGATCCTGGCCAGACCCGGTCCGGGCTGATCAACCACCGGGACGGCGGTCGCGGCCTGTACTTCGAAGACCCTGACGGTCACCTGCTGGAGATCATCACCCGGCCGTACGGCAGCGGCGGCTGATCCTCCGTCTGCCTGGCGCGGCCCCCGTGGGCACAACCTCCACCGGCAACCCAGCCGGCCGATTCGCGTGAGCGGATATTGACATGGTCCGGTGGAATACCGTGGGTCAGTGCTGACTGTCGGAGTGGATCTTGCCGCGGAACCGGCTGGGACGGCGCTGGCAGTCGTGGACTGGGGCGCCGGCGGGGCCGCGATCACCGAGGTGGTTCGTGGGGCCGGCGACGGGGTGATCTTGGCGGCGATCGCGCGGGCAGGCAAGGCGGGCATCGACTGCCCGCTGGGCTGGCCCGGCGCCTTCATCTTGTTCGTCGCCGATCACCAGGCCGGCCGCGTGCGCATCCCGGGCGGCCTGACCGGGCAGCAGTGGCGCAGGCAGCTGGCCTGGCGGATGACCGACGAGGTGGTCCGCGCGGAGACGGGCTTAATCCCGCTCAGCGTCGCTGCGGACCGGATCGGCCATACTGCGATGCGCTGCGCCGGCCTGCTCGCGCAACTGGCCCGCCAGGGCCAGCCGGTCGACCGCTGTGGTCGCGGTGTCGTCGCAGAGGTCTATCCCGCGGCGTCCCTGAAGTGCTGGGGGTTGCCCCACCGCGGCTACAAGGACCGCCGCAAGGCTTGGGCGCTGGAAGTCCTGGTCGATGATCTCCTGGCGGCGGCCCCATGGCTGGACCCGGGACCCTGGGAGAGCCTGTGCCGGGCCTCGCACGACGCCACGGACGCGGTCATCGCCGCGCTCACCGCCCGCGCCGCCCAAAAAGACCTGGTCACCTGGCCAGATTAGTACCAGCAAGCAACGGCCCGCAGCGAAGGCTGGATCACTCTGCCAACAGCTCCACTGAGGCAACTCCGGTGACCGCCCGCAGCGGCATATGAGGGCGTTCTAGAATCACGTCCTTCGATCGACACGGATGATGAGCTGGGGCACGAGAAGAAGCTCACGGGACGACCGTCATTCGTAGGTCTAATCACCATCTCATGCGTCAGGAGGCGTAACCGCCGGTACAATATCTGATTCGGTAAATTCCGCATCGGTGGATACGATACGCGCTCCACTGAAGCTGTCGTACGCATAGACAATGACGCTGATAAATGACTCGGTTCCCTGTGCCATGAGGTGATCAAGGCGCAGTTGCCCGGACCCTGCCCGGCGCCGTGCGGCAGTTGGCAGCTTTGCTTGCTGGAATTCGCTTATCCTAGGTGACAGGGTTATTACACGTGGTCCCACAATATCGAGCATTCTTCGCTTACCGCGTCTAGCCCGGCGGGGCATAATACCGATGCGACCTGTAGTAACCGGTAGCTTGATCGTTGCAATATGATCATCGGGATCGCTGCCCCAGCCCGAGGAAAACATAGTACAGCTCACAGTAACGTCAACAGCATCTCTCCTCCCCGTATTGCTAACAGTAAATCGATAAGACCAGGTCCCGTCATCCTTCTCCAGTTCAGTCAGCTGTTCAGAGATGACCAGTTCCGGAACGAGGATCTTGGTGGTAAGCAGCCAGAAACCAATCGTGAGCACGACAGTTAGGAAAAATCCAATGAGTATACCAGCCCAGAAGTCAACGCCCATCTCATCCTCCACGGTCGGCGGAACATGCGCCCGTAGGACTATATTCGATGCGAACCGGACTCAGATTGTCAATACGAGTCGATGATCTGGCCATCGCCATCCTGGCGTACGCAGTAGACCTACGGCTGGGGAGTCGGCTGTTCTGCCTACCGTGTCCCGCTAGCTCGGGCGACGATGATCCGCAGTATGACTTATTGCGGCTGAACGTGCGGTGAGAATGGGCAGGAGCATCGGAGGTGCCGTGCTCATCCGGACATCCGGGTGCGGAACTGGCATCGATGTGCTGCGAGCACGCATCCCGATCGTCATCGGTGGTGACGAACACGAGCTGTCCAGATAGCGTCCTGCTCACAGACCTGAACGTTCTGGCTGGCGGCCAGCGGGATGGGAGACTGGTCGGCTGGGGATTTCATGGGCTCTCACCGCTCGCGGTGTGGTCTTCCGGCCAAGTGTCCCTGGTCATCGCCGTCTATTTCCAGTCAGCACGCCCAGCGGCATGAGCGGATGTGAGCGCATGGTTGGGCAATTCAGCGATGAAGCCCCATGTTTCGGCACAAGAGCGCTTATAACTAGTTATCTGAAAGAGGCCAGCGCTGCTGATAGTTCTGCAGCCAGCTGATTTTGACTTACCAGACCTCTGATATCTTCCTTAACATTGTGCAATTTACCCGTTCGTGAGGGAGCAGGCGCTTCAGGAGTCATGCGTTCGAAGATACTCCGTTCAGGGCCTTCACGACACGCCGCAGCGCTCTGTATACCAAGCGTCTGCCAAGGCGGCGCACGCCGCGCGCCATAAGTACGCCGCAGCCAGCTATCCCTAGCCCAGCCCGTTTCAGGCCCGCCAGGCCCGCGGTCCGGCCTGACGGACCTCTCGCGGCTCAGATCCCCGGCGCGCCGGGCCCGGGCTCCGTCCCATCCGTGGGCGAGGCTGCCCGCAGGAAGTCGAACCTCAGCCCGGATGAACCGGGGCCGCGTCCTGGTCCGGACCGGCGTGCCATCCAGACCAGGGTCGAGCCGTCGGTCCAGCGGGTGCGTCGCAGGTACCGCCGCACCTCGACGCCCACCGGCGTCACGACCCGATCGGTCAGGTAGTACGGCTGACCGGGCTGGAGGATCTCCGCGCGCGGCGTGAGCTGGATCACCGAGCCGCCGGGTCCGGGGATATCCATCGTGCCGCGGCGCAGCAGCAGCTCACCGGCCTGTGTCAGCACGGGCACGAACGGGATCCAGTGGTCGGGTGGCGTGTGCTCCAGGGTGTAGGCGATGTCCGGGCTGCTGGGTGCGGCGGCGGGCGGCGTGGCGGACGGGTCGGAACGCAGCCGGGCCAGGTAGGTCTCGTAGCCGTCCACGGGCAGGTCCGTGGCCCCTTGCAGCCGCTGCTGCACGGCCCAGGCCAGCGCGGCCAGGTTGTCGCGCAGGAAGAGCACATCCTCCAGCGCGTCGGCGTCGTCGGTGAGGCCAAGCGCCGGCGCGAGGAGCAGGAAATCCGACAGCAGCCCGTCCGCGCCTGAGATCTTGAACATCGACCAGCGCCCCGTGCCACCCGCGACCGGATACTGCTCGACGGGCCGGATCAGCGTCCGCTCCCCGAACGTGTCGGTGACCACGAGCGTCGTGACCCGCTGCAAGGATCCGAACTGGGCGGGAACCGGGAAGTAGAACCAGTCACTCCCGTAGACCAGGGCGAACTCCATCACGAGCAGCTTGGCCAGGTCCACATGCTCGGCGTCGAGCTGGCCGAAATCGGTCACGCTGTCCTCGAAATCCCACCACCGGTCCTGCGGCATGCCGCGGAACGTCACGTGCAGCGGCAGCAGGTTCTGGCTGCTGAAGGCCGGCTCTTGCGGTGCTGACCCGCCATTCTCCGTTCCGAGAGAAAATGAATCCCAGTCGAGGGGGCCGCCATAAAAGCCATTTGCTTCCAGGACGGCTGTCCCGGCGGTGGTGGATGCCGACTCGACCGCGAAGCTGTATTCCAGCCCGGCACTTTGCCAGGCGACATCTGCCGACGGCTCGCTGAAGGCCGACCGGCGGAAGGCGACGAACGCGGTAAGTACCGCGGCGACCAGCGGATCACTAGCCTCAGGCGGTAGCGGCGGCGACGGGGTGCCGCCCGCCTGCGCGGCCGCGGCTGACCAGTAGAGCGCCTCACCGTCGGTGACCAGGCCCGCCGCGAGTGCCCGGAGCTGCCGGCCGGTCTCGCCGGCCAGAGCCGGGTCGGGATCGGCCGGAGCGATCGGGAACACGGCACGGAAGGCGTCGATGACGGCGTGCGGTGAGGCGACCGCCGAGGAGGAGATGAGCCGTTCGAAGTACAGGCCCAGCTGCACCGCGCCGCGCACCTTGAAGTGTGCGGGCTCGCGCTCGACGTGGGTCTCGAGCGGGAGCGCCTGATCGAAGGGGACGACGCTGCTGCCCGCGGAGCCGGGCCGGTAGCCGGTGAGGGGCTGGGTCTCTATCCCCGTGGTCGCCTGCACGGGCGACCCGCCGTCCTCACCACCGAACTCGCCCACCTGCCACTGCCGGGCCAGCAGCCAGAGCGGGTCACGGATCTGGGCCTGGAGGGACCGCTGCATGCTGGCGTCCCGAGGCTGCGGCTCCAGCCGGGTCCAGCTGGTGACCGATGGCGCTATCGCGGCGGCGGCCAGCGCCGCCGGCGTTCTCGCCTCAGCTGTGACCGGTGATGATGTTTCCGAGGTTTCCAACGCTTGTCTCCGCTGTCGCTACCGCGAGGAAGTTTGTGGCCGGAGTGGTGGCCTGGAGATTGAACGGGAAGCACAGGGCGGGCAGGACCTGCCCGGCCTCCTGCATGGCGTTCAGGTCGACGGCGCGCACCTGGGCGAGGCCGAACGTCTCCTCCAGGATCGTCCGCACGAGCGCTCCGTCCCAGGCTGGGCGGGCGTCCGGGCACACGGCGAGCAACAGCGCCTGAGGCGCCCGGGCCTTCGGCTCGTCGTAGTGGAAGGACACTCCCGCGCTGGTCGAGGGGCTGGGTATCCGGTCGAGCCACTCGTCGAGCAGCAGGCCGGCGAAGGAGGTCGCGCTGGCCGGATCGCTGGTCGTGATGGCCTCGATCGCGACGCGGCCCGGCGCGGGCGGGTTCCCCGGATCGACGGGCAGCCCGAGCCACCGGTCCTGTGACGTGGCCGGAAGCTGGGCCAGGGTCAGCGCAGGCGGGCCGGCGCCGAGCAGTTCGGTGACCGCCGACGCGAGATCGAGCCGTCCTGCGGCCGGGCGTACGTGGCTGAGCTGGAGCAGCCAGCGGTCAACGGCTTGCGCGTCGACGGCCTGCATGGCGGCCGACTGGGCGAAGGCCGATTGCAGCGAGGGCAGGCCGGGCGGCGTCAGGCGGGGGAGGATCAGCACGCCGGGGCCGAGTACGGCTTGCGCCACACCCGTGGCCGCCTGCACGGTGGCCGCGGGCAGCGTGGTCTGCTGCGCCGCCGTCAGCCGCTGGGCGAGTTGGCTGAGCACCCGGCTGGCCCGGGCGGCCAGCCCGGTGTCCTGGCCGGGGAGCGGGATGGCGCTGCTGACGCCGTAGCCGCTCGCTGTGATCAGGGCCGCGCTGACGTTCTGCGGTGCGGTCGCGATGTTCACGATGGCCGCCTGGAGCGTGGCGATGTCGGCCTGTAGGCCTGTCAACAGCGCGGACACCCTCCCGTTCAGCTCGGCCAGATCGGCGGCACCGCCGCCGCTGGCCGGGTCATCCTCCGGCAGGCTGAACGCGGCGATGTCGAGCGGCCGGGCCGAGCCGAGCATGTCGCGTATTGCTCGCGCCGCGGTCAGCAGGCTGGGGAAGGGGATCGAGCCGGACGGCAGGCCGGGCGCGGCGTAGCCGATGGATATGGTCTCCGCGCCTGGGGGCGGGCTGGCCGCGTAGATGAGGCGGTTTTCAAGCTCAGCACGCTGTGGCTGGTCACTGGCGTCCGCGAGCGCCAGCACGTCGAGCGGCCCGATGTCGAGGTCGCGCAGCGAGACGGTCGCGGACCCGGCCTGGCCCGCGGCGGTCCAGGTCACCATGGCGCGCACGGTTGCCGGGTCGGGCAGCCTGCTGGCCACCCACCCGGACAGCCAGGGCTCGGCGAGCGCGCGCGGGCGGGTGGTGATGCCGCTCCAGGCCGGCGCGGCCGGCGGCGGCCCGGCGAACAGCAGCATGAGCCGGTGCGTCACGTCCAGCCCGGCCCGCGGGGTGGGCGTGACGTCCGGATCGGGCGGCCGGTCACCGCGGGAGATCGCGTCCAGGATGCCGCCCGCCCGCCCGAAGTTGCCGCGCATGATCTGAAACACGCTTTCCGCGACCGAAACGTCGCCGAGCGCGCTGAGCATGTCGTCGATCTCGCTCAGCAGCGTGAGCACAGTGTTCTGGGTGGCGTTGTCCGGGGGAGAGGGAAGCGGCAGGCCCGCTCCCCAGTAGCCGCCGGGCGCGAGCGCGCCGGACTGCCACGCGGCCCGGAGCTGGACGCCGTCTACTACCTGGGACGGCGCGACCACCGGCCCGGCTGCCGATTGCGGAGTCAGGTCGGTCCCGGTCAGCGGGTAGGCGTCCCGGAAGGGCTGGATATAAACGTCGAGTTGCTGCTCGTGCAGGCCCTGCTCGAACTGGTATCCGGTCAAGGCGCCCAGGGTCTGCCCCTGCCGCACGCCGTCGAGTAGCCACAAGGCGGCGCTGACCCGCTGAGACGACAGGTCGATCGCCAGCGCCGGCTCGTCGGCGGTCCCGCGGTGGCTGAGGTAGCCGCTGCGCAGCACGGCGCCCGCCGCGGCCTGGGTCATCGAGGGAGCGTGGATGAACCCGCCGTTGTCGCTGCCGGGCTGGCGGACTGGCCGGAGCGTCAGCCCGGCCGGGGAGAGGTGCGCCCGGCTGGCGTCCAGCCCGCGCACTGCCTGGGCGTCGGTGCCGGTCACGACCGGAGCGGCGGGCGCGGGCCGCACGTTCTCCACCCAGCCGTAGCCGCCGAGGTGCAGCCGGGCCGCGTCGTTGCCGGGCTGGCCGCTGGGCGCCTCGCCGGGCTGGGGACCGGACCCGGCGGGCCGCTGCTCCTGGAGGATCCGTGTGGCGAGCGCGGTGATCCACACGTCGATGCGGTGGCTGCACGCGTCGAGTGTCTCGGTGAGCAGGCGGTCGAGTTCCGCGGTGGGCAGCGTGGCCAGGTGGTCGAGGCTGGCCCGCAGGTCACCCAGCCGGGCGAACGGCGACTCCGGCGCCGGCTGGAGAGCCTGCAGGTACTCCGCCCAGGTCTGCCGCGATCCCGGCGTCACCGGCCGGCTGATGATGGCCAGCGGCGTCACGCCCGGCGCGGACTGGCTGATGTTCACCAGTTCCGGCTCGCGCAGCGCTGAGGCCGGCAACAGCCCCGCGTCCGCCTGCGCCTGGCCGGCCAGGCTCACGTACTCGCGCAGCAGCGACTGGCGCAGCACCCGGTACAAGATGGAGGTGGGTGCCGGGCCCGGGTAGTTCTCGGCCCAGACGTCGGCCACCGGGGCGCTGCGCAGCCAGTCGATGTAGTTGACCTGCTGGCCCGCGAGGTCGGCGTCGCTGGGCAGCGGCTCGGTCTCCGATAGCGGTCCGTCCTGCACGGTGGGGTAGGGCACCGGGTAGCTGTCCCGGCCCATCGAGGTGTGGATGATGCGCGGGTCGAAGGACGAGAGCCCAAGCGAGTCGAGTAGCGCGCGGCCGCGGATCAGATGCTCCAGCCACCACTCCTGGGTGGCATCCCCGAGGCCGAGGAAGTTCAGCAGGTTCCACATCAGCTCATCGCCGATGACCTGGCGGCCGCGGAAGTCAACCGAGCTCGCGTCCATTCCCAGCACCTGCGCGAGATCGGTGTCGGGATCGCCGGTCGCCTGGATCTGCGGAGCGAACGGCACGCTGGCCTGCCAGAGCGGGAGCAGCCGGGCGAGGAACCCCGCCAGCGTGCCCTGGGGATCGGCCAGGTCGGGCGTGGCCGGCGCCTGGGCCGCGCACACCGCGAGTGACGTGGCCGGAAGCAGCCCGTAGGGGGTGTTGCCGGTCCGCAGCGTAGCCAGCGGGCCCCGGGGGATCGCGTTGGCCAGCGCGTACGCGCGGGCGGTGTCGATGGCCTCCGCGCTGAACTGCGGGGCCATCATCTGCTCCAGGAAGTAGCCGAGGGTGGCCGGCCACACCGCGGTCAGCATGTCCTGGCCGTTGCGGCTGGAGAAGCTGTCGGCGTACCGCACGTGGTCGAACGTCGCCAGGGGCAGGCCGAGCAGGCTGGCGGCCCGCGCCCCGTCTCCGCCGGCGGCCGCTGTCAGCGGCGCGGAGCGTTCGACCGCGAAGCTGATCGCGTAGCCGGGGTCCCGGCTGCTGAACGCGGATGACGCGTCGGGGGTGTTGTTGGTCGGGGCGCCCTGCGGCACGAAGTCGAGCCCGTCGGTGTAGTGGTGCGCGTTGAGGAGCGCGGCC
>DASZAD010000033.1:0-5848 GCA_035945415.1 Streptosporangiaceae bacterium
CACCACGATCATGCTCACCACCCAGTACCTGGACGAGGCCGACGAGCTGGACAACGAGATCGTGGTCATCGACCACGGCCTGGTCATCGCGGCCGGGACGGCCGAGGTGCTGAAGGGCCGGGTGGGCGGGGACGTGATCGAGTTCACCGTGCCCGACCGCTCCCGGCTGGCCGACGGGACCGCGGCGGTCACCGCGATAGGCGAAGGCGAGCCACATGTCGACAAGGAGACAGGGGTGATCGGCGTCCCGGTCGGAAGCCGCGGTTCCGACGCGCTGATTCAGGTGGTGCGGGAGCTGGACGCAGCCGGCGTCGAGACCCGCGGCCTCGCGCTGCGCAGGCCCTCGCTCGATGACGTGTTCCTGGCGCTGACCGGGCACGCCGCCGAGGAGGAGCCGTCGAACGGGCGCCGTCGCGGGCGCCGCCGAGCCGGGCAGAAGGACACCGCGAGGGCAGCGTCATGACCGCCATCCTGGCCCGGGAAGCGCCCGCCGCCCAGCCGGATGAGCCCAGCCTGGCCACTCAGGCCCGCTGGGCGATCAGTGACACGCTCACCCTGACGCGGCGCAACCTGCTGGTCTGGCTGCGGGTGCCGGCGTACATCTTCTTCACCGTCATCCAGCCGGTGATGTTCGTGCTGTTGTTCCGCTACGTGTTCGGCGGCGCGATCCCGGTGCGGGTTCACGGAGGGTACGTCAACTTCCTGATGCCGGGAATCATCGGCCAGACCGCCGCATTCGCTACGTTCGGTACGGCCATCGCGCTGGCCCAGGAGCTGAAGAAGGGAGTCATCGACCGGCTGCGGTCGATGCCGATGGCCCGCTCGGCGGTGCTGGCCGGCCGGCTGACCGCCGACTCCATCCGCATGCTGGTGACCATCCTGATCATCGTGGGCGTGGGGTACGCCGTGGGCTTCAGGTTCCAGAACGGGCCGGGGCCTGCCGTCCTCATGGTCGTGCTCGCCGTCGTGTTCGGCGTGGCCATCTCCCTGATCGCCGCCTATACCGGGCTGGCCATCGGGGACGAGGAGTCGGTCCAGGCGTTCGGCCTGATCTGGCTGTTCCCGCTCACGTTCGTCAGCTCGGCGTTCGTGCCGATACCGACGATGCCGGGATGGCTGCAGGCGTTCGCCAACAATCAGCCTGTGACGTACGTCATCGATACGATGCGCGCGCTGGCTCTTGGCGGGCCGACCTGGCCCAGCTTGTGGAAGAGCCTCATCTGGCTGGCCGGGATCTTTATCGTGTTCTTCCCGCTTGCCGTACGGGCCTACAAGCGGGCTAGTTGAGGCTTCTGGGACGCCGGGAGCAGGCGCCCAGCTAGCTGACGGCCGCGTGCCTGCCTGCGGCGGCCGCAGCCAGGAAGTACCCGGGATCCTGGTTCAGGGTGCGGCCCATGGTGGACAACGGCACCGGAGTGGATCGCAGGGCGTCGTAGAGGCCGTCCAGCGGGACCCGCACCAGGCGGTGGCGCTCTCGCAGTACCTCCGCCTGGGACGCGACCAGCTGGCCGAACTCGCCGTCCAGGGCGGGGACTACGACTTCCGCGGGGGCCAGGGCCACGCGGGCGTAGGCGGTGAGGCTGTGGTGGGAGATGCCGCGGTGGCGGTCGCGGGGGTCGGCCTGGCTGATGCGTAGCGAGGCGACCGGGCGGCCGTGCAGCACGGCCGCCGCGTTGACCGCCTCGCCGCAGGCCACGCCGGAGAAGCCCCAGCGGGTGCCGGTGCCGAGGTTGCCCGGGCCCTGCGTCACCACGGCCAGGCCGGCGCCGAGCACGTGCCTGGCGGCCAGCAAGCCGGTGTGCAGCGTCGCTGCCTCCAGGTCGCCGCCGAGCGCCTGCCCCACGGTGATCGTGCCCGCCAGCCAGCCGGCCTCCCGCAGCCCCGCGCTGGTCCTGGAGAACCAGGCGGGAAGCGCCCCGCCATCCTGCATGACGTACACGGCGCGAGGCGGCCCACCAGCGGTCGATGCCCGGGCCCCAGCCAGGATGGCGGGCAGGGCTGAGTGCAGGTCGGCCACGACGACGGGCATCCCATCCAGGTCATCGGCGTCGCGGAGCACCGCGTGATGCGGCGAGCCCTGCTCGTCCACGCCCAGCACGGTCGCCTGCAGCGGCGTGTACCGCGCCTTGACCATGTGGCCAGGCACAGCCTCCCCGGCCGGCAGCCGGTCGGGGATCGCCACCACGAAGGCATAGCCGCCGGTGCCCAGCCCCAGGTCCAGGGCCGTCGTGTTCAGCAGCACCCGGTCGCCGGGCTCGGGCCGCCCGGTCAGCGCCGGGTAGGCGAGCGCCCGGCACGACTCCGTGCCGGTAGCCACCTCTAGTTCGACGGCTCCAGCCCACTCGCGGCGTACTGCTCTAACCACGCCTTCGCGCCACCTGATCATCAGGGGCAGACTAGCGTGGGCATACCCAACCCGGGCACAGGAGCGCCAGCGGGCTCCGGGTGGGGGAGAATACTCTCAGGGGACCAAGAGAGGGACCAGCACATGTCGCGGCGCAAGACCGAGAGGCTGCTGAGCCTGGTAGTCTGCTTGCTCTCGACCCGCCGCGCCCTGACCGCGAGCCAGATCCGCGAAGCCGTTCCAGGGTATCCGGAATCCTTTGACGCCTTCAAGCGCATGTTCGAACGCGACAAGGAAGAGCTCAGGGAGCTCGGCATCCCGCTGGAGATCGACGCCACGAGGCCGGGGGACGAGGAGGCCGGGTACCGGATCAAGCGCGAGGCGTACGAGCTGCCCGAGATCACCCTGGAGCCGGCCGAAGCAGCCGTGCTGGGGCTGGCCGCCCGGGTGTGGCACCACGCCGAGCTGGCCGGGGCAGCGGCCGGCGCCCTGCTCAAGCTGCGGGCCGCCGGGATCGACGCCGGGGCGGATACGCAGACCGGTATCGAGCCCAGGCTGCAGACCGGCGAGGCAGGGTTCGGGCCGCTGTGGGAGGCCGTGCGCGACCGCAGGCCGGTCACGTTTTCCTACCGGGCGCAGGGACGCAGCGGCTCGCAGCGCCGCGACCTGGAGCCGTGGGGGGTGGTGAACCGGCACGGCCGATGGTACGTGGCCGGGTTCGACACCGGCCGCGGCGCCGTCCGGGTGTTCCGGCTGAGCCGGATCGAGGGCCCGGTGACGTTCAGCGGGCCACCGGGCACCGTGACCGTGCCCGAGGGCGCGGACGTGCGGGAGGTCGTCAAGGACTGGGACTCCAGCCCGGTACGGAACCGGTCGGCCACGCTGCGGGTGCGCACCGGCTCTGGGTACGGGCTGCGCCGGGGGGCGATCTCCGAGCGCCAGGACTCCGGCGGCTGGGACACCGTGCAGGTGAGCTTCCACGACGTCGGCTGGTTCGCGGACTACCTGGCCTCGTTCGGCGCGGATGTCGTCGTGACCGACCCGCCGGATCTGCGCGAGGCGGTCATCCGGCAGCTCAAGGGGGTGCTCGCGTGACCCCGGCGGCGCGAGGCGGGAGCCCGGTGACGCGCTCGGGGACGACCGCCACCGGCAGCCAGCGGCTACAGCGGCTGCTGGCCCTCGTGCCGTATGTGATCAGCCGGAACGTGGTGTCTCTGGCCGAGACGGCGGCCGCGTTCGGGGTGAGCGAGCGCGAGCTGGTGGACGACCTGAACATGCTGTGGTGCGTCGAGCTGCGCGCGCCCGACCCGTACTGTCCGATCGACCTGTCCTACGAGGGCGGGGAGATCATGATCACTGAGGCCGAGTCGATCGCCCGGCCGCTACGCCTGGCCGTGGACGAGGCGAGCGCGCTGCTGATCGCGTTGCGGATGCTCGCCGACGTCACTCCGACGGGATCCTCCGCACTGAGCCGGACGATCGCCAAGCTGGAGGCGGCGGCGGGGGAGGCCGCCGCGATCAGCGCGCAGGTCCAGGTGCAGGTGGACAAAGGCCACGCCGAGGACGTCATCGGCCAGCTTCAGGAGGCGCTCCGCCGGGGCCGCCGAATCCACCTGCGCTATTACGTGCCTGGCCGGGACGAGGCCACCGAGCGTGATGTGGATCCGATGCGGCTGCTGCTGGTGGAAGGCCGCACCTACCTGGAAGGCTGGTGCCGCCGCGCCGAGGGAGTCAGGCTGTTCCGGCCGGATCGCGTGCTCGGTCTGGAGCTCCTGGACGTGCCGGCCGAGATCCCGCCCGAGGCCGAGCCGGTGGACGTGGACCAGGGCCTGTTCCGGCCCTCAGAGGACGACATCCGGGTGGTGCTCGAGTTGCGTCCGGCCGCGCACTGGGTGGCCGAGTACTACCCGTGCGAGAGGGTCGAGCGACGCGGCGATGACCTGGTGGTCACGCTGCGGACGCCGGACACCCGGTGGGTGCGGCGGCTGGCGCTCCGGCTGGGCGAGGAGGCCCGGGTGCTCGCGCCTGCCGAACTGGACGCGGAGGTCCGCGACCAGGCGACGGCAGCCCTGGCCCAGTACGCCAGGTAACTGGCACCGCGGGTTTCTGTTCGCCCTCAGGGCTGGACTGTAGACTCGCGGGGAGATAGGACCCAACCGACCGGGCGATTCCCCGCTGAAGAGGGCGACATGATTGGCGACTTGTTCGACAGCCCATGGAAGGTGCTCATCATTGCTCTGGTGATCCTCGTGCTGTTCGGGTCGCGTAAGCTGCCCGACGCCGCGCGGTCGCTCGGCAGGTCGATGCGCATCCTGAAGAAGGAGATTCACGACCTTCACGATGAGGAGACTCCCCAGCCGGCCACGGCCCCCCCAGCGGTAGCCGCGCCTCAGGCTCCGGCCCAGCTCTCGCAACAAGCGCAGGTCGAGCAGCTTCAGCAGCAGATAGACGAGCTGCGCCGGCAGTCATCGGCGGCTGAGGTCCAGCAGACGCATCAGGCCAGCTAAGCCTCGGCCCCACCGCGGCTATGGCGAAGCTGCCTGACACCGTCATCGGCGCCCGGGCTCTCGGTGGCCGGATGTTCGCGAACCGCAGGCGGTCCAATCCCGACGGCCGGATGCCGCTCATGGATCACCTCCGTGAGCTGCGCGCCCGGGTGGTCAAAGGGCTGCTGGCGATCGTGGCCGTCACCGGCGCCGGGTTGATCCCGTGGGTGTTCAACCGGGTGTGGAGCGTCATACAGAAGCCCTACCGCACGTCGCTGCACGACATCTGCCACTCACCCGGGCACGCCTCCCAGTGTTCGGGGGGAATCGGCTACCACCTCATCGTCAACGGGATCTTCGATTCGTTCACGCTGCGGATCGAGGTGGCGTTCATCGCCGCGCTCGTCGTCACCTCGCCGATCTGGCTCTACCAGATCTGGGCGTTCATCGCTCCCGGCCTGTACGCCAGGGAGAAGCGCTGGGCCTACCTGTTCATCGCCGCCGCGGCCCCGCTGTTCGCGCTCGGGGCCGTGCTGGCCTACCTGGTGATGGGCCGCGGGCTGCGGTTCCTGCTCGGCCTGGCCCCGGCCGGGGTCACCGTGCTGCCGAGCATCAGCACCTACCTCGGCTACGTGCTGGCCATGGTGCTCGGCTTCGGCCTGACCTTCGAGTTGCCGCTCGTCCTCGTGCTGCTCAACTTCGCCCGGGTCCTGACCCACGACCGGTTCAGGAAGTGGCGGCGGGTGATGATCTTCATGGTGTTCGTGTTCGCCGGGATGGCCGTCCCGAGCCCGGACCCGCTGACGATGCTGCTGCTCGCCGCGCCGTGCGTGATTCTGGTCGAGATCGCGGAGATCATCATCTGGAGCCACGACCGCCGGCTGGCGAGGCAGCCGTCAATGTACGAGGGCCTGCGGGACGACGAGCTGTCGCCGATCGACAACCCCCTCGATATCGACTTCGACGACACGGATGACCTCGACCGCCTCGGTGAGTGGGACGCCTGATCCCCGGCGAC
>DASZAD010000034.1:0-7384 GCA_035945415.1 Streptosporangiaceae bacterium
CGTCGCTCGCCAGCGGCCATACGGATCTGGCGTTCGCGGAGGTAGCCCTGGACGGTGCCGGGATACTCGGCCCCGATACCCCGGCCGGCGCCCGGCTGGCTGACACGGGCCGGTTCCTCAAGTACCTGGGCGAGGACCTCCTGAGCCGCACCGAGCACTGGCATGCCGCAACTTTCGGACGCCGCCGGATCGAGGCCGCAGACCAGCCGCCGCTGTGAGCCCATGCGTCCCGAGGGTGTTGGGGCGCATGTTCTTTACGTTGCCGGGTAGACCGCTTCCCGACCCTGATCACGATGCTGACGCTGGAGCGTGCCCCTGGTGCTGGCCACCCTGCTGCTGGGCGCTCTGTTCGCCGCGCCGCTGGGCACCTCCTCCCTGTTCCTGCGGGTTCGCAGGCGGACCCGGGTGGCGGGCGCCTGGCCGGCCGTCCGGCGGTTCGTGCTCGCGCTGACCGAGACCGCGATCCTGGCCGCGATCGTCGGGGCGGCGCTGCGGCTGCTCGGCGTGCCGGTGCACCACGCGGTGATCGGGGCGGCCGGCGTGGTGATCGCCAGCCTGGTCTGGCTCCCGGTCACCCGGCGGTGGAACGCCCGCGGTCACCTGTGCTGGGCGACGACCATCTACCTGTTCGCCGTGTACCTGATCTACGTGCTGGACTGGACCCTGACCAGCCACCTCGGGGTGATCAGCACGATCGGTGGGCTGCTGCTGTGGTCCTTCGAGGTGTTCGCCGCCGTTCTGGCCTGCGCGTACCTGTGGGAGATCTGTGACGCGCTCGGCACCGAATACTGGCGCCGGCGGATCACCAGCACCGCCCAGATCCCGGCGATCAGGGGCGAGCCGCCGTTCGTCAGCCTGCACGTGCCCGCGCACAACGAGCCGCCGGGCATGGTCATCGACACCCTGCGATCGTTGCTGCGCCTCGACTATCCGCGCTTCGAGGTCATCCTGATCGACGACAACACCGACGACGAAGCGCTCTGGCATCCGACCCGCGACTGGTGCGCGCGGCACGGCGTCAAGTTCGCGCACCTGGCGGACTGGCCCGGCTACAAGTCCGGCGCGCTGAACTACGCGCTCCGCCAGCTCACCGACCCGCGGGCGGAGCTCATCGGGGTGGTCGACTCGGACTACCAGATCGAGCCGGGGTTCCTGCGCCGCTGCGTGCCGCTGTTCACCGACCCCTGGCTGGGGTTCATCCAGGCCCCGCAGGACTACCGCGACTGGTGGCACGCCCGGTACTACCGGCGGCTGTACTTCTCCTACAAGTATTTCTTCGCCGTCTCGCAGCCCTCGCGCAACGAGCGCAACGGCGCCATCTTCGCCGGGACGATGGGGCTCATCCGCCGGGTGGCGCTGGACGCGCTGGGCGGCTGGGACGAGTGGTGCATCACCGAGGACGCCGAGCTGTCCCTGCGGCTGCTGCGGGCCGGCTGGTCCGGCCTGCACGTGGACCGGTCGATGGGGCGCGGGATCATGCCGCTGACCTTCGAGGCGCTGAAGAAGCAGCGCTACCGGTGGTGCTTCGGCGGCATCCAGATCCTGCGCATGCACTGGCGGTCCCTGCTGCCCGGCCGCAAGACCAGGGAAAACCACCTCAGCACGGCCCAGCGGTGGTCCTACCTGTCCGGCGCGCTGCAGTGGTACGGGGACCTGCTGGGCCTGGTGTTCCTGGTCTTCCTGCTGGCCGGGGCGGCGAACCTGGCCACCGGCGGCGGCGTGCTGTTCCGCAAGCTGACCGCGTACCTGGTGGCCACGGTCCCGGTCCTGCTGGCGCTCGGGCTGATCCGCGCGATCGCGCTGCTGCGCCGGGGGACCGGCGCGTCCTGGCGGGACGCGCTCGGCGCGTTCTTTGTCTGGCAGTCCACGTCGCTGGTGGTGGCGCGGGCCTCGGTGCTCGGCTTGTTCGCGCGCAAGGCCGCCTTCCTGCGGACTCCCAAGACCAGCGAGCAGGCTTCCTGGTGGGAGGCGCTGCGGGCCAACTGGGCCGAGTCGATACTGGCCCTGCTCGGCGTCCTCGGCATCGCCGGGGCGCTGACCCGGACCGGCCAGCTCAGCGGGCCGCTGCTGGCCGGGCTGCTGGTCTTTCCCACACTGGGCATGGCCGCGGCGCCGTTCAACAGCTGGGCCGCTCAGCGGGCCTCGCTGCCGGCCTGGCTGCGGCAGCGGCGCCGCAACGAGTGGGCGCGGGACCGCCGGGCCCTGGCGGGCGGCGCGGCGGCCGGCGGCCTCATCGCGGTGTGCGGGATCGTGGCGGCCGCGCTGTTCCTGTTCCTGGCCCCCAGCCCGGTCCCGGTGCGGCCGCCGCAGCTGATCAACCCGGGCCCGGTGGTGCACACCAGAACCCCGAGGCCCACGCCCTCATCTCCGTCGCCGTCGCCGACGCCGACGCCGACGACCTCGTCCCCGGCGCCCACGCCGACGACGAGCACTCCCTCGCCGCCGACCACGTCCCCCGCGCCCACGACGACCAGTCCCACGCCCTAGACCAGCGCCCGGGATCCTGGGCGTTGCCATCCGTTGACGGTGCCTGAGCGTCCTCAGAGTGAGGCTTTCGTTCCCGAGGGGTTGTGCTCGAGGCGTGCCATGCGTGTCGGATGGAGCGGCGTGCGGGCCGGCCTTCGGCCACGAGTCAGTCTGGATTACGATACATCGCGAATGCCTAAGCCGTGTCTCGTGGATCTAGTCGCCGCGGCTGTTGCCGTTACCTCCGCCATGGCCGTGGTGATGCCCCTGGTCGTGGGACTGGGGCACCGCGATCACCGTGACCAGGGTGCCGACGGGCACCTGACCGGACGGGGATACCGACGTCACGGTCCCTGGCGGCTGCTGGTCGCTGGGCTGCCGGAGCACGCGCACCTGAAGGCCGAGCTGACGTAGCTGGCGGACCACGTCGTCGACTGGCTGCCCGATCAGCGACGCGCTGTTGACGCTGGCGAGCTGGGCCGACGGCGTGTGCGACGTCGGCTGGCCCGGCGGGGGGGTCAGCGGGCGATTCGGCCCGCTCCTGGCGGCCAGCGCCACGCCGATCAAGATGGCCGCCACCACCGCGGCGGCGGCGATCGCGGCGGCGCGCCCCGCCCGGCCGCGCCTCGGCCCCCGCCCCGGCACCTGGGCCAGGACTCTGGTCGGCTGGTCTCCCGCCGCCGGGCCTGGCTCAGCGCCCGGCGGTACGGTTGGTGCCCCCGCGGGAAACGGAGCGGCTGGTGCTCCCGGGGCGAACGGCGCGGCTGGCGCGCCAGCGGGGAACGCAGTGCCGCCCCCGGCCAGCTGGTCCCGGAGCTGACCGGCCCGCAGGGCCACGTCGGCGGCGCTGGCCGGCCGGGCGGCCGGGTCCTTGGCGGTCAGCTCCGCGATCAGCGCGGCCACCCCGGGCGGCACCGACGGTGGAAGCGGCGGCAGCGGGCGGTCGCGGTGCGCCAGCGCCATCTCTATCGCGTTCCCGGTGAAGGGCGCGGCGCCGGTCAGGCACTCGTAGCCGACCATGCCCAGCGAGTACAGGTCGCTCGCGGGAGTGGCGGGGCCTCCGCTGACCCGCTCCGGCGCGAGGTAGGCTGCCGTGCCCACCAGCATCCCGGTCTGCGTAATTGGAGCGGAGCCGGCCGCGTGCGAGATGCCGAAATCGGTGATCTTCACCACGCGGCCGTGGCTGAGCAACAGGTTGCCGGGCTTGATGTCGCGGTGCACCAGGCCGGCCTGGTGGGCCACCCGCAGGCCCGCCGCCGTCTGGGCGACGATGTCCATGACCTGCCGCGGGGGCAGCGGCCCGCGGGCCAGCACACCGGCCAGCGACGGCCCGTCGATGAGCTCCATGACCAGGAAGGGCGGCTGCGGCGGATCGGGCTCGCCATAGTCGTAGACGTGCGCGATGTTCTCGTGCGACAGCGCCCCGGCGTGCCTGGCCTCGGCGCGGAACCGGGCCAGCGTCTCCTCGGCCTCGGACGGCAGGGCCTGGGCCTCGGACGGCAGAGCCTGGGCCTCGGACGGCCTGGCCCCGCCCTGGAAGAAGCCGGACCGCAGCAGCTTGATCGCCACCGGGCGGCCCAGGACCGTGTCCGTGGCCCGCCACACCTCTCCGTAGCCCCCCGCTGCTATGCGGCTGACCAGGCGATACCGGCGCGCGAGCAGGACGTCGCTGGCGGACGACATAGGTAGCCGGCTACCCACGAGCGAGATCGTTAACCGGGACGGCTGGCTGGCCGTTCCCTTCTGGCGGGACGAACCCCGGGGTCAGATCCCGCCAGACGCTGTCGTAGTCACGCTGGCGGTGCTCGGCGTCCATCGCGTACCTGGTGGGCACGACCGGCCATCTGGTCTCGAACATGAACGCCAGGGTGTCATCGATCTTCTGCGGCGTCAGGTCCATCGAGCTGGCGCGCTCGTACGTCTCGGCGTCGGGCCCGTGCGAGCTGAACGAGTTGTGCAGGCTGGCCCCGCCGGGCAGGAAGCCCTCCGCCTTGGCGTCGTAGACGCCCCGGACCAGCCCCATGAACTCGCTCATGATGTTGCGGTGGAACCACGGCGGCCGGAAGGTGTCCTCGCCCACCAGCCAGCGCGGCGCGAAGGCGACCAAGTCCACGTTGGCCAGCCCGGGGGAGCCGGTCGGCGAGGTCAGCACCGTGAAGATCGACGGATCCGGATGGTCGAAGCTGATCGTGCCGATGACCATGAAGTTGGCCAGGTCGTACTTGTACGGCGTGTAGTCGCCGTGCCAGGCCACGACGTCCAGCGGCGAGTGGTCGTAGTCCGCGACCCACAGGTTGGCGCCGAACTTCTGGATCACCTGCACCTCCCGGCGGCCCTGCTCGTAGGCCGCGACCGGAGCCAGGAAGTCCCGCTCGTTCGCCAGCCCGTTCGCTCCGATCGGGCCGCGTTCGGGCAGGGTGAAGACGGCGCCGTAGTTCTCGCAGATGTATCCCCGGCCGCTGGAGTCGGGCAGCTCCACCCGGAACCTGATCCCGCGCGGGATCACCGCGATCTCGCCGGGCGCCGCGAGCAGGGTGCCCAGCTCGGTGTGCAGCAGCAGCCGGCCGGACTGGGGCACGAGCAGCAGCTCGCCGTCGCTGTCCACGAAGTATCTGTCCGTCATGGACGTGTTCGCCGCGTACCAGTGGATGCCGATCCCGGTGTGACTGAGGGTGTCGCCGTTCCCGCCGACGGTGTACAGGCCGTCCACGAAGTCGGTGCTCAGCGAGGGCAGCGGCGGCGGGTCCCAGCGCAGCCGGTTGGGGTCCGGCTCGACCTCATGGAAGGGCGCGCTGCGCAGCAGCCCGTTCCCGATCCTGCGGAACGGGGGGTGCGCGGCCGACGGCATGATCCGGTAGACCCAGGTGCGGCGGTTCACGGCCCGCGGCTGGGTGAAGGCCGTGCCGCTGATCTGCTCGGCGTACAGGCCGAACGGTGGCCGCTGCGGCGAGTTCCGGCCGGCCGGGAGCGCTCCGGGCACCGCTTCGCTGACGTGCTCGTTACCGAAGCCCGGCAGGTAGCTGAGCGGCGGCAGGCCAGCGGACATACCCGGCTCCTTGGCAGTGGCGAGAACTTCCGGCGCTACCCACTCAAGCACATCCGCGGGGATGGCGAGGCCGGATGGTGCGGGGCGGCGAGACCGGCACGTGGATGGCACGGTCCGCGGCGCGAGATAGAAAACCCAGGCCACGGAGGGTCAAGACGGCCGCCTCTGGCCGGGACACGGCCGGTGATGGTGATGGGGGGCAGCTCGCGGCTGCCCCCCATCCGTTTACTCCCTGGACGTGTCCCGTCAGGGGTCGATGTTGATGGTGCAGGTGTAGATGCCGGGCTTGAGGCCGTTGGCGCTCACGTTCACCGGGTCGGCGGGGCCCTGGGGCGAGTTACCGATGTTGGTGTTGCCGGAGTCCACGCAGGTGATGGTGGAGTTCGTGGCGCCCGCTGCTTCAGAGGAGGCGTTCACGGATATGTCGGTCAGCGGCGAGTCGGTGAAGCTGACGCTGGCCGGTGTGCCGCTGGTGCAGCTGGCCGGGCTGGTGGGTGTCACGGTCTGGGAGGTGGTGTCGATCGAGTACCCCGGGGGTGCGGACGTCTCGGTGACGGTGTAGGCCGTCCCGATGGTGAGCCCGTCGAAGCAGGCCTGGCCGTCGGCGCCGGTGGTCTTGGAGACGCCATTGACCGTGAAGGTCGCCCCGGCCAGTGGATGCTGTCCCGCGCCGAGGTTGTGGTTCTTAGCGGTCTTGGTGATCAGGATGGCTCCTGCTCCATGGTTGGTGTAGGTGCAGGTCACGTGACCGCCCGGGATCACACTGATGTTGGCCTGGAACGGGTTCGCGCCGTCCTGGGCCCCGCTCGAACCTGGCGTCGCCGTGCAGGTCAGGCTCTCCAGGGTGAAGTTGGCCGGTTCGGCTCCCTCGGTGACGGTGTAGCTGCCCGCCACGACGTTCGCGCAGTCCTCGGTGTTGGCGCTGTTGTCTCCGTTGGTGTTGCCGTTGTCGTTCAACGTGAAGCCACTGGGTGTGGTGTCCGCCGTGCAGGCCGGCGTCGTCGAGCCGGCTGCGGGGTCCGGCAGGGTGGAGGTGTAGCTGAAGTCCTGGTTCAGCCCGCGCGGGTCGGTGTGCTTGATGATCGTCACCTGGCCGCAGTTGCTGATGTTCACCGGGACCGGCGCCACGAAGTCCTTGACCTCGGAGCCGAAGGCCGCCGAGGCGCGGCTCTTGAGGAACGCGCTGCCGAAGGCCGCACAGGTCCCCGGCGGGAAGACCCCGGCGGCGGTCAGGTTGATGGCCGTCTCGCCGAAGGTCAGGGGGGGCAGGCTCCTGGGTGCGCCGGGCGCGATCGGGTCGCTGACGGCGTCGAGGTTGTTGACCGCCCCGATCGAGTCGGTGCCGTTGAGGATCACGTGGTTGCCCCAGCACGGCAGGGAGTTGCTGGAGAAGCACTGGCTGGTCGGGCCGGAGGTCACCCACCGCAGCAGCCCCAGGGTGGGGGTGCCGCCCCCGTTGGTGAAGTCGAAGGTGACCAGCAGGTCGCCCGCGGTCCGGTTGATGGTGTGGGCGCCGGGAGTTCCCAGCCCCGGCGTGGTGACCTGGTTGATCTCGAAGTCCATGTTGGCCGAGCCCAGAACGTTGGTCCGCTCCCAGGCCAGATACAGGAAGTTGCTGTTGCTGGCGAACTCCGACGCCTCGTAGAAACGGGTCAGGTCGCTCTTGTTCGGCGGGATCGAGCCGCTGACCACCGTGACAGCCGGGTTGTCTTCCTTGGTGCCCTGGCCGAACGAGTTATCCCCAGTGCCGCTAGGCAGGTCGAACCCCGGGTTGAGCCCCTTAACGTTCGCCCAGTCGGTGTTGCCTGGGGTATTGACGAGGAGATTGCCGTCGCCACCCTCGAAGGTACTGCCGCTGAGAGGCCCTAGACA
>DASZAD010000035.1:0-24901 GCA_035945415.1 Streptosporangiaceae bacterium
CCGTCCGGTCCGGTCGCGTCCTGCCCGGTCGCGTTCTGCCTGGTCCGGTCTCGCCCAGTCTGGTTCCGCGCCGTCCCGTCCGGTCCGGCCGCGTCCGGCCCGGCCGTGTCCCGCGCCGTCCCGTCCTGTCCGGTTGCAGGCTCGCCGAGTCCAAGATCGATGGGGACTTTGTGCCCATCTGATGAGCAAAGCTCCCCATCGATCTTGGTCGGGTCATCCGGCGCAGGACCTGTCCCGGCTGGGCCTTGGGCCAGCCGCTCCGGCTCTGGGTCGCTGGGCATGTCGCTGTCGAGGTTAGCCGGGTCTGGCCTTGGCCGCGTCCGGGGCGTGGCCAGGGGTCCGCCTGCCCGGATGACGAAATATTGCGCGCCTGGACGCCCTGGAATAAGCGGCGATACGGGAGGTTTAGCTCCCTGGGAGAACGAAGGAGGCTGAGGTGAGCCGGCGAGGGTGGCTGCTGTTCGCGGCGATGAGCGTGATCTGGGGGCTGCCCTACCTGTTCATCAAGATCGCCGACGAGGGCGTCTCTCCGCCCGTGCTCGTGTTCACCCGCACCGCCCTGGCGGCTGCCTTGCTGCTGCCCATCGCGTTGCGCCGCCGCGAGGTCTGGCTGCTGCTGGCGAGCTGGCGCTGGCTGGTCCTGTTCACCCTGATCGAGATCGTCGGCCCCTGGCTGCTGCTGTCCAGCGCGGAGCGACGTCTGTCCAGCTCACTGAGCGGCCTGCTGATCGCCGCCGTCCCCATCATGGGGGTGGTGTTCGCCCGCCTGACCGGTGACGCCGACCGGCTCACCCTCACCCGCTGCGCGGGCCTGCTCGTCGGCCTCGGCGGCGTGGCCCTGCTGGCCGGGCGGGCCACCGGGGGCGGCGCGTGGCCGGTGACCGAAGTGCTGCTGACCGCCGCCGGCTATGCTGTCGGCCCGCTGATCGCCAGCCGCAAGCTGGGTGATCTGCCCAAGCTCGGCATGACCGCGGTGTGCCTGACCTTCGCCGCCGTGGTGCTCGCGCCGGGCGCGATCGCCACCCTCCCGCACTCCGTCCCCCCCGCCCGCGTGCTCGGCTCGCTGGCCGTGCTGGCCGTGGTCTGCACGGGCCTGGCCTTCCTCGGCTTCTTCATGCTGATCGCGGAAGTGGGTCCGGCGCGCGCCACCGTGATCACCTATGTCAACCCGGCGGTGGCGGTCGTCCTGGGCGTCGCCGTGCTCGGCGAGCCGCTGACCGCGGCGATCGTGGCCTCGTTCGTGCTGATCCTGACGGGCTCCGTGCTGGCCACACGGCCGGAGACACGCCCGCCGCAACCCGCGATCGTTATGGACGACGCGGCTGGAGACGAAGCGGCTGGAGACAATGCCGCTAGAGCGGGAGCGCCTCCAGCCGAGCCAGCCCGGCGTCCATGAGGGCTACGAAGTCGGCATCCGGAGCGTCCAGCGCGACCCCCATCATGGCGATCCCGACACCCACCACGGCGCCGGCGACAGTCCGGATGGCGAGGTCGTCCGGATCCCGGCCCAGCCGCTTGCCGAACAGCTCGGCGGTCAGCCCTCCCGTCCGGACAAAGTCATCCAGCAGCCGGCCGCGCAACTCGGGCACCGACACCGCCAGCTTGATCAGCTCGTGCCACTGCTCGAGCTCCCCCGGCTCGGCCTCGGCGAACGTCTCCCGCATCGCGACCCGCAGGGCGGCCACCGGGTGCAGGCCGGCCGGCTGGGCCTCGAACTTCGCGATCGCGATGGGGTCGAAGTCGTCCTGCATGACCACGTCCTCCTTGGTCGGGAAGTACCGGAAGAACGTGCTCGGCGACACCTCCGCGGCTTCGGCGATCTGCTCGACCGTGGTCTCTTCGTAGCCCTGCTCGCGGAACAGCCGGAGCGCGTGCTGCCGGATGGCCAGCCGGGTCCTGGCCTTCTTCCGCTCCCGCAGGCCACCGGGCTTGACCTCGGCGTGATCCGGCGTGTCACTCACCGTCCCAATTCTGCCCGCTGTGCCTCGTCAGCGGGAGACGCGGCGCCGGCCTCCCCCGCCTCCGGCGGCCGGGCTTCTCCGGCCACGCGAGGCAGGAAGAGCAGCGCCAGCAGCGCGCTGACCAGCGCGATACCCGCGCACACCCACAGCATGACGTCCAGGCCGTGCACGTACGAGCTCCGCACCAGATCGAGCAGCACGGCCGAGCCGGCCTCGTGTGCCACCTGGACCCCGGCGCTGACGCCCTGCCGCACAGCGCTGGCCGCGGCGGCCGGCAGCCCGGCCAGGTGCAACCCGCTCCGGTACGCGTCATTAATTACGGTGCCCAGTACGGCCACCCCGATGGTGGCTCCCACCTGGCGCATGGCCGTGATGAGCGCGGTGCCAGACCCGCTTCGTTCGGCTGAGAGCGCGCTGATCGCGGCGTTCATGGCCGCCGGCATCGCGATCCCGAGACCGAGGCCGGCCACCGCGAACCAGGCGGAGGCGAAGCCGGTGCCGCTGCCCGCCCGGGTCAGGGTGCCGACGGCCAGCCCGGCCGCCATCACCACGTACCCCACGGTGACCAGGACCTTGAGCGAAACCGGAGGAGCGGCCGGCTGGCCGTCTGTCCTCCGGCGCGGATTCTGCAGGCGGCTGCCGCCGATCATGCCCGCCACCATGCCGCCGATCAGCGGCAGCAGCCGCAGGCCGCTGCCCAGCGCGCTGAGCCCGCGGACGTCCTGGAAGTACAGTGGCATCGCAAACAGCACGCCGAACAGGGAGAACGACACCAGCGTGGCCAGCAGCGTGCCCCACGTGAAGCCGGCCGAGGAGAACAGCGACAGGTCGACGACCGGCTGGCCGCGGCGGGCGCGGACCCGGCGCTCCCAGCCGACGAATGCGACCAGGACCACGACGCCGGCGGCAATCGTGGCCAGGCTCGCGGCGTCGCTCCAGCCGTTCTGGCCGGCCTTGATGAAACCGTAGGTCACCCCGGTCAGGCCGAGGGCTGAGATCAGCACGCCGGTGAAGTCCATCCGCGGCCGCTGCTGGCTGCGCGACTCGGGCATCAGGAAGGCCACCGCGATCAGCGCGAGCGCCACGACCGGCACGTTGATCAGGAACACCGAGCCCCACCAGAAGTTGTCCAGCAGCCAGCCGCCCAGCAGGGGCCCAATCGGGAAGCTGAGGAACGTGGCGGACGCCATGATCGCGATCGCCTTCGGCCGCTCTTCGGCCGTGAACAGCACGGGCAGCACCGACAGCGACAGCGGCAGGATCGCGGCCGCGCCAAGCCCGAGCACCGCGCGGGCGGCGATCAGTTCGCCCACCCCGCCTGCGTAGGCACAGGCGGCCGAGCTAGCGCCGAACGCGGCCAGCGCGTACAACAGCACCTTCTTGCGGCCGATCCGGTCGCCGAGCAACCCGGCGGGCAGCACCGCCGCAGCCAGCACCAGGCTGTAGGCATCGGAGAACCACTGCAGGTCACCGGTCGACGCGTGCAGGTCACGGGCGAGCGTGGGCAGCGCCAGGTTCAGCACGGTCAGATCCAGGCCGACCACCACGACACTGGCCGCGATGGCGATGAGCGCCCACCACTTGCGGGTCTCCGTAGCAACCATGACAGTCACGCTCCTCCGGCACGCTCCTCCGGCACGCTCCTCCGGCACGTTCCTCCGGCAGTAACAACCTTTTGATAGTAACTCTTAAAAGAGAGCCTCTGTCAAGATGAACTGCCAGCCGGGCAGAATCGCCATCAGCGGGCCGCGCGGGCGCCCCGGACCTCGATCTGGTCGAGCAGCTGCCCGGTGGCGGCCGCGATGGTGTCCACCGCACGGTCGAAGGCCTCCGCGTTATGTGGCGCGGGCGTGCGGAACCCGCTGACCTTCCGGACATACTGGAGGGCGGCGGCGCGAATGTCGGCGTCGGTGACGCGTTCGGCATACGGCTCACGCAAGGTCTTGATGCTGCGGCACATGAGACGACTGTACGAGACGTTCTACTCCGGTGGCGGGAACGCCTGGTTCAGCCGTTCCCGCCACCGGCCGAACTCCCGCTCGTCCATCACGTGTGCGATGAACAGCGCGCGCAGCGCCTCGAACAGGGCTTCGGCGTCCTGCTCCACCTCGCGCGGCCGGGCCACCCGGTGCAGCAGGAACCCGTCGATCAGCGCGACGAAGGCGGGGGCGGCCCGGACCGGGTCGCGGGCGCCCAGGAACTTGAGGACGGATTCGGCGATGCTGGCGAACGTGGCCAGCGCGTCCTCGACGTAGCCGCGCAGCTCGGGGTCCCGCCCCGCCTGCAGGTACACCTCGAACTGGGCGATGGCGATCTCCCGGGTCCGGGCGATCAGCATCTGCGAGAGCATCCTGGCCACCTGCTCGGGGCTGTTCCCCTTACCGCTCGCCGACGCGATCATCGCCTGCAGCTCTGCGGTCCGCTCGGACAGGTGCAGCCGGAGCGCCTCGTCGGTGAGCTGATGGATGGAGTCGAAGTAGTACGTCGTCGACGCCTGGGGGACCCTGGCCCGGTTGGCCACGGCGCGGTGCGTGACGGCCCTGGGCCCGCCTTCGGCGATCAGCTCCGCCGCCGCCCGCAGCAGCGACTCGCGACGATCACGGCTTCGCTGCTGAACCGGCAGCACTCGACTTCCCACTGACGCACCGTAACAGGATTGCTACGTTCCTCCCAACAGCCGGATCTGGGGTAAATGCACAACTTTGGACTTCAGTCGCCGGCCGGGTGATCGCGGATGAAACCGGCGATCGCCGCCCCCAGTCGCTCCCCGGCGTCCTCCTGGAGGAAGTGACCCGCGCCCTCGATCACCGGATGATCGATCCCGGCCGCACCGGGGATGACGGTCTTGAGTATGGGCGCCATCCCCCCGGTGATCGGGTCCCGGTCGCTGAAGGCCACCAGGAACGGCTTGTCCCAGGCGGTCAGGCGCTGCCAGGCCGCCCGGTTGGCCGGGGCGGCCGGGTCATCGGGCCTGGCCGGGACCAGACCGGGCATGGCCCGCGGCCCGGCCATGAAGCTCTGGCCGGGGAACGGCGCCTGGTAGGCCGCCAGCACCGCCTCGTCCAGTGTGGTCTGGCAGCCGGACTGCACGAGCCGCGGCACGTCCAGCTCCGGCGCGGTCCGCACCACCTCGCGGAACCGCAGCCAGACCTCGGGCATCCGCTGATCACCGGTGGGCAGCCCGGTGTTGGCCGCCACCACCCGGGCGAACCTGGCCGGGTGCTCGGCCACCAGCCGCAGCCCGATCAGCCCGCCCCAGTCCTGCCCGACCAGGGTCACCCCGTGCAGGTCAAGCGCGTCGAAGGCGAACGACCTGACCCACTCCACGTGCCGCGCGTAGCTGTGGTCCCCGATCCCGGCCGGCTTGTCCGACCGCCCGAAGCCGATGAGATCCGGCGCGATCGCGCGCAGTCCCGCGTCCGCGAGCACCGGCATCACCCGGCGGTAGAGAAACGACCAGCTCGGCTCGCCGTGCAGCAGCAGCACCGGCTCGCCGTCGGCCGGCCCGGCCTCGACGTAGCCCATCCGCAGCCCGCCCGCGTCGGCGTAGCGCGGCGGAAAGCCGAACCCGGGCAGCCCGTCGAAGCGATCCTCTGGGGTGCGCAGCACGTCCATCTGATCATGTTGTCACGCCGGAGTCACCCCGGACACCAGTCGACCGCGATCAGGCCGGTGTCCCGAAACCGCCTCCCCCTGGGGTTTCCAGCACGAATAGGTCGCCCTCAGCCACCTCGACGCAGTCACAGCCGCGCAACTCGGTGACCCGCCCGTCGGGATGCTCCAACCACTGGCGGCCGAGTTCGCCAGACTGCCCGCCCGCCATCCCGTAAGGCGGGATCCGCCGGTGTCCGCTCAGCAGGCTCACGGTCATCGGCGCGAGGAAGCGCAGCCGCCGCCGTCCCCCATCGCCGCCGCGCCAGCGTCCCGCACCGCCGCTGCCGCGCCGGATCTCATAGGACTCCAGCCGGACCGGATAGCGCCACTCCAGCACCTCCGGGTCGGTGAGCCGGGAGTTGGTCATGTGTGTCTGCACCACAGACGTGCCGTCAAACCCGTCGCCGGCCCCCGATCCGCTCGCCACTGTTTCGTAATACTGGTAGCGGTCGTTGCCGAAGCTGAGGTTGTTCATCGTCCCCGACCCCTCGGCCATGATGCCCAGGGAGGCGTACAGCGCGCCGGTGACGGCCTGGGACGTTTCCACGTTCCCCGCAGCGACGGCGGCGGGGAACTCCGGTGACAGCAAGGTGCCCGGCGGGCTGATCACCGTGACCGGCTTGAGGCAGCCGGAATTCAGCGGGATGTCGTCGTCCACCAGGGTCCGCAGGACGTAAAGGACCGCAGCCATGGCGACGGACGAGGGAGCGTTGAAGTTGCCGGGGAGCTGCGCCGAGGTGCCGGTGAAGTCGATCTCAGCGGTCCGCTGGCGGCGGTCCACCCGCACCGCGACCTGGATCACCGCGCCGTTGTCCAGCTCATAGCGGTACTCGCCGCTGCGCAGCCCAGCGATGGCCCGGCGTACTGCCTCCTCGGCGTTGTCCTGCACATGGCCCATGTAGGCGGTCACCACGTCCAGGCCGAAGTGACGCACAAGCTGGCGCAGCTCCGCGGCGCCCTTCTCGGTCGCCGCGACCTGCGCGCGCAGATCCGCGAGATTGGCGGCCGGGTCGCGGGAGGGATACTGGGCCGAGCTCAGCAGGCTGGCCGTTTCTGCCTCGCGCAACACGCCGCCCTCGACCAGCCGCCAGTTGTCGATGAGCACGCCCTCTTCCTCGACCCTGGTGCTGGACGCGGGCATGGAGCCGGGCGTGATCCCGCCGATCTCGGCGTGATGGCCGCGGGCGGCGACGAAGAAAAGGATCTCGCCAGTCCTGCCGCCAGCGCCGAAGACCGGGGTGACCACGGTGATGTCGGGGAGATGGGTGCCACCGTGGTAGGGATCGTTCAGCATGAAGACGTCACCGGGCCGGATGCGCCCTGGGTTGCGGCCGATGACCAGCTTGATGCTCTCGCCCATGGACCCCAGGTGCACCGGCATGTGCGGCGCGTTGGCGATGAGCTGCCCGGACGCGTCGAAGACGGCGCAGGAGAAGTCCAGCCGCTCCTTGATGTTGACTGAGTGTGCCGTGCTTCTGAGGCGGGCGCCCATCTGCTCGGCGACCGACATGAACAGGTTGTTGAAGATCTCCAGCAGCACGGGATCGGCGGCGGTTCCGGCGGCGTGGTGGCGCCCGGTGCCGCGTGATCTGGTCAGCAGCAAGTCCCTGCGGCCGGTCAGCTTCGCCTGCCAGCCCGGCTCGACCACGGTCGTGGCGAACTCCTCCGTGATGATGGCGGGGCCGGGTATGACGCCGCCCGGGCGCAGCTCGCTGCGCGGCAGCAGGTCCACCTCGGCCCAGCCGCCGCCGGTAAACATGGGCACCCGGGCCCGGTCCGGGCCGGGCGCTACGACAGGCTCTGATGGGCTCGCGGACGGGGTAGGCGCCGGGGCCCGGCGGACCGCCGTCAGTTCGACCGACACCGCTTCCAGCACGATCGGCTTGTCCGGTGTCAGGAAGGAGAAGTGCCGCAGATAGGCCTTCTCGAAGGCGCGCACCAGGCTCTCCTGGCCGGCGAGCGGTACGGTCAGCGCGGTGTCGGTCCCCGCGTACCGGAGATGGGCACGGCGGGCAGCCCGGACATGATGGCCGGGGACCCCCTCGGCGGCCAGCTCGGCCTTGGCCCCTCCCTCCAGGCGTTTCACAAGCTCGGCGGCATCCGCCAAGGTATCTTCTGACAGCTCCGCCTCCACTGCTGACTCGCGGATCGCGCTGACGTCCGCGAGTCCCATACCGTACGCGGACAGCACGCCAGCGAGTGGATGGATGAGCACGGTGGTCATGCCGAGCGCATCCGCGACCGCGCACGCGTGCTGGCCGCCCGCGCCACCGAAGGTGGCCAGCGCGTACTCGGTGACGTCGTAGCCGCGCTGTACCGATATCTTCTTGATCGCGTTCGCCATGTTCGCCACGGCGATCTCAAGGAAGCCGGCCGCCACCTCCGCTGCGCTGAGCGGCCGGCCGCTCGCGGCGGTGATCCGCCCGGCGAGCTGCGCGAAACCTTGCCTGGTGGCGGTGGCGTCTAGCGGTTCGTCTCCGCGCGGACCAAAGACCCTCGGGAAGTGATTGGGCTGGATCCGGCCGAGCATCAGGTTCGCGTCGGTCACGGTAAGCGGCCCGCCACGCCGATAACATGCAGGCCCCGGGCTGGCGCCTGCCGAGTCCGGCCCGACGCGATAGCGAGTGCCGTCGAAGTGCAGGATCGACCCGCCGCCGGCCGCGACGGTATGAATGCTCAGCATCGGCGCCCGCATCCGGACCCCGGCAACCTCCGTCTCGTACTGCCGCTCGAACTCGCCAGCGAAATGTGACACGTCCGTGGAGGTGCCGCCCATATCAAACCCGATGACCCGGCTGAAACCAGCCGTGGCGCTGCTGCGGGCCATCCCGACGATGCCGCCGGCCGGCCCGGACAGGATCGAGTCCTTGCCCCGGAACCGGCGCGCGTCGGCCAGCCCGCCGTTGGACTGCATGAAAAGTAGCCGTACCCCAGGCAGCTCAGCGGCCACCTGGTCGATGTAGCGAGCCAGGATGGGCGACAGGTAGGCGTCCACTACCGTGGTGTCGCCGCGGGACACCAGCTTCATCAGCGGGCTGGTCGTGCTCGACTCGGACACCTGGCTAAAGCCGATGCCGTAGGCGATTGCGCCGATCCGGGCCTCGTGCGCCGGGTATCGATAGCCGTGCAGGCACACCACGGCCACCGCGCGAAAGCCGTCCGCGTAGGCGGCGCGCAGGTCGGCGGCCACCGCATCCTCATCCAGCGGCACGACCACGTCGCCGTGCGCGCTGATTCGCTCGGTCACCTCGATCACCCTGGTGTACAGCATCTGCGGGAGGAGGATCCTACGGTCGAAGATGCGCGGCCGGTTCTGGTAGCCGATGCGCAGCGCATCAGTGAAGCCACGCGTGATGACCAGCACCGTGGGCTCGCCGCGGCGCTCAAGCAGCGCGTTGGTGGCCACCGTGGTGCCCAGCCGGACGGAGGCGATCCGGCCGGCCGGGATCGGCTCGCCGGGCGGAACACCGAGCAGCCCGCGAATGCCGGCCAGGACCGCGTCCTGGTACGCGCCGGGATGCTCGGAAAGCAACTTACGGACAACCAGAGTGCCATCCGGGCGCCGGCCCACGACATCGGTGAAAGTACCGCCCCGGTCGATCCAGAATTCCCACCGCCCGGCCATCAGTTAGGCCGCGTCTCGTGGATCTCGGTGCCAGCGCTGGCCGGTCCGCGCCGCCGAAGATCTACGAGACACGGCCTAGGCACCGAGTTCGCGCGCCGCCGATACAGCGCGGCCGCGCAGGTCGGCGCGGATCTCCAGGCCGAGCTTGCGGGTCTCGTGCCGGTTGATCATGGCTCCCGCCACGGCCCCGGTGAACAGCGGGCCCAGGGAGAACACGGTCCGGCCCGCACGGGTCGCGAGCCGCCAGCGCAACCGCCGGGCCAACGGAGATCCGGCCGCCAGGACCAGTCCGCCGGGGACCATGAACACCCCGCGCCGATGCGCCCACGATGCTACGTAGGCGGTCGCCCGGTCGGCCGCGTTGCCGGTGGCGGGCAGGCCGTAGGCCTCGTGCAACTCGGCCACCAGCTTGATCTCGATGCCGACGATGGCCAGCGTCTCCGTGGCCACCTCGGCCGGGAAGGCGGGCACCACCGGCAGCGCGGCCCAGGCCCCGACCGCTCCGCCGACCGCCGCCGAAGCCCGCGCCGCGCCTTCGATCAGCGCATCAGCGATGTCCTCGGCGGACTTCCCGGGAAACTGCGCCTGCAGCGCCGTCTGGTCCCGAACCCGCAGCCGGGGTGCCATGGCCATCACTTGACCGGTCAGCCAGCCCGTACCCGTACCCACACCGCGCCGGGCGGCCCGCATGCTCCGCCCGGTCCGCCGCGCTCCGGCCAGCGCGGCGGCGGTGAACCTCTCGGTCAGCCGGCGCCGTTCCTCAGCCTGCTGCGCCTCACTGACTTCAGAGGCCAGGCTGGCGGCCTCCTCGGAAATATCGTCAGGCACCGCTCGCCGCCACCGGCGTGTCTCGCGTCCAGCATCGGTCATAAAGCGTCACCTACCCGTTGGCTCACGCCGCATGGCGAATCGTATCCGGCCAGACGCTCCCCGATTGATCGTGTGGCTGGTCAAGCGGGGGCACCGCGTAAGGTCAAGGTCGTGTCCAACCGCGAACTAGTCGTCCTTGGCACAGCGAGCCAGGCGCCCACGCGAACTCGCAACCACAACGGTTATCTCCTCCGCTGGGAGGCAGAAGGCTTCCTGTTCGATCCGGGTGAGGGGACCCAGCGGCAGATGCTGTTCGCCGGGGTCACGGCGAGCCAGATCACCCGGGTCTGTATCACGCACTTCCACGGGGATCACTGCCTCGGCCTGCCGGGCGTGCTGCAGCGGATGTCCCTGGACGGGGTGCGGCACGTGGTCGAGATCAGCTATCCGGCGGAAAACCGCGAGGTGTTCCTGCGGCTGCGGCACGCCACCCTGTACCACGACACACTGCGGTTGCGGGAACGACCGGTCGCCGACGAGGGCGTGATCATGACCGAACCGGAGTTCTGCCTGGAAGGCCGGTGGCTGTCGCACAGCGTGCCGTGTACTGGGTACCGGCTGGCCGAGCCGGACGGGCGGCGGATGCTGCCGGACAAGCTGGCCGCACTGGGTATCGCCGGCCCCGACGTGGGGCGCCTGCAGCGCGAGGGCCGTCTGGTCGTCGGGGACCGGACGGTGACACTGCAGGAGGTGAGCGCGCCGAGGCGGGGGCAGCGGTTCGCGTTCATCATGGACACCCGGCTGTGTGACGCGGCGTTCGCCCTGGCCGACGGGGCGGACATGCTGGTCTGCGAGTCCACCTTCGCCAACGCCGATGCCGCGCTGGCGCGGGAGCGCGGGCACCTGACCGCCGGCCAGGCCGGCCGTATCGCGGCCGAGTCGGCGGCGCGGCTGCTGGTGCTGGCCCACTTCTCCCAGCGCTACGACGACGGTGACGGCCAGCGGCTGGCCGACGAGGCGGCCAGCCGCTTCAACGGTGAGATCGTGCTTGCCCGCGACCTCACCCGGATTCCGGTCCCGCCCCGGAGCGGAACCGCAGCCCGTCCGTGAGCAGGGTAGACGGCCGCCCCGCTCGGGGAGTCCCGGCGGCACGCGCTCGCGGCCACGGAAACCGGGGGCTGACCGACCCCGTTCTCCGGCCTTATGCTCCAGGGGAAGCCGCGATCAGTGCGCCCGGCCCGAAGGAGGTCACATGGAGCGAACGGTCCGCACTCCGGACGGCAGGACGCTGGCGGTCCAGGACGCAGGCGATCCGGACGGCAAGCCGGTGCTCGTGCACATGGGCACGCCGGGCTCCCGGCACCTGTACGGTCCCAACCAGCGGGACGCTGAGGAACGCGGCCTGAGGTTAATCAGCTACGACCGGCCGGGCTACGGGGAATCGTCACCGGCCCCCGGGCGCCTGGTGGCCGACTGCACCGGCGACGTGCGGGCGATCTGCGCCGGGCTGGGCATTGACCGGCTGGCCATGTGGGGGATCTCGGGCGGCGGCCCGCACGTGCTGGCCTGTGCCGCGCTGCTCCCGGATCTGGTGGCGGCCGCCGCCTCGCTCGCGTCTCTGGCCCCCTACGACGCCGAGGGGCTGGACTGGTACGCCGGCATGGGCCAGGCCAACGTCGATGACTTCCAGTTGTTCTTCAAAGACGAGGCCGCGGCCAGGGCCAAGACCGACCAGGACCGTGAAGACGCGAAGGACTTGACGGCCGAGGCGGTGAACAAGCAGCTCGGAACGCTGCTCACCCCGACCGACGCGGCAGTCGTGCCGGAGATGGCCGAGTTCCTGGCGTCCTCCACCCGCGCCGGGCTGGCGCCCGGCAGCCAGGGCTGGTGGGACGACAACCGCTGCCTGGCCCTGCCGTGGGGTTTCCAGCTCAGCGACATCTCCGTGCCCGTGCTGCTGATGCACGGGCGGCAGGACCAGTTCGTCCCGTTCGGACACGGCGAATGGCTGTCCCGCCATATCCCGGGGGTGGAGGCCAGGCTGCTCGACAACGACGGGCACCTGACCCTCCGGGCACACCGCGTCCCCGAGGCGCACGCCTGGCTGGCCGGCTACCTCTGACGGCGAGCCCTGAAGCCGGGCCCTGTACGCGGGCCCCGTACGCGGGCCCCGTACGCGGGGCTCGTACGCCGGCTGGGCCTCAGCCGGTGTGCGCCCTGCTGACGTCCGTGGCCAGGATCTCCTCCAGGCAGGAGACGCCGCTGTCGTATCCCGGGGTGTAGCGCTCCCACTCCTCGCTGAGCCGGATCCGGCCGTCCTCCAGCAGCCGCGGCGTGCTGCGGCAGCGGCCGGAGATCACCTCGCCGCTGTCGAGCACCATGGAGTACGCGAAGACGATGACGCCGTCGGGGGAGCAAGTGCCGGTCAGCGAGCCCCGGCGCACGTGGCCGCCGGCGAACTCGCCCCAGACCAGGTCACCGTCCTGGTGGTAGCGGGCCTGCGTGCCGCCGGGTTCCTCGCCGCCGGGCCGGAAGGCCCGGCCGTTGTAGTCGAACATCACTCGAACGGAGCGTGGCTGGCCGGGAGCGGCTCCTTCTCACCGGCTTCCGGCCGGCCCTCGGCCAGGGCGTTGCGGTGCTCGAGGATGTCGGTCACGATCTCGCCGGCCCGGATGGCGACCACGCTCAGCAGCGGGTCACCGATCCCGTGCGTGGCGTCGTTGACGCCCTGCAGGTAGCACGCCGCGGCGCGGTCGGATTCGGCCAGGACCATCCGGTACTGGCGGTTCGCCACGACGGGACCCGGGCCCAGCGTCTCGCCCAGCCGGCGGATCAGGGCCGGCATCTCCCGGACGAAGCCGGTGCCGAGGAACACCAGGTCCTCGTTCAGCTCGGTGACCTGGCCGGTCCGGCGGTCGGTGATCTCCAGCACCACCTCCTCGTCGACCGCCTCCGCCGCCGTGACGTCCGCCATCGTGATCATGTGCTTGCGGTCCTGCTTGGCCAGCCGGTCCAGGTAGTGCTCGGAGTAGAGGTCGTCGACGAACGGCGGCTCGATCCCCGCGTAGTTGGTGTTGTGCATCTCCCGGAGGAGCTGCTCGCGTGCCTCCGGCTTGGCCTCGTAGAAGCGGTCCACGTACGACGGGTAGTAGAGCTCGTTGGTGAACTTCGTCTTGTCGTAGGCGCCGATGGCGACCGAGCGCATCACCCAGTCGATCCGGGAGTTGGGCAGGTCGTCCTGGAGCGAGCGGTACATCTCCGCGGCGCTCTGCGCGCTTCCGATCACCGCCACCCGGTACGGGAAGTCCTGGTCCAGGGCTGCCACCACGGAGCGGTACTGCGTGCTGTGGACCAGGCGCCCCGCGGGCAGGCCGGCGAACATGGGTGGGATGTAGGGGTCCCGGCCGACGCCGATCGCCAGGTACCGGCAGGAGACCGTGCTGCCGTCGGCGAGCTGGGCCAGCCAGCCGGTCAGCTCGCCACCAGCGTCCCGCCTGGGCTCCAGTGAGGCGCAGGACGTGTTCAGCTGGATACGTACTTTGGACAGAGAGCTGGCCACCCACTGGAAGTACTCGGAGAACTCCACCCGGAAGGGGAGGAAGCTGCCCATGTTGATGAAGTCGTCGAGCCGGCCCACGGTGTGGAGATAGTTGAGGAAGGAGAACTCGCTCTGCGGGTTACGCAGCGTCACCAGATCCTTGAGGAACGAAGCCTGGCTCTTGGCCCAGGGCAGCAGCAGGCCCTGCTGCCACTGGACCGACGCAGCCCGCTCCACGATGAGCGTGTTCAGCGCGAGATCATCGGGTGCGAGCTCCTCGAGGGCAACAGCCAGAGCGAGATTGGACGGTCCCGCACCAACCGCCAGCAACTCGACTTCGCGGTCAGTCATTGAACCTCACCATCGTTTCCGACGTTCCCGGAATCATGGGCCAGTACGGTGTCGAGAGGTCGTGGCGAGATTGGGGACCGAACCTCGGGGGACTCCTCCCATCGTCGTCCGTTCCCGATGCCTGACCCGCGCCGCCCACAACTCCCTTAAGGAGAGGGCAACGGGCGCTGCCGCTGATACAACCGGAGGCCGATGGCCGCTGCCCGGGCTCCGCTCGCCGGACCGTGCTGATTGATAATCATGCGCACAATGAGACCGGCGAGCCCGCTGAGGCTACCCAGCGTAACCGGCCGCCGGCCAGGCTCACTCAGTTTTCCCGCATCTCACCCGCCCCAAGAATGGCTGAGCATCACTCAGATTGCCCATTGGGGTGCGGCTGTCGCTAAAGATCAAACTCAGTACGTAACTATCCGTATTGCGACAAAGACAGCAATCTGTGCTATATCCGAGATAGAGGGGTCAGAACGGTCTCCGGCGCGGCGAGGTCGATGAGGTGGCAGGAATCCTGCAGTTCCGGTTGCTCGGTCCGCTCGAAGTCGTTGCCGATGGCGAGATCGTCGAGATCGGCAGTGCACGCCAGCGGATCGTCTTGTCGATGCTTCTCCTGCAAGCGGACCAGGAAGTACCTCTGGCCCGGCTCGTCGACGCGGTCTGGGCGGACACGCCGCCGACGACCGCCAAGAGCCAGATACAGACCTGTGTCTCGGCGCTGCGCCGCCAGCTTGCCCGGAGAGGCGCCAGCTGCCCGATCGTGACCCGCTCGGTCGGCTACTCCATCCTCGTCTCCGGGCAGGCGCTCGACGTCGACAGGTTCGAGCAGCTGGCCAGCAGCGGCCGGGTCGCGGCCGGAGAGCTACGCCTGGAAGAGGCGGTGCGGAACATGCGGGCCGCTCTGGCTCTGTGGCGGGGCCCGGCGGCCGATGGCGTCGAGAGCAAGCTGGTGCAAGCCGTGGCCACCCGGCTGAACGAAAAACGGGTCAGCTTGCTGGAGGAATGTATCGAGCTCGAACTGTCGCTGGGGCGGCACGCCGATCTGACCGGCGACTTGAGCGAGCTCGTCAACCAGTACCCGCTGCGCGAGCGGCTGCGCGCCCAGCACATGCTGGCGTTGTACCGGTCCGGCCGGCAGGCTGAGGCGCTCGAGTCGTTCCGCGAGGCACGTCGCCTGTTCATCGAGGAACTCGGGCTGGACCCGGGGGAGGAGCTACGCGGGCTGGAGCAGGCCGTCCTGGCCAGCGACCCGGCTCTGGATCTCGTCGCGCCATCGCGCCTGGTGGCCTCGGCTCCGGCCGGCGGCGACGGGGGGTCCCGCGATGCGACGGTGGTCCCGCGCCAGCTCACCGCCGCGATCGCCGATTTCACCGGGCGGGAGGAGCTACGCGAGAGCGTCACCTCGCTGCTCGCCGTCAGCGATCCGGAGGCCAGGTACCTGCCGATCGTGGTCTTCACCGGCAAGGCTGGAGTGGGCAAGACCGCATTCGCCCTGCACGTCGCGCACGAGGTGCGGAACGACTACCCGGACGGCCAATTGTTCGCCCAGCTCAGGGAAGCGGATGGCCGGCCGGTGAGCCCGCTGGCGCTGCAGGCGCAGTTCTTAACCGCTTTCGGCACGTCACCTACGGAGCTGCCCGCCGGGCTGGCGGAGCGGACCGCCATGTACCGCAGCGTCGTGGGCGACCGGCGGATACTGATCGTTCTGGACGACGCGGACAGCGTGGATCAGGTGCTGCCGCTGATCCCGGGCTGCCCGAGCTGCGCCGTGATCATCACGAGCCGTCATCCGCTGTCCGGCCTGCACGGTTCCTATCACTTCGAGATCAACGACCTGGACGAGAAGACGAGCGTCGAGCTGCTGGCCCGGGTGATCGGCCGGCAGCGGGTCGAGGCCGAGGCCTCGGCCGCCCTCACCCTGGTCCGGCTCTGCGGCTGCCTCCCGCTCGCGCTGCGGATCGTCGCCGCCAAGCTGGCCACGCGCAGGCACTGGCGGATCGACAAGATGGTCCGGCGGATGACCGACGAAGGCACGCGCCTGGACGAGCTGGTGCTCAGCGGTGTCGGGATCCGGGCCACGCTCGCGCTGTCCTACCACGGCCTGAGCAGGATCGCCCGGCGGCTCTTCCTGCGGCTGGGCCTGCTCGGGGCCGCGGACTTCGCGGCCTGGGTCAGCGCGCCGCTGCTCGACGTGGAGGCCGAGGCGGCCGGGGACGTGCTGGACACGCTGGTCGAAGCGCGCCTGGTCGAGGTCCGGGTCGCCGACGACGGCCCGCCCCGCTTCCGGCTGCACGACCTCGTCCGCATCTACGCGCTCGAACGTCTGGCCGAAGAGGAGCCGATCGCCGAGCGGGCGCTCGCCCTGCACCGGCTCCTCGGGTGCTGGCTTTCGCTGGCCGCGGAAGCGCACCGGCGAAGCTATGGGGGAAACTACGCAGTCCTCCACGGCAGTGCCGACTGCTGGACACTACCCGCCGAAGTCGTGGACCAGCTTCTGGTCAAGCCCCTGGCCTGGTTGCGCTTCGAGCGGGCCGGGCTGGTGTCGGCTGTGCTCCAGTCGGCCCAGGTCGGCTTCGACGAGCTGTGCTGGGACCTGGCCATGACGCTGGTGACGCTGTTCGAGGGGGAATACCTGGCCGACGACTGGCGGAAGACCCATGAAGTCGCCCTGGAGGCGACCCGCCGGGCCGGGAACCTGCGGGGGGAGGCGGCGATCCTCTGCTCGCTCGGCAACCTCGCGGCGGGGGAGCGGCTCGAGAGCGCCGCGAACTACCTGGAGCCGGCTCTGCACATCTTCGAGAAGATCGAGGATACGCACGGCCGCGCGCTCACGCTGGCCAACCTGGCCTTCGTCGACCGGCTGAGCGGGCGCTATGAGCAGGCGCTGGCGCGCTACCTGGCCGCGCTGAGCGACTTCCGCGAAGCCGGCGACCGGGCCGGCGAGGTCGACGCGCTGACCAGCATCGCCCAGATTCAGATGGATCTCGGGCGATTCGAGGTGGTGACGGAGTTCTTCGACCAGGCGCTGGTCACCTGCCAGACGCTGCCCGCGCCGCGGATCGTGGCGCAGACCGAGCACCGGCTGGGCGAGTTCTTCCTGCGCCAGGGAGACCTGGAGCGGGCCGAGCGGACCTTCAGGTTCGTCCTGCAACTGGTGCGGGAGGAGGGCGACCGGGTCGGGGAGATCCACGCGCTGCGGAGCCTGGGAGTCACCCGCACCAGACAGGAGCAGTACGCGGTGGCCGAGAACGACCTGCACGCCGCGCTCAGCCTGTCCGGACGCCTGGGGGACAACCTGGTCCGCGGGCGGGTGCTGCTGGCGTACGCGGAGTTCTATCTGGCGAAGGGCGAACCGGAATCGGCCAGCCCGCTGCTCGACGAGGCGTCCGCGATCTTCCGCGAGGCCGGCCCGTCGTCGGTCTGGGGGGCGCGCACGCTGGAGTTGAAGGCCCGGCGCGATGACCAGATCGGCCGGACCTCAGCCGCGGCCACCATGCGGCACGTGGGCTTCGCGCTCGTCCACGACGTGGATCCAGCCGCTGGCGCTCACGGCCTGACCCGTCGCCACATCCGCTAGAGACGGCCTGAGCGCATCGGCGGCCATCCGGCCATTCCCGAGACGGCGCGAGAGCCTTGACGCCGGAGCCAATGCCCGCATGACACAATCGTATGCACCATTTAGGGTTATTCACAAGATCATCTACTATGAGTTGATCAAGCTTTGTCCGGCTTCGGCGTGACGCCGGAGGCTTGATGATCATGACCGCGGATAAGCCTCATTGCATGTGTATGCAATGCGCTTCATCACTTTCCGATCTCCTGGGACGCCGGCCGGCGTACGGGTGGGCCGCCCCCGCTCCGTTATCGATGCGCTATCGGCAGTGACCGCCGCGCGCCACGACCGCTGATAGCGGAGGAATGCCGTTGCGATAGCCGGCCGGTTCAGCATAGCAATCGCTGCGTCGGGATTCGCCTCGGGACGGAGACAGCTGTCGATCCGCCGGGCTGGTCCCTGAGAGCCAGAGTGTGCCAGTGGGAAACGAACCAGTGGGAAACGAAAGCGTTACGAGCTGATGGGCGTTTCGGTGCGGGTTTTCGATTGTATGTGCGGTAAGCCGCCGATCGGCCTGTCCGTCCGTCTGGACCGCGAGTTCGATGGCGCCTGGATCACGGAGAAGAAAGATTTGACAGATCACGACGGCCGGATTAACGACTGGGTGGACTCGCCGCTGCCTCGCGGCGCCTACAAGCTTGAGTTTGATCTGGACAGTTACTTTTCCAGCCTTGGTGTCATGTCTTTCTACCCAGTGGTCGCCCTGAGCTTCCGCGTGTTTGATCCCAATCGCCTACTCGACATATCTCTCTTGATTACCCCATACGCCTACTTCACGTACCAGCAGAATGACATGAGGACAATCCCGTTTATCGGCGCCATGGACGCCATGTCCGTTACCCCGGATGGCGGCCCAGCAGGGCGCATGCCCTGATGACAACGCGAGTCACGAGCGACGCGATGCGAAAGGGACGGACATCATGGTGCAGGCTGACACACTGCTCGACGGCGCCAGTGCGAGCGAGCCCAGTGCGAGCGAGCACAGTGCCAGTGACGGCCGCCAACCGGGTAATTGCGCCGGGACGCTGAGTGAGTTGCTCTACCGGGCCGAGGCCAGAGACTGGGCCGCCTGGGATGAACTGGTCAAGCGTTTCGGGCACCTGGTACTGCACACCGCGAGCTCGATCGGCCTCAAGCGCACCGAAGCCGCCGACGCCGCTCAGTTGACCTGGCTCCGCCTCCTGGAGCACATCCACGAAATCCGGGAACCCGAGCACCTTCCCGCGTGGCTGGCGGTCACCGCTCGCCGCGAAGCCGTCCGTATCGCCCTGGCCGCAAAGCGCTACGTCCTCTGCGCCGAACCCGACATAGATTACGACCGCCGCCACAACCGCGCGACCCTCGACGTCTATCCGGTAGAAGGCGACTACAGCCCCGTAGTCGAGGCTGCCCTGGCAAACTTGCCGGCCCGCTACGAGAAGCTTCTCCGCCTCTTGATGTGCGATAACTGCCCCAGCTATACCGAGGTTGCCGAGCGAATGGGAATCCCCATCGGCAGCATAGGCCCCATGCGCATGCGCGCCCTGCAAATCCTCCGCCGCACCCTCGAATACGCCTCCCCCGACGACCTCCCCTCCACCCGCGTCGCCTAGCCCCGCAGTCACCGCCACCCCCAGGCAGATCCCTCGCCGCGTACCGCGTCATCCCCCGCCGCGCCGTCCTTCCAGCGGCCGTCCAGCCCCGGCGAACCTCCTGCTCTGACCCCCTTCAGGGGGTGTGGGCAAGGGTGCCCAGCGCCGTCTGACGCCCTGACGCCCTAACCCCGCATCTCCAGCGTGCAACACTTAGCACTCCCCCCCGCCCGCAACAGCTCCGACATGTCGACACCCACCGGCTCAAACCCCCGCTCTCGAATCTCTTCGATCAACCGCGTGGCCGCCGCCGGCAGCACTACATGTCTCCCATCCGACACCGCATTCAGCCCGAACACCGTCGCGTCCTCAGCCGTCGCCAGGATCGCGTCCGGGAACAGCTCACGCAGCATCCCCACGCTGGCCGGCGAGAACGCCGCCGGGTTGTACGCGATCTCTTCGTCGCTGAGCACGGCCAGCGCCGTGTCCAGGTGGTAATATCGCTCGTCCACGAGGGTCAGGCTGATCACTGGCCGGCCAAAGAACTCCTCTATTTCGCCGTGTGAGTAGCGGTCGGTCCGGAAGCCGGTCCCAGCCAGGATCCACGGTCCGACGGAAAGTATGTCGCCTTCACCTTCGTTGATCCAGTGCGCCTGCTCGGCGTGGATTCCGCGCGAGCGGAACCATTCGAGATAAGCCTCCGCCTCCGCGGTTCGTTCCGCGTACTTGAACCTTGCCACCAGGGCACGGCCATCGATAATCATGCCACCATTAGCCGCGAAAACCATGTCCGGAAGCCCCGGCCGTGGCGAGATGATGTCCACCTGATGGCCGAGCTCTTCGTATCGTTCCCTGAGTCCCTGCCACTGCAGCATGGCCAGGGACTTGTCCACCGGCTTGGTGGGATCCATCCAGGGATTAATCGAGTAGGTCACCTCGAAGTATGCCGGCGGACACATCAGGTATCGTCTTGTGCTGGCGATACGCTGAATACTCGTCACCTCCTCGGACCGTGCTCCGCGCCTTACCGGGAGCGAACCGCAGTGTGAGGCCTGCTGTTAATTAAGAGCAATCGCGGGGCAATATAGATACGCTCACCGCCGGGTACCTGGCCGGCGGTGATCATCAGGAAGGAGCCGATAAGGATGATCACCGCCGATCAGGTCCGGCAGGTGGCCATGTCGCTGCCCAGGACCACCGAGGGGCTGGTCCGGGACCGGGTGAAGTTCTACATCGGCAGGATCGTCTACGTCGCCATCTCGCCGGACGAGACCACCATGGGCTTTGGCTTCCCCAAGGAGGAGCGAGCCGCACTGATCGCCTCCGAGCCGGACAAGTTCTTCATGCCGATCAAGTCCGAGGAGCGCTACAACTGGGTCGAGTCCTGGATGGCCGCGCTCGACCCCGGCGAGATGCGGGAGTACGTCATCGACGCGTGGTGCATGGTAGTGGCCAAGAAGGTCTCCGCCGCCTACCTGGCCGGGTTGCCCGTACCCGAGCCCTCGCCGCCCTCCCGGACCGGGAGCAGATCCCGTGTGCCGCGCCCGCGGCGGCCGCGCTGAACCTGACGGCCCTGCCGGCGCCCGGCCGCCCGCGCGTAGAGCAGCGCCCCGCCGGTGACCACGACCGGCCAGATGAGATACACCCCCGACATCACCAGCAGCGCCACCACGACCGACAGGGACACCATCGCTGCGGCGCGGGCCTTGCTGCGCCGCGGCAGCAGGCGTATCGCGGCGGCCACGCCCACTCCGTACACCACCACGAGCAACCCGACGGTCAGCAGCACCATCGGCTTCACCCCGATGCCGAAGGTCACGTCGAAGACCAGCACGGCCATGGCCAGGACGCTGACCAGGCCCAGGCTACGGCGCGGTACCTGGCCGGCCACGCTGCCGCGGCTCAGCCAGGCGGGGAGCCCGGCGTCCCGGCCGAGAGCCGCCCCGAGCTTCGCGCTGCCGGCGTAGTACGCGTTCATCGCGCCCAGCGTGAGCATCAGACCCGCCGCGGCAGCGAGGATCCGGCCGTTCCCGCCCAGCCCTCTGGCCATCAGATCGGCCAGTGGCGCGTTCGTGGTGGCGGCCGCCGGGCCGAGGACCGCGATGACCGCGAAGGCGATGGCGAGATACATCCCCCCGGCCACGACGACCGCCGCGGCCGTGGCCCGCGGCACGTCCCTGGCCGGCCGCCGGAACTCGGCGGACAGGTAGGTGACCGCCTCCCAGCCGAGAAAGCACCAGACCAGCAGGTCGGCCGCTGATCCGATAGCCGCCCAGCCGTGCGGCGCGAACGGCCGCAAGTTGGCCCCGCGCGCGGACGGGAGCGAAAAGCAGATGGCGGTGATCAGGAACGCGACGAGCAGCCCGGACAGGCCCAGTTGCAGGCGGCCGGACACCTGGACGCCGAAGGCGTTGGCCAGCGGGACGACGGTCATCAGTCCCACCGCGGTGACGTCGGTCACGGTCGTCCCGGCGTTCAGCGCCGAGGAGATGTACGCGCCCGCCCACAGCGCCGCCGCTGGTGCGCCGAACGGCACCGCGAAGTAGAAACACCAGCCCACAACCGTCGCCGCCCGGTCGCCGAAAGCCCGCCGGGCGAAGGTCGCGACGCCCCCGGCGTCCGGGTACCTGGCGCCCAGCGCCGCGAACGTCGCCGCCAGCGGTGCGGAGAAGATCGCCAGACCCAGCCAGGCCAGCAGCGAGGCCGGGCCGGCCACCCGGGCAGCCAGGGCGGGCAGCGCGATCACGCCGGTGCCGAGCACCACCCCGACGTACATCGCGGCACCCTGAGCGGTGGTGAGCCGGCCACCCGGGGACGAAGGCCCCGGCTCAGGAGCCGCGCCGGTCATCGCCCCGCGGCGTCCGGGGACCACACGTCCTCGCCGTCCAGCGCGCCGACGTGGTACTTGCCCAGGGCGCTGGTCAGCATCTGCACCTCGAGCGACAGGCACTCCACGAGGTTGACCAGGCCGTTCTCGGCGTCGGTGTCCACCGCGACCAGCGCGGCCCGGCCCAGTCCGACACCGTTCGCGCCGAGCGCCAGGCACTTGGTGACGCGCGCCCCCTCCCACATCCGGCCGGACACCAGCAGGCAGCCCGGGTGATCGCGGAGCCGGCGCAGGCACTCGGCCAGCGGCAGCCCGACGTGCTGGAGGAACGCCACCGGCGCCCAGCCGGTGCCCCCCTCGGCGCCGTCCACCGTCACCGCGCCGGCGCCCGCCTCCCAGGCCACCAGCGCCGCCTCGCGGATGTCCCTGGCAGGCGGCAGCTTTACCCAGATTCCGGCGCGCGGGTAGTTGTTGCGCATCAGCCGGATCTGCTGGCGCAGGATTTCCTCGGTGAACGTGCCGGGGCTGCTGCACCGCAGCACCACGTCGCTGCTGCCGCCGAACAGCGGATCGATGGTGAACACGTCCGCCAGCCTGGCGGCGGCCGAGGCGGACAACAGGGTCATCCCGCCCAGGCCGGGCTTGGCCCCTTGGCCCACCTTGAGCTCGAAGGCCAGCCGGCCTGACTCCAGCAGCCCCTGGGTGTTCGGGTCGCTGTAGACGAGGTTCCACACCTCGGCGTCGGCGTCCTCGGTGCTCTGCTGGACCACTACGCCGCCGAAGCCGTCCAGCGCGTGCGCGGCGTAGGCGCTGATCCGGCCGAGCAGCGAGCGCTCCGCGTCCTCCTCGATGCGGCCGTAGCCGTTGACCGGGGTCACGTTCTCGCCGACCACCATGGGGATGCCCAGCCGGCCGGCCTGCCGGCTGGCGGCCAGGCCGAGGTCCACGCTGGCCGCCTCGGTCGAGCCGAACGCCGACAGGTACAGCGGCAGCGTGGACCGCAGGCCGCCCACGGTGGCTTCCAGCCGCACGTCCCGGTACACCGGCTCCCGGGTCAGCTCCAGCAGCTTCTCCAGCCGGCCGGGCACGAAGACCGGCGGCACCAGCCGCAACTGGTCGATGAGGTCACCCGGCGCCGCGTCGGGGTCGAAGCCGAACAGCGCCCGCCCGTATTCCTTCGGGTCGGGCAGCGCGCAGGCCGCGCCCAGCCGGGCCCGGGCCCGGACAGCCGCCTCGGGAAAGGCCATGGCCTGGAGCGCGCTCACGGCGAGGCCACGCCGGGGATCTTGGGGTACGCACTAGCCTGCCAGACCGAGTCCAGGCCGGCGATGTACCGGGTGAAGCGTTCGAGGCCGATGCCGAAGCCCGCGCTGCCGGGGATGCCCTCCCGCAGCATTTGCAGATACCAGCCGTACTTGGCCGGGTTCTCCCCGGTCTCCCTGATGCGGGAGATGATCGTGGCGTAGTCGTGCTCCCGCTCGCTCCCGCTGCACATCTCGCCGTATCCCTCGGGGGCGATCAGGTCGAAGTTGCGCAGGTAGCCGGGCCGGTCGGGGCTCTCCTTGTCGTAGAAGCCGCGGGACCCCTTGGGATAGTCGGTAATGAAGAACGGCTTGCTGGCCTTACGGGACAGCATCGCCTCCCCGGCCCAGTTGATCTCGGCGTCCGGGCTCTGGTCGTGCCCCAGGTCGTGCAGATCCGCCACCGCGCCGACGTGGCTACGGCGCTCGAACGGCGTGGCCAGCAGGCCGGCGAACGCGCTGGTGTCCCGGCCCAGCCGGTCGAACTCGTCCGGCAGGCGGTCGGTCACCTGCCGCGTGACGTAGCTGAACAGCCCTTCGGCCAGGGCCATGATGTCCTCCCTGGAGGCGCCGGCCACCTCGACGTCGATCTGGTGGAACTCGGCCAGGTGCCGGTCGGTCCGGGCGGTCTCCAGCGGTTCCAGCCGGACGTTCGGCGCGATGCAGAAAATCTTGTCGAACGCGGCCAGCGACGCCTGCTTGTAGAGGATCGCGCTGGTCATCAGCTTGTAGCGGTGGCCGTAGTAGTCCACGTCCACCTGCTTGGCGCCGCGTGCGCCCGGGTCGGTGACCGGGCCGATGATCGGCGGTAGCAGCTCGAAGAACCCCTGCCCGGTCAGGTACTCGCGGGCGGCGGCCAGCATCCGGTTCTGAATCCGCAGCGCGGACCGGGTGACCGGTGAGGTCAGATGCTCGCGCGGGCTGGAGGGAAACGCGGGCCCGGAAGCGGGGGTAAGTTCGATCTGCGTCATCTACTTCGCTCCCTGAGCTGTCGCGGCGCAGGCTACGCGGGGCCGGGGCCGCTACGCGCTGCCGGTGGCCTGAACCGGCGTGGCCCGGTACTCCCCAAGGCTAGCGTTGTCGAACTTCCGCTCTACGTAGGACAGCGAGGCGAGCAGGCCGGCCGCCGTGAGCTCCACGGCGCCGCTCGGCCTCACCACCTCGTGGATGGGCATGCACCCGATGCTGGACCACTGCAGCCGCCCCGAGGTGTCGATGAAGCTGCGGGTCCGGCGGGCGTTGTCCGGATGCAGGCAGTAGGGAACGTCGAGGTACCCGGCCGCGAACGCGTCCGCCAGGGCACCCCCCAGGTCCGGCCGCAGGCCGGCCACCGCCTCGATCAGCGCGCTGGCTTCGGCGTAGATGCCGGTGTCTTCGACCTTGTCCCAGCGGGGGGCTCCGGGCTCGCGTCGTGTGGCGGCGGCAGCGGCAGCAGCGGTCTCGAGGGCTCCGATGTTGTCGGCGATCGACGGGATCCGGTAGGCCTCGGCGACGGTCTTGACGATCAGCCGGGCCGCGCCGCTCCGTACGGCCAGCCGGGCGGCCTCGGTCAGCAGCATGGTGGCGCCGTCCGGGGTGCGCGGATACACGCCCATGTAGGCGTAGATGACGATGTGCCAGTCCACGTCGGGCAGCCATTCCGCGGCCAGCCGCCGCAGC
>DASZAD010000036.1:0-18100 GCA_035945415.1 Streptosporangiaceae bacterium
ACAGTACCTGCCCGTCCGCAGCGGGGACGTGAAGGTCGCGATGGTCCTGTACAGCGCCGTGCTCCTGGGCATGTCGGCCGGGTTCGGCCTGATCTTCGAGTGGACGCTGCACGGCGACCACAGGACCGTGCCGCTGCCGCCGCAGGCGCACTGGCCCGCCCGGCTGCGGTTCGTCGGCGGCGCCAGCGTGTACGTGGTCTCACTGGTCGTCGCGCTGTTCAACGCCATCGCCGCGTTCATCCTGATCGCCCTGACCGCCGTGTACTACATCGTGGAGCGCACCCCCGCCTCCCCTGCCGCCCCGGACTCCCCCGACGACGCGGAATCGGTCTGATTAATAGTTGCTATCAAGCAAGTGATTGGCGGTAGACTGGGTTAACGTGCGGGAAAGCGCAGAGCCAGGCCGGGTGAATGGGGCATCTGCGGCATCGGCGAGCGGGAAACCCGACCGGTACCGCTGGATCGCGTTGTCCAACACCACGCTGAGCATGACGATGGCGACGATCGACGCCTCGATCGTGATCATCGCGATGCCCGCCATCTTCCGCGGCATCCACCTGAACCCGCTCGACCCAGGCAACATCACCTACCTGCTCTGGATGATCCTCGGGTACCTGCTGGTCCAGTCGGTGCTGGTGGTGACGTTGGGTCGGCTGGGCGACATGTTCGGCCGGGTGCGCATCTACAACCTGGGCTTCGTGGTCTTCACCCTGGCCTCGATCGCGCTCTCGCTCGACCCGCTGACCGGCACCGACGGGGCGATGTGGCTGATCGGCTGGCGCTTCGTGCAAGCCTTCGGCGGCGCCATGCTGATGGCGAACTCGGCCGCGATCCTGACCGACGCGTTCCCGGCCCGGCAGCGCGGCATGGCGCTGGGCATCAACCAGATCGCCGGGATCTCCGGCCAGTTCATCGGGCTGCTGCTGGGCGGCCTGCTGGCCGCCTGGGACTGGCGCTCGGTGTTCTGGGTCAACGTGCCGATCGGGCTGTTCGGCACGGTGTGGGCCTACCGCAGCCTGAAGGAGATCGCGACCACGAAGCGGGCGCGGATCGACTGGGCGGGCAACCTGACGTTCGCGCTGGGCGCCGGGCTCCTGCTGGTCGCCATCACCTATGGCATCCAGCCGCACGGCGGTCATCCCACCGGGTGGACCAATCCCTGGGTGCTCGGCGGCCTGGCCTGTGGGGCGGGCATGCTGGCCCTGTTCGGCGTCATCGAGACCAGGATCGCCGAGCCGATGTTCCAGATGGCGCTGTTCAAGATCCGGGCCTTCACGGCCGGCAACCTGGCCGCCCTGCTCGGCTCGATCGCGCGCGGCGGCCTGCAGTTCATGCTGGTCATCTGGCTGGCCGGCATCTGGCTGCCGCTGCACGGCTACGACTACCAGACCACGCCGCTGTGGGCCGGCATCTACATGCTGCCGCTCACGGCCGGCTTCCTGCTCGCGGGTCCGGTCTCCGGGTACCTGTCCGACCGCTTCGGCCCGCGACCGTTCGCCACCGCCGGCCTGCTGGTGGCGGCGGGCGCGTTCACCGGGCTGATGCTGCTCCCGGTGCGGTTCGCTTACCCGGTCTTCGCCACGCTGATCTTCTTCAACGGGGTCGGCTCCGGCCTGTTCGCCTCGCCCAACACCTCCGCGATCATGAGCAGCGTCCCGGCCAGGCACCGCGGCGTGGCCTCGGGCATGCGCTCCACCTTCCAGAACTCCGGCATGTCGCTGTCCATCGGCATCTTCTTCTCGCTGATGACCGCCGGGCTGGCCGCGACCCTGCCGCACACGCTGACCAGCGGCCTGCGCTCGCACGGCGTCCCCGCCGCCGTCGCCTCGCACGTCGCCCGCCTGCCCCCGGTGAGCACACTGTTCGCCGCACTGCTCGGCTACAACCCGGTGCGCCACCTGCTCGGGCCGAGCGGGGTGCTGGACAAACTGCCCGCCCACCAGGTGGCGGTGCTCACCGGCAGGCGGTTCTTCCCCGACCTGATCTCCGGGCCGTTCCATCACGGCCTGATCATCGTGTTCACCGCCGCCGCGGTGATGTCGGTGGCGGGCGCGGTCGTCTCGCTGATGCGCGGCGGGCAGTTCTACTACGACTCCCCCGACCAGCCGTCGTCACCCCCGGTGACGGTGATCAAGTCCTCCGGGCCCGTCACGACGTCAAGCCCCGGGATGCCTAACGGCGTGCCGCGGGGCAGTCGCCCGGACGCCGGTCATCCGGGTGCTGAGCGCGCTGAAGGACCGCGCCGGCGGCCGGACTGACGAGCCCGCGGACTGGCAGCGAGCTACCAGGCTCCCGCCATCGCGCGGCCGATCACGAAAGCTTCCTCCGCGGCCAGCGACGCGGCCAGTTCGGCCGGCCCGGGCGCGTGCACGGTGGCGGACTGCCCGCGCACCGGAGGATCCGTCCGGGTCGCGTACCACCACCCATCGTCGGACGTCCAGACGTGGTACCCGGGATAGGCTTCCTCGATCTCCCCCGGCGCGACGGCATGATCTCGGCCCCGTGTCCCTTTCCCGCCGTCGATCCGGCGCATCATGCCTCCTGCCGTGGTCCCGTACCGCTCGCCCCATTAGACCACACCAAAGTTAGGAAAGTTGCCTAACTGGGGCAAAGTTCGCGCGGCGGTCCGGCCAGGAGTTCGCTCTGCCACTGATCCCCGCCCGGAGGCCGGCACTCGGGATCGCGACCGGCCTAGTAGCGTCTACCTGGGTCGGCCGGTGGTGCTGGATGGGGAGACAGATGAAGAACTATCACTCAGATTCCCGTGGGGTGATAGCGCTGCCGGCCAACGAGTATTTCGACGATGAGTGCGTTTCAGACACGCACAGCGCTCTGGGCGCGTTCGTCCAGCGCCGGCTCGGGGGCGACGTCGAGGACTTCGTGCGGCGGATCAGGGCCGGGCTACGCGGGATCCCAGCACAGCGAGCGGTCAGGGCAGAGCACCGGATTGAGGAAAGCTACGGTATCGGCACCACGATATTCCTGGGCGATCCGGATCCAGGCGACCGGCTCATCCTGGTGTCCGCCACCACCGAGCGGGCCGGGATCGGCCTGCGCGCCGAGCCCCACTTCCTGTACGCGGCGCTGGAAGGGATCATCGAAAAAATGAACGAGCACCGCCTGAGCTCGCTCACCATGCCGGTGCTCGGTTCCGGACACGGCGGCATGCCGCTGACGATCGCGATCCTGTTCAACCTGCTGGCCCTGCGGTCGATTGTCGCGGAAGACCTCGGGCGTCATCTGCGGGAAGCCTGCCTCGTGATCTTCGAGGGTGATGCGGAGAACCTGCCCGGATCAACGATCGAGCAGATCGTCTCCCGGCTGACATCATGAGGTTCACCTGCGGGTCCAGGGGCTCAGATGGTCGATGAATACCGGCTCGAGCGTTTCGTTCGCGCCCAGGATCACGACGGCACGTACGAACGGGCCGTCGCCGAACTGCGGGCGGGCCGAAAGGCCAGTCACTGGATGTGGTTTATCTTCCCGCAGATAGCCGCGCTGGGACGCAGCCCGACCGCGCGTGAGTTCGCGATCTCCTCGCTCGCCGAGGCACGGGCGTATCTGAGCCATCCGGTGCTCGGACCTCGCTTGACCGGTTGCGCGCAGATAGTGACCGGGATCAACGGGAAGTCGGCCGCCGACATCTTCGGGCCGCTGGACGCGATGAAACTCCGGTCCTCCATGACGCTCTTCCTCACGGCGGCGCCCGGCGAGCCGGTCTTCCGTGAGGTACTGGATAAGTATTTCCAGGGCTCACTGGATACGGAGACGACGGCGCGGCTCTGACCCCGGGCGGGTGCCTCGTAGGCTACTGAAGCGAGATCGTCCGGCAGGGCGGACAGGGCGTGGCGTGCCCGCAATCTGTCTCATGGTGCGGCTACCATCCCGAGAGGTGGGGATACAGAAGCTCCCATTGACGCCACCGAGCCCTGGGGTCACCGGAGACGCCGCTCTAAAGAGGTTGCTTAGCCAGGGAGTCACCTGGGGTGACAGCGCGGAGTGGTTGCCGGTCCTTCCGGAGGCATCTGTTGATCTGTGGTTCACGAGCCCGCCCTACGCGGACGCTCGTGCCTACAGCCGGATACATCCGGACCGCTACGTAGAGTGGTTCCTGCCGTTCGGTAAGTACATGCTGGCGGCCACCAAGGACACCGGATGGCTGGTGCTCAATATCAAGAACCGTGTCGCCAGGAGCGGGCCGTTCCGGGGTCAGCGGCATCCGTACGTGTATCAGCTAGTGATCGCACTCCAGCAACAGGGCTGGCGCTGGCTGGAGACTTACATCTGGTCGAAGCCCAACGCGGTGCCGGGGCGGTTTGGTCCTCGGACCAAGGACAGCTTCGAGTACGTTTATGCGTTCGCCAAGGGTGCTAAGCCTTGCTTTGATCTCGATGCTGTCCGTATTCCGTACAAGACGGCTTTGGATGAGATTGAGCGCCGCAAGCTGGACAGATTGGGCCGGCGGAACACAGACGCAGGTTTTGGCCGCGACCGCACCAAAACCTACCTGTCTGGTGGGGCTGACCCCGGTAACGTCGTCTCCGTGCCGCAGACTTACAACCAGTACCGCGGAGCCGGAGGACATACGGCGGCGATGCCGGAGGGTCTAGCCGAGTTCTTTGTCAAGGGATGCTCGCCAGTCGGCGGGATCGTGCTGGACCCGTTTGCTGGCTCGGGGACTACGGCGGTGGTTGCCCGCCGTCTTGGGCGCTGCGCTGGCGGTCTGGAAATCCACCAGACGTTCGTCTCGGCGGCACGTGAACGACTTCGGGTTGACGAACCAGATGACATGCCAGTCCTGATCGAACTAGCGCGTTGACTGATGGGCCGCCCCCATGCCGGCAACCGAAGACACAATCCAGCGAATCATTGATTCGCCCAATTGGGACCAGCGGGTTGCCCGCGTCCGCCAGATCCCTGCCCGCCATGGCACCAGCGAGCACCAAAGGATATACGCTGAGATCGCGCGACGATTGTATGTGGTGCATCTGACTCCTGACTATGCGTACGTTCCAGTTGAGGAGTTCTTTGAGCTTCCTCATTTTGCCCGTGCTTACGCAAAGGCAGTAGATGCGACCGCAGGCTTCACCAGGGTGACGGTAGCAAACCTGGCAGCCGCCATCCAAGCCGAGCCCACCGTGCTGCTGCCACTACGAGTCATCACTGGCTTGCTCAAAAACGAGTTTGCCGGATCAACCAAGATTGTCGCGGAGTCGCTCGAGCTCCGCCCGTTGTCAGCCTCAAAAATAGACTCTATGGAGCACTCAGGAACTGCGACCTCCCCTGAGCAAGCTCAGGTAGCTGCGGAGACTCTCGGCCGGATCATGTCCGGGACATTGTTCGGCAGCCCACCCGGAGACCTCAAGTCAAAGCAACAGAAGCCTGACACAGTTAACGGATGGGAGACCGTTCGGCAGTACGCGGCGGACGGAGTTCCTTACGGCGTATTTTTGCACCAGCGCCATTACGGCGGCGCGTATCGCCAAGTGCTCGATTCCACATCCGAGTTGCGCGGCAACCTCATTGAAGATGCGGCGGAAGCCTTGTTCACCGAGCATGGCATTCCCCATATCCGTACCGGTTCGCACAACCAGACAGAGATTGAAGATCGGTTTGAGGTGCAAGTTCGGCCCGCGCCGGATTTTGTTGTATACGACGAGAATGACAATCTCCGGGCAATGCTTGAGTGCAAGGGGGCTAACGATGGCGGGACGGCACGCGACAAGGCCCTGCGGTTTGAGCGGCTGCGCGAAGAGTCCGTGCGGCTCGGTGGAATCCCGCTCGTGGCCGTACTAGGCGGGCTCGGATGGTTGCGGGTAAACGACACGCTAGGCCCGGTCGTCCGGGACTGTGACGGCCGTGTCTTCTCCGTTAGCAATCTCGCCGAGATGCTCAGCGTCGCCCCGTTCTCAACGCTGGCTGACTGACTACCGTCCAGCCCGGCCAGCACCGACCTCGCAGCCACCGGCCTGCGGCGCGGTATGACCGGGTTGTGTGGATTCTTTCCAAGGCTCCCCAGCGCACAAACTCGGCATCGATCTTGGGCGGCCTCACGCGCTCAGCCTGGGGGCCCCGGCTAGCACCGTGGCGGTGGTGTCGTCGTCCAGGAAGCCGCCGGACTGGTGTTGCCATAGCCGGGCGTAGGTTCCGCCCCGGCGAAGCAACTCCTGGTGCGTGCCCTTCTCGATGATCTGGCCGTGGTCGAGCACGACCAGCTGGTCCATGCGCGCGACGGTGCTCAGCCGGTGTGCGACCACGAGCGCGGTCCGGCCTTCCATGAGCCGCCACAACGCCTGCTGCACCAGAGCCTCGCTCTCCGAGTCGAGCGCGCTGGTCGCTTCGTCGAGCAGCAGGATCGGCGCGTCCCGCAGGATCGCCCGGGCCAGCGCGACTCGCTGCCGCTGCCCGCCGGACAGCTTCACCCCCCGCTCGCCGACGATCGTGTCGAATCCGTCCGGCAGGGCATCGGCGAACTCGGTCACGTGCGCCGCTTGCGCCGCCTGCTGGATCTCCGCGTCGGTCGCGTCCGGGCGCGCGAACGCGATGTTGTCGCGCAGCGTCCGGTGGAACATCGCCGGGTCTTGCGGCACGTAGGCGATCAAACTGCGCAGATCCGACTGGCGCAGCCGGGTGATGTCCTGCCCGCCGATCAGGATCCGGCCGTCGTCGACGTCCATCATCCGCAGGAGCAGGCGAGTCAGCGTGGTCTTGCCACCGCCGGAGCGGCCGACCAGGCCGAGCTTGGTCCCGCTCGGCACGGCGAGGTCGAGGCCGGCGAACAACGGCGATCCGCCCGGGTGCCCGAACCTCACCCGCTCGAACCGGACGTCGCTCGCGGCCGGCCGCAGCGGCTCGGGCGCGATGGGGTCGAGCACGGTCGGCCGGGTCAGCAGCAGCTCGGTGAACTGTGCCGCTTCGGTCAGCGAGCTCTCGATGCGGCGGTAGATCTGGTTGAAATCGAACATGATCCGCGTCGCGTTGGAGTAGTAGGTGAATGCCACCACGATCGCCTCGATCGCGTGCTGGCCTGCGCCGAGCGCGACCGCGAGCAACAGGCCGGACGCGTTGGCCAGCACGGACATCGGCGCGACCAGCGCGTCGATGCGCAGGTTCCCGTAGTCCCACGACCGCAGCGACTTGCGTCGCTGATCGGCGACCCGCGACCTGTGCTCGGCGGCCTCCCGCTCCTCGGCCGCGAACGCGCGAATCGTGTCCATGTTCATCAGGCTGTCGGCGACGTGTCCTGACACCCGCGCGATCGCATCCTCACGCTGGTCAACGAGCTTCTGGCGACGGCGGATCAGTGGTGCGACCCCGGCGCCGGTGACCGCGATCAGGCCGATGAGCCCGGCGACCAGCAGCGGGTCGTAGCGCCACAACACCACCGACGCGAACGCCAGCGGCACGAAGTTGCCGACGATGTTGAACACCAGGTCGTCGGTGAACTCCTCGAACTGGGAAGCGAAGCTCAGCACCCGCTTGGTCAGCGACCCGGCGAAGTTGTCATGGAAGAAGGCCGCGTCCTTCGCCAGCAGCTCATCCATGCCGGTCACGTAGAGGCTCTCGATTCCGTGGCCATCGAGGCGGTTCAGGCAGTGGATGCCGATCCGCCAGACGACCTCGGCGAAAAGCAGCACCCCGGCGAAGCCGAGCACATACGGCATCGCCCCGCCGGCACCGACGCGCCCGCCGCCGGCCAAGCGGCCGGCCAGGGCCGCCACCATCAGCGGCGCGACGTAGAAGATGCCCGTGTTTCCCAGCGCGGGCAGCAACATCGCGGGCACCGTGAAACGCCAGAGTCTGGCCATCTGCCGGCCGTAGTAGCGCAGCGCGAGCAGCACTGCCCGTTTCCGGGCCGGTGAGCTGCGTTCAGGCGTGGTCATTAGTCCCCCGTTTCGAGCAACCAGCCTGGCCATGGTGCCCGAGCGGGGACCCCGATAGCGACCGGTTTTCTGGCTGCCCTTCCGCCAATCGCGTTGTCCGCAAGATCGCGCCGGCCCGGAGCCGGAAATCCGGCGCAGGTGTCGATCGGGGCCGGGCTGGTTCGTGAAGGGAGTGAGGAGCCGGTGCGGCGCCGGCCCCAGTGGCAGGAGGAAAGAGATGAGCAGGATCGTGGTGACCGAGTTCGTTTCGCTGGATGGCGTCATGGAGGAGCCCCGGTGGACGTTCCAGTTCGAACGCGGCCCGGAGGGGGCCAAGTTCAAGTACGACGAGTTGTTCGACAGCGCGGCGCTGCTGCTTGGGCGCGTCACCTACCAGGGATTCGCCCAGGCCTGGCCGTCGATGGGCACCGATGAGTTCGGCCAGCGGATGAACAGCATCCCCAAGTACGTGGTCTCCGGCACGCTGGCCGATGACGAGGCGACCTGGGGACCGACCACGGTGCTCCGGGGTGACGTCATGGCCGAGATCGCCAGGCTGAAGGCATCACCCGGCGGTGACTTGCTGGTCGAGGGCAGCTGCCAGCTGGCCCAGGCGCTGACCCAGCGCGGGCTGATCGATGAGTACCGGCTGATGCTCTTCCCGATCATTCTCGGTGCCGGCAAGCGTCTGTTCCCGGGCCAGATGAGCACGGCGGCCAGGCTCACCCTCACCGATTCCAGGCCCGACCGCGACGGCGTCCTGCTGCTTACCTACCAGCCCGCCCCCGCCGAGGCCACCGGCCAGCCTGGCCCGGCCGCCTGACCGGCGCCAGGGCGCGCGAGCCCGCTACGAGGCGGAAATCCCCGGCGCCCACGTCCGGCTGCGTTTCGCGGACATCACCGGGCTCGACGCGGCCGAGCGAGCCCTCGGCGGCGCGTTCCGCCACGACGACGCGCTGACGCTGGAGGTTCCCAGCCACGGCGGCGCGATCGCGGCGCCGGCGACGTCGGCCGCCAGGAACGTCGCGGGAACCCGGCCAGGCCGCAGGCCGCTTCCCGCCACCCTGCACCCACATCAGCCAGACAGCGCTTCCAGGGCGCGGTCCACGTCCGCTTCCGTGGTGTACAGGTGGAAGGAGAGCCGCGCCCGGCCGGCCCGGACCGCCGCCCGCACTCCCGCCGCGGCCAGCCGCTCCGCTGCGCCGGGATGAGCCACGCTCACGATCGCGCTCTCCAGCGACGGGAGCTCGAGCCCGGCCAGGAATCGCCGGGCCAGCCGCACGTTGTGCGCGTGCACCGCCTCGATGCCGATCTCGTTGAGCAGTTCGATGGCGGGTGCCGCGCCGACGAAGCTGAACCACGCGGGCGAGGTGTCGAAACGCCGGGCCGAACCGGCCAACCGCAGCGGTGGGCCGTAGTACGACTGGTGCACGTCCTGGCCCGCATACCAGCCCGCCTGCAGCGGGCGCACCCGCTCCCGCAGTCCGGGCGCCAGGTAGCAGAACGCCGCGCCGCGCGGCGCCATCAGCCACTTGTACGCGGCGCAGGCGAGCACGTCGAAGCTGGCTGCCCGGACCGGTAGCCAGCCGCACGCCTGGGAGGCATCCACGCAGACCAGGGCACCGTGGCTGCGGGCGGCGGCGAGAATGTCATCGACCGGGGCGATCTCGCCGGTCGCTGACTGGACCAGGCTGAAGGCAACCAGCGTGGTGCCCGCCCCGATCGCGGCCGCCAGCTTCTCCGACGGGACGGTGTCGACCGTGACGCCACGGTCGGCGTGCACCAGCCACGGGAAGAGGTTGGAGGTGAATTCGATCTCAGGGACGACGACCCGGGCACCGGCCGGAAGCGCCGCTGCGACTGGCGCGAGCAGCCCGGACACCGTGGCGCCAACCGCGATGTCGCCGGGCGTGGCGCCAGTCATCCGGGCGAAAGCGGCACGCGCCCGCCCGGTGGACTCATCCCACGGTTCCCAGCTCGTCCGCCCGCCCCGCCAGTCGGCGAGCGCCGCCTGCAGCGCGTCCCATGCCGGGCGCGGCGGCAGGCCGTAGCTCGCGGTGTTGAGCCAGCCCGGCTCCGGATCCCACAGCCGCGCCGCCTCCGCAAGCTCCACAGTCCGCCCTACACTCGCCCGCCGGTCCCGTGCTGAGGTAAAGGCTAACTGTCAGGGAGGATCGCCGGTGGCGGGCCGGCCCTCGACGGCTGCGGAGACTGCCGGGCCGCTGGCCTGGTCAGGACCGCCATTTGATCGAGCAGCCCATGCTGGGCCGGTGCGGCTCGGGCACCGGCTGGCCGGCCAGGGACAGCTCGATCGCCGCCCGCAGCAACTCGCCGGTGACCGGCTGGCCGTTCCCGGGGGTGGACTGGTCGAACGCACCACGATAGGCCAGCCGGCGCGCGCTGTCGTAGAGGAAGAAATCCGGCGTGCAGGCGGCGTGGAAAGCCCGGCCCACATCCTGGCCGGCGTCGACCAGGTACGGAAAATCCCAGCCTGCGCGCCGGGCCTGCCCGGCGAGCTCGTCCGGCCGATCCTCGGGGTAAGCGTCGGCGTCATTGGTGCAGATGCCCGCCACGGCCAGGTCCGGGTAGCGCGACAGGAGCGTGCCCAGCGCTGTCTCGATGTGGCGGACGTAGGGACAGTGGTTGCACAGGAAGGCGACCAGCATCGCGGGCGCGCCGCTGAAGTCGTCGCGGCCGGTCATCGTGCCGCTGGTGTCGGGCAGGGTGAAACCGGGTGCCGGCGTGCCGAGCGGGACCATGAGCGACGAGACAGCCATGCCGGAACCCTACCCGCGTCCGGGCTGGCCGGCTTGGTGGGCGGCGTCTTGCAGGGCGGATAGCTGCTGCTGGGTCCCGATCGCGATCAGTACGTAGCCGGCGTCGATGGGGGTGTGCATCGGCGGATTGGTCAGGAAGGTTCCGTCACGATCGCGCAGCGCCAGGACCAGCGCCCCGGTCGTCTGGCCGGCATTGGCCTCCTGCAGGGTTTGCCCCGCCAGCCGGGAGCCTGCGCGTACCGCCACTTCTTCCAGGCGGAACTCCAGGCTTCCGTCATGCATCACCACGTCGAGGAACTCCACCACGTTCGGCTGCAGCGCCGCGGCCGCGATTCGCTGGCCCCCGATCCGTTGCGGATTCACCACCCGGGTGGCGCCCGCTCGCAGCAGCTTCGACTCCGACGCCTCGGTGCGGGCGCGGGCGATGATGATCAAATCTGGGCGCAGCGAGCGGGCGGACAGCGTAACGTAAACGTTCTCCGCGTCGGTGTTGATCGCCGTCACCAGGGCCCTGGCCTGCATGATGCCTGCCTGGCGCAGCACCTCATCATCGGTGACGTCCCCGGTGAGCCCGGGACAGGCGAGGCCAGCCACCCGCTGCGGGTCCAGGTCGACCACCACCACCTCAGCGCCCTGGCCCGTCAGGTAACCGGCCACCGCGCGGCCCACCCGTCCCCATCCGCAGACGATCGTGTGCCCGCTCATCCGGGCGACGTTGCGTTCCATCCGGCGCCTTTCGAAGTGCTGGCGCAAGTGACCTTCCACCAGCGATTCCAGGACCACGCTAAACGCGTACAGTGCGGTGCCAGTTCCGGCGAGGATCAGCACGATCGTGAAGATCTTGCCCGCCTCCCCCAGCGGGTGGACCTCGCGGAACCCGACCGTGGTGATCGTCGTGACCGTCTGGTAGACCGCGTCCAGCAGGCTGAACCCGAGCACGACGTAGCCGACGGTGCCCGCGGCCAGCATGGCCAGCACGGCCAGCAGCGCGAACTGGATCCGCCGCACACTGCTCACCAGGCAATTGTGACCTCATCGGCGCGGCGAGACGCTCGCCGGATCACTCATCAGTCAGGCCGGGGCGGGATGGCGCGGCCGTCTGCGGCGAACTGCCGGTCCTCGGCGTAGTCACAGGTACGAGCAGAACCGGCCATCTGTGCCTCATTCTGGCCTGGGGTCCCAGCGGAAGCGGCGGATTGCCACGACAGTGCCGGCCGCGCCCCAGGCGGCCAGGACGGCCAGCTGCCGCCAGTCGGCGCCGGCGTGCCGGGAGAGCGGCCCGGTCAGCGCCTCGTTGAACGGCCGGACCGGAAGCCAGCTGGCTATCTGGTTGAGCAGCGGGGAGTGAATCGGCAGGTACGTGCCGGAGCGGAACAGCAGCGGGAACAGCACGAGCTGCGTCACGGCCGGGGCCGCCTCGGCGTTGGAGATCACTGATGCCACCGCGGCTCCCAGCGCGCAGAAGGTGGCGGCGCCGAGGACCAGCGTGAGCGTGATCGCGAGCCAGTGCGAGGGGAACGGCACGCCGTACAGGCGCCCCACGCCGACGATCAGCGCGATGTCGGCCAGGCTCACCAGGACGGAGTGCGCGAGCAGCCCGGTGAAGTAGGCCCAGGCCGGCACCGGCGTGGCCCGGACCCGCTTGAGGATCCCGTTCGCCGGCGGGACGCGAGCGCGATGGCGAGCTGCCCGTAGCACGAGCCCAGCACCGACAGCGCGGCGATGGTCGGGACGTAGTACTGCAGCGCGGACAGCCCGCCGAAATAGGAGCTCTTGCCCACGCCGCCGAACAGGGCGCCCATGATGGTCACGAACAGGACGGGGAAGACGAACGTGAAGATGGCGCTCTGCCGGTTGCGCCAGAACGACAGCTGCTCGTAGCCGGCCTGGTGGACCACCAGGCCCAGGTTGCCGCGACGTTGCCGGGGCCGGGCGGTGAGGGCGGCAGCGCTCATCGGGTGCTCCTGTCCTGCGCGCCGTCCGGCGTGCCGTCATGGGTCAGCTGCAGGTAGACGTCTTCCAGGCTGGGCCGTTCCACGGCGAGCGCGGACAGCGTGATCTCGTGCCGCATCGCCCAGCTGGTCAGTCGCTGCAGGTCCTCGGCCGGGCGGGCGGATTCGATCACGACGGCACCGTGCTCGACCTCGGCGGGCAGCGGAAGGCTGGCGACTGGGTAACCGGCGGGCAGTGTGAAGGTGATGCGCGCCCGTTCCGCATCGCGCCCGCCGAGGGCGGCCGGCGGTCCCTCGGCTACGACGCTGCCGTGGTTGAGCAGTATCACCCGGTCGGCCAGCGCCTGGGCCTCGGCCATGTCGTGGGTGGTCAGCAGGATGGTGGTCCCGGCCGCGCGCAGCTGCCGGACCAGCTGCCAGGCGTCGTGGCGCGCGGCCGGGTCAAACCCGGTCGTCGGCTCGTCCAGGTACAACAGCTCCGGGCTGCCGATCAGGGCGAGAGCCAGGTCCAGGCGGCGCTTCTGGCCGCCGGACAGGGTCCTGACCTTGCGCCGCTCCAGCCCGGCGAGCCCCACGAGGCCGATGACCCCGGGCACGGCCCGGGGCGCCCGGTAGTAGCCGGCCTGGCGGGCGATCGTCTCGCGCACCGTCAGGTAGGGCTCGACCGCGATGTCCTGCAGCACGAGCCCGGTCCGCTCGCGCAGTTCGCGTGCGGCTGACTTGTCGCCCGGGTCATGGCCGAGCACGCGGATGGCGCCGCCGTCGCGGGCCCGGAAGCCCTCCAGGATCTCCAGCGTCGTGGTCTTGCCCGCTCCGTTCGGGCACAGCAGGCCAAGGACCATCCCGCCGGAACCTCCGGCCCCGCCGCATCCAGCGCCACCGTCGCCCCGGAACGCTTGACCACACCCTCAACCCGCACCGCAGGCCCGGAGGAAGAACGCCCGTTCATTCATCGACCATAGCCGGAGCTCATCCCGGCTGGGCGCATGCCGGTCAGCCCGAGGAACTGGTCGGTAGCGCCGCCATCAGCCGCTTCCAGGCCAGGTCGCTGCCCGCTGCCAGGCAGCCGTCCACCACGGCGTCCGAGCCGAGCGCGCTGACCCGGACCATCGGCCGGACCGGGGCCAGCGTGTGCAAGTGGGCGCTGACCGCGTCCGCGAACCCGGGCGCCTGGCCGATGCCCCCGCCCAGCACGATCAAATCCGGGTCCACGACCGTGATCACCACGCAGAGCGCTTTCGCGATCAGCCGGGCCTCCTCGGCTACCACCCCCACGGCCCGCTCGTCGCCGCGCGCCGCGGCGTCGAAGACCCGGCGGGCGGTGACCGGCCCGCGCATGCCCGCCTTGCGGGCCGCCCGGACCACGGCCGCGGCGGTCGCCGCGGCCTCGAACGCTCCGCGCTTGCGCGCGTCAGCCTCGTCGGCGCCCGAACCCTCGGACAGCGGCATGAAGGCGATCTCCCCGGCCACCCCGTGCACCCCCCGGCGGAGCTGGCCGCCCAGCACCAGGCCCATACCGACGCCGGTGCCGATGTGCACGAAGGCGAAGTCGTCCACGTTGCGGCCGTGGCCGTGAGCGCGCTCGGCCAGCGCCTCCGCGTCCACGTCGTTCTCGATCACCACGGTCTCGCCGAACGCCGCCCGCAGCCCGGCCAGCGCGGCCGGGCGATCCCAGCCGACCAGTCCCCCGGTCAGCGCCATGGCGTTACGGCCGGGATCGTAGACGCCCGGACTGCCGATCACGATCTGGGTGACGGCGGATCTGGTGACCCCGGCCTCGTTGCAGAGCACGTCGGCCAGCCGGACCAGCTCGGCCACCCGGCCGCGGACGCTGGTAGCCCGGGCGCGCAGCGTGGACCGGGACCGGATCTCGCCGGCCAGGTCGGCCAGCGCGCCCCGCAGGTACTGCAGGCCGATGTCCAGGCCGAGCACCAGCCCGGCATCGGGACGGATCTCATACAGCAGGGCCGACCGGCCGGGCACCCCGGTGCGCTGCCCCGCCGCCTGGACCAGGCCGGCCCGCTCCACGTTGCCGAGCGCCAGCGACACGGTCGGCTTGGACAGCCCGGAGGCACGGGCCAGCTCGGCGCGCGAGCACGGCCCGAGGGTCCGGATGTGCTCCAGCAGCAGCTGCTCGTTCAGCGCGCGGATCAGCGGCGGGCGGGCCGCCGACATCGTGCCCGCCGGGCTGAGGCCGCCCAGCCCGGCGGGTGCTCCCGCGGACACAACGGCCAGATCGCCGAGCTCACCGCCGGACGCGCCGGATGACAGCGTGGTCACGGCCACCTCCCGATCCACGATCTTCGCCCCCCTAGGATCCACGATCTTCGCTCCCTAGGATCCACGATCTTCGTCCCCCTAGGATGGCACCGCAATTAGTTAACTCGCATCTTGTCTCATCCACATAGTTAGGATACTGTCCTAACTATCTCGGGCGGATGCCCGCTCTCCACCCAGCCGGAGCCTTGTGGGGTCCAACATAGTTTGGATACTGTCCTAACTATCTTAATTACGGAGGAATCACCCAGCATGAGCACCAGCACGGCTCTGCTCGGGATCGACTTCGGCGGTACCAAGATCGCCCTGGCCCTGGCCGATCCCGGCGGCCGCAGGCGTGCTTCTGCGACGGTGGACAGCGCGGGTGAGCTCGGCGCCCGTGCGGCCTTCGATCGCGGCGTCCTGGCCGCGCGTGACCTCCTGGCCGCCGCGGGCGACCCGCCTCTGGTCGCCGTCGGGGTGTCGACGTTCGGCATACCCTTCGACGACCGCGTCGAGCTCGCCCCCGCCATCGCGGGCTGGGATGACCTGCCCCTCGGCCGTGAGCTGCGGGCCGCCTTCCCCGGAGCGGAAATCCGGATGGCCACCGACGCCAAGGCCGCCGCCCGTGCCGAGGCGACCTGGGGCTCTCTGGCCGGCTGCGACCCAGCCATCTACCTGAACCTCGGCACCGGGCTGTCCGCCGCCATCGTCACCGGCGGCCAGGTGATCGGCGGCGGAAACGGCGCGTCCGGCGAGATCGGCTACAACCTGCGCGCGGTCACCGACGTCGGGCTCGGCCTGGACCAGCGTGTCCCGCTGGAATGGATGGTCAGCGCCCGGGCCCTGGAGAAGCGGGCCACCACCGCCGCCGGGTCGGCGCGCAAGCTGACCGCCGCCGAGGTGTTCCTGGCCGCCGTGGGCAACGAGGCGCTGAGCGACGTGATTGACGAGTTCGTCGCGGAACTCTCCTTCCACCTGGTCAACCTGGCAATCTGTATCGATCCGGTGCGGATCGCGGTGGGAGGCGGATTGACGGGCTCCTGGGAACGCCTCCGTCCCGGCCTGGAGCAGGCGCTCAGGGCGGGCGTGCCGTTCCCGCCCGAGCTCGTCCTGGCCGAGTTCCCGCAGGACGCGCCGCTGATCGGCGCGATAGCCCTGGCCGTGGAAGCGGCGCGAGGCCGGCATGACGGCGCCGCGGCGCAGGTGCCAGCGCACGGTGACTACGGGCCCGGCCCTGGACGGGCACGCAGCAACGCACACGCAACGAAGGATTGAATGCCATGAGACGACTCAGACAGTTCGCATGTCTCGTCGCGGCCGGCCTGCTCGCGGCCGCTTGCAGCTGGTGAACCTCGGGATCTGCCTTAACGCGGTGCGGATCGCGGTGGGGAGGCGGCATGGCCGGGTCCTGGGAACGTCTGCGGCCGGGCCGCGGCGGGCCCGCAGCGCGGGCGTTCCCCTTCCCGCCGGAGCTCGCAGCCGCCAGGTTCCCCTCGAACGCCCCGCTCATTGGTCCGGTAGCGCTCGCCGTGGACTCCATCCAGTCCCATGGCGGCACCGACGGGCGGGCCGTCACCTTCTCTTCCGCCATCCTCAGTGAAGGAATCCACACATGAGACGCCTGACATCCAGACGAATGACCGTCACGGCGGTGCTGGTCGCGGCGAGCCTCCTCGCTGCCGCCTGCAGCAGCAGCACCAAGCATCCCGCTGCGGCCGGCAAGCCCCTGATCATCAGCGACGTCACCGGGGCGAACTGGAACTGCCAGTTCAACCCGCTCAACTTCGCGGCCTGGCCGGAGGGCGGGCCGTCAGAGACGGGGCCGATCTACGAGACCCTGATGTTCGAAAACCTGCTCACCCAGAAGGTCAGCCCCTGGCTGGCAACGGGCTACCAGTGGAGCAACGGGCTGAAGACGCTCACCTTCACCATCCGCAAGGGCGTCAAGTTCAGCGACGGCGTCCCGATGACCCCCGCCGACGTCGCTTTCACGTTCAACATCATCAACAAGAACTCCGCCCTGGACGGGTGGGGGCTCTGGCAGAACGTCCACGGCCCGCTGGAGAGCGTCACCGCCCAGGGCGACACCGTGGTGCTGAACTTCTCCGCTCCCGCGCCGACCTACTTCTACTACGCAGCGGGCCAGGTGCCGATCCTGCCCGAGCACATCTGGAGCAAGCTGCCGCTCAAGACGCTGTCCACCTACGCTGACAAGAATCCCGTGGGCACGGGCGCGTATGTGGTGGGGAGCTGCAGTTCGAGCAACGTCGTCTACAAGGCGAACCCGCGCTACTGGCAGCCCGGCAAGCCCGCGGTCAAGACCGTGGAATGGCCGGCCTACCTCAGCAACACCACCGGCAACCAGTGCCTCATCGGCGGGCAGTGCCAGTGGGGGGGCCAGTACATCCCCAACATCCAGCAGGCGTACCTGTCCAAGAGCCCGTCCAACCACAACTGGGCACCATCGATAGTCTCGGTGGCGCTCGTCATCAATCACAAGCTGACGAACTCCCCGCTAGCCAACGTCAAGGTCCGGCAGGCCATGGCCTTGGCGATCAACCGGGACCAGGTCGGCGCGATCGGGGAGACCGGCGCCGAAGCTGGCGCCCACCAGGACGGTATCGCCTTGTCGTACCGGTCCGAGGGGTGGGTGGACACCTCGCTGGCCAACTCCTATTACAACGACTACGCCTACAACCCGTCGGAGGCCGTGAAGCTGCTTGACCAGGCTGGCTACAGCAAGATCGTCGGCGGTGTCCGGGAGAACAGCGCGGGCCAGAAACTGTCGTTCGCGCTGACCAACAACGGTGGCTACTCCGACTGGGTCGCCGATGCCACCGTGATCGCCCAGCAGCTGGCGAAGGTGGGCATTCAGATTACGCAGCGTAATCTGAATGACCCGACCACGTCCGAGGTCAACGGGACCTACGAGCTCGGGCTCGCCGACCAGACCGGGGGGCCCGGTCCCGAGTACGAATTCCGTCAGTGGCTATACGGGTCGGCCATCGGCAGCACCAACTACACCCAATGGAACGAGCCGGCCACGAACGCGCTGTTCAACGAGTATTCGGTGACGAACGACCCAACCGTGCAGCACTCGATCGTCTTCAAGCTGGAGAAGGTCATGCTGTCGCAGGTGCCGTACATCCCCGTCCTCGGAGCCGTCTCCTGGGACCAGTACAGCACCTCTCAGTTCACCGGCTGGCCCACCCCGCAGAACCCGTACGCCCAGGGGCAGGTCGCCTTCCCC
>DASZAD010000037.1:0-1963 GCA_035945415.1 Streptosporangiaceae bacterium
CGAACTGCTCACCGCGCCCATCCCCCGCGCCCTGATCGTGCTCGGCAACATGGCCGTCGCCATCGGCGTCAGCCTGCTGCAAGTCGGCGCGCTGATGGCCGCCGGATGGCTGCGCGGCAGCCACTTCCACGCCACCGCCGGGGGCGCCGGCTGGTTCATCGGAGCCGTGCTCGCCTTCACCGTATTCATGTACGGCCTGGCCGAGATCCTCGCCAACCGGATCCCCACCCAGGAGGAATACGTCGGGCTCACCCCCGTGGTCGCGATCTTGCCCTGGTTCATAGCCGGATCACTGTTCCCGATCACCGCGCTGCCCGCATGGCTCGCCTGGGTCGCCCGCGCCCTGCCCACCACCCACGTCCTGGCGCTGTTGCGCTACGGCGTGCTCGACCACACCGGCGCCGGGCTACACGACATCTGGGGAATCACCAGCACCACCACCGACGCCGCCCTCAGCCTGCTGGTCCTGGCCGGCTGGGCGATCCTCATCACCGCCACAGCCATCCGCGTCTTCACCCGCTCGGCGGTGAACTGACCCGCACACGGCCACCCGAACCTGCTCGCCGGGCCCACGCATGGGCCCGGCGAGCAGCATCCGATCGCGCTACCATGCACCAGGCAGGCGGGGTGCCGGCCCTAGGAAACCCATACACAGGCGAGCAAGCGGGCCGGATCCCCCCCCCCCCAGGACACGACCGCCCAGAACATCCCCATCTGGCTCCCTCTCCGCGCGATCGCGCCCTACCGGCATCCGCTCCGCGTCGCCTCGAGTGGTTCGATCCTGTCGATCGGTTCGTCGGGCTCGATCTTGCCGGCCGGCTCTGCGGGCTCGATCTTGCCGGTGGCGCCGGCAGGCTCGCGGGGCCCGGCATTCTCGATCGGCCCGGCCGCGAGCATGGGCTCGGTATGGCCGGGTCTATCTCGCTGGTCCATCCTGGCCTGGCGCGCGGCGGGGTCATCACCCGGCGCCGCCCCCCGCGGTAGGCACCTGCGGTCCGCATCGGATACTCCCGCGGGGTTCTGGGAGACGCCCAGCTCTGCGATCACCAGCGCATCCTCCATTGCCGCTGGTCGCCGCGCTATTCCCCGGCGAACTCCATCCCCCAGCTGTGGGTGTCCGCGAGCAACGGTGACTGGCTGGGCAAGGTCGAGACTCACGAACAGCCGGCTCTTCGTGACAATGCTTGCCTTGGGATCCCTGGTGAGCACGTGCCGGGCACGTCACGGCACCCGTGATTGGGATGCCCCGCGGCCCAGGGCGATGGTGTGTGGCCGGGGCATGGGTGCAGCACCTGGCCCCGGGGCGCCGGGAATGGCTGCCTGGGCCCAGGTCGTGATTCCGCTGGCCGGCTGGCTGGTGGTCACCAGGTCAGGACGGACAGGGTGCTGTAGATGTCGCCGGCCACGTAGATGGTGTTGGTCTGCGGGTTCACCGCCACGCCGAGCGGGCCGACGGCAGCGCCGACACCGGCCGTGGCTATGACGGTGTTGGTGCTGCCGCTGATCGCCGACACGGTGCTGGCGGACCAGTCGGTGACGTAGATGGTGTTGGTGGCCGGGTCGACCGCCTCTCCCGCCGGGCCAAAATCCAGGCCGATGGTGCCGGTCACCGTGTTGGTCTGCCCGCTGATCACCTGGATCGTGCTGTTGTCTGAACTGGTGACGTAGATGGCGTTGGTCTGCGAGTTGACCGCTATGAAGTGCGGCTGGCCACTTAGGGAGATGGTGGCCGTGACCGTGTTGGTCCGCCCGCTGATCACCGCCACCGAATCCCCGGAGCCGGCCGCGTAGATGGTGTTGGTGGCCGGGTTGACCGCGACGGAGGCCAGCTGGCCGCCCATCGGGATGGTGGCCGTGACCGTGTTGGTCTGCCCGCTGATCACCGCCACCGAATCCCCGGAGCCGGCCGCGTAGATGGTGTTGGTGGCCGGGTTGACCGCGACGGAGGCCAGCTGGCCGCCCA
>DASZAD010000038.1:0-4236 GCA_035945415.1 Streptosporangiaceae bacterium
GCTCGGCCGGGTTAGCTGCACGTCGGCCACCGCCTGCGAAGTCGTGGGCGACTCGTCTGGCGGTTCCGGCCTGGTCACCCTGGCCGAACGCTGGAACGGCACGAGCTGGACCATCCAGACCACGCCCAACGCCAGCGGCGAGGCTAGCAACCAGCTCAACGGGCTGTCCTGCCCCTCCGCCACAACCTGCACCGCGGTGGGCTCGTCGGCCAACGGTACGAACACCGTGCCGCTCGCCGAGACCTGGAACGGCACGAGCTGGAGCATCCAGACCACGCCCGATCCGTCCGGCAGCACGTTCAACCCGCTCAACGGGGTCTCCTGCGCGTCGGTCACGGCCTGCGTGGCCGTGGGCGACGGCTTCGCCGAGAACTGGAACGGCACGAACTGGTCGGTGCACGCGATCGTCAGCACCAAACACGACCTGTTCAGCGTGTCCTGCGTGTCCGCCACGGACTGCACCGCCGTGGGCAGCGTCTACAAACAGGCGATCCAGTTCTACGTGGCCGAGAGCTGGAACGGCACCAAGTGGACGCTGGACAACCTTCCGCTGTCCACCTCCTACGACACGGACCTGCTGACCGATGTCTCCTGCCAGAACGCCAACTCCTGCACGGCCGTCGGTGAGTACCACGACCCGGTGAACGGCTACCGGCCGCTGGTGGAGGTCGAACAGCTCAGGTGGCAGCCGCAGACGGCCCCGGTCCCGTCGGGCGCGATCGCCACCGGCATCGACTCGGTGTCCTGCGCCTCGGCCAAGGCCTGCATGGCGGTCGGGAACTACGAGGCCAGCGGCAGCGTGTTCGGCACCTTTGCCGAGAGCTACAGCGGCGGCAACTGGACCCTCGTGTCCACGCCCAATGCGACGAACAGCAACCTCAGCGGAGTGTCGTGCACGGCCGCGAACGCCTGCACCGCGGTGGGTGACGTGTTCAGCGGTAGCACGCTGGTCACGCTGGCCGAACGCTGGAACGGCACGAGCTGGACGGTGCAGTCCACACCCTCTCCAGCGAGCGCCCCCGACAGCTACCTGGTCAGCGTGTCGTGCACCGCCGCCACGGCGTGCACGGCCGCGGGATTCTACGTCGACGGGTCGGGCAACCACCTGCCGCTGGCCGAGGCGTGGAACGGCACGAGCTGGACCATCCAGACCACGCCCAGCCCGAGCGGGACCACGACCACCCAGTTCAACAGCGTGTCGTGCTCGTCGGCCAGCTCCTGCGTGGCCGTCGGCTACTACCTCACCCCCTCCTACACCATGCTGGCCGAGGTGTGGAACGGCACGAGCTGGACGATCAAGAACCCGCTGCTGACCGGCGGCGGCAGCGATGGCTACCTGAGTGGGGTGTCGTGTACAGCGGCGACCGCCTGCACCGCCGTGGGCGACTATTTCGACGGCTCACGGACCGTCACGCTGGCCGAACGCTGGAACGGCACGAGCTGGGCCGTCCAGACCACGCCCAACCGGATCGACGCGCTGGACAGCTACCTGGCCAGCGTGTCCTGCACGTCGGCCACCTCGTGCACCGCGACCGGCTCGGTGCACCACGGCGGCCCGGTCACGCTGATCACGCTGGCGGAGCACTGGAACGGCTCGACCTGGCACCTGGCCGCACCCGGAGCGCCGTTCGGCGCGCTGCAAAGCGACCTGGTCAGCGTCTCCTGCCAGTCCGCCAGCAACTGCATGGGCGCCGGCTGGTACTACGACAGTTCCAGTACCGAGCTGCCGCTGGTGGCGCCCTACAACTAGGGGTTCATCCCCGGCGGGGGCGGGCTCGGCCCCGCCGGGGACAAATGTCACCTACAGTTCGCCCGGCTTTCATGGCGTAGCGCCATTTCCGGGGGTGCGTCGAGGATCTTGTGAGTGTGCGTATCGCGTATGTCACAGAGTCCTTCCTTCCCGACGTCAACGGCGTCGCCAACACCGCCATGCGAGTCGATCCGATTGTGCTGCCCGCAGGCAGTTTCCTGGCCCACGAAGACTCGCTCGACCTAGCAGTCAGTCCGCCACGTATGTGCCATACGCCAGAGCCATCGACGGTCAGCGCCACGGCCCCGCGGTCTCGGTGTGCGCGCCCTGGCCCGTAAGGTGCCGTGTGACCCCGGGGTTGATCTCGCGGCCGGCCAGCGGGATCCGCCAGTTCGGGTACTCGCCGGTGGTGCTGGGCAGGTTCTGCGGACGGCGCCAGCGCCCGGCAACTGGTCTCACAGGGCGCGTGCCCTCGGTGGAGTAACGATCAAGAAATCTTGGTCCACCGGATAAGGAAGCGGGACGGCCTGACTAGGGTCTGTCCTGCCGATCTTGGTGGAGCGCACAGGCCCGTACTCTTCAGGCGATCCTGCGGGCGCCCGGGCCCGGCAGCGGCGTCACCTCCCGGGCGGAGCCGAGCGTGTGCCCGTGCGCGCAGGTGAGCTCGAGGTGGACGGGGGCACCACACTCGCGGTGGGTGAGCTGGGTGAGCGGGCCCTCGGGGCTGGTCGCGTGCCGGTCGCCCCACTCCATGAGGGCCACGAGCACCGGGTAGAGATCCAGGCCCTTGCCGGTCAGGCGGTACTCGTACCGGCGCCGCTGGCCCGGCTCCTGGTACGGCACCTTATGCAGCATGCCCTCGCGGACCAGGCGGGCAAGCCGGTCACTGAGCACCTGGCGTGGGGCCCCGGTGCGGCGCTGCATGTCGTCGAACCGGCGGACGCCGCTGAATGCCTCGCGCAGCACGAGAAAGGTCCACTTCTCGCCGATCATGTTCACTGCGGCGCCGATCGCGCAGTTGTCCACCGCATAGTCGAAAACCCAGGGCCTGCTCATCTGCCCATGCTAAATCTAGTTGACAGACCCAGCAATCCCGGCAGATGCTGGGTGCGTGATGCGAACCCAGGAGCGCCTTCCAGCCGCCCCTCCAACTGCCCAGCGGGCCACTCACCGGGCCGGACAGGCCGGGCACATCGACATCCGCCGGGCGGGCGGCGAGGATTGCGACGCGATGGCCAAGTTCCTCACCGGCCTGTCGCTCCAGACCCGTTACCTCAGGTTCTTCGCCGGCGTGCTGCCGGCCAACCGGGCCATGCTGCGCATCCTGACCGGCGGCCAGGGCGACGTCACCGCCGTGGTGGCCACCGAGAAGGATGTGATCATCGGTCACGCGATGGCCGCGTACGTCCCCGGCGCCGATCAGGCCAGCCTGGCCCACATCGGCGTGGTCGTGGCCGACGCGTGGCAGGGCCAGGGCGTGGGCTCGGCGCTGATGCGGGCGCTGACCGCCGCGATCCGCGACCATGGGACCAGGACCATGCTGCTGGAGGTGCTGCCGGAGAACCGGCGGGTCCTCACCATGATCACGGATCGCTGGCCGGCGGCGCGCTACGAGCGTTCCGCCGATTGCGTGACGATCTGGGCCACCTTGCCTGCCCAGCAGGGACAGGCGAGAGTGGGCCCGCCGCTGCCCGCCGCGACCATGGCAGGCTCCCGGGCGTAACCGCTGCCACGTGCCGGGAGGCCGGGGCCTGCCCGGCCTATGGCCCGGCGGGTAAGGTCGGTCCCGGAGGTGTCTGGGTGCCTGGTGGCCCCCTCGGTCTTCAAAACCGGTGGGCGGCGCGTCGCGTCGCCGGCGGGTTCGATTCCCGTCCGCCTCCGCTGCCGTCTCCGTTTGGCCGTCTCTGTTTGGCCGTCTCCGCTTGGCCGTCTCCGCTTGGCCGTCTCCGCTTGGCCATCTCCGCTTGGCCATCTCCGCTTGGCCGCCTCCGCTGGCCCGCCTCCGCTGGGCCGCGCGGATGCCGCCGGCGTCGCGAGAAACTGAGGTCCGTGCGATGAGTTCTGCTGCCGGTGAGGTCGTCAGGCTGACGACGACCCTGTGCTGGCTTCAACTGGGGGCGGTCGTCGTCTGGGCGCCGATCCGCGCCGCTGAAGATCCACCAGACACGGCCTGAGGCTCGACGGGCGTCATAGCTCGGCGAGCAAGCCGGCCCAGGCCCGGCGCTCGCGCTCCGGGTCCACCAGCCAGGCCAGCGACGCGCAGCGGTTCTGGAGGTCGCGGTAGTAGCCTGCCTGGTCCCGCTCGGCGCGGTCGAGGGCGCGGGCCAGGGCCCGGGTGTCCCCGACGGCAAAGTAACCGGGGTAGTCGTCGCCGAGCATCCCGGTCGAGCCCGGGATGGCAGAGCAGATGACGGGCAGCCCAGCGGCCAGCGCTTCCGAGATCACGTTGGCCCCGCCTTCGTGCCGTGAGGTCAGCACCAGGAGGC
>DASZAD010000039.1:0-5337 GCA_035945415.1 Streptosporangiaceae bacterium
AGGTATTTGTCTCCCGGCCCGATCGCCTGGTTCGCGGGCAGGCAGAAGCCGGCCACGTCCACTTCAGCCAGCGCCGACCGGGCCAGGCTGTCCAGCCGCTCGCCGAGCAGCGTGCGCGGCTTGTGCAGGCCCGGGGTGTCCACGATGACGAGCTGGGCGCCGGGCCGGTTTACGATGCCCCTGATCACCCGCCTGGTCGTCTGCGGGCGGCTGCTGGTGATAGCCACCTTGGCGCCGACCAGGGCGTTCATCAGGGTCGACTTGCCGACGTTGGGCCGGCCGGCGAAGGCGGCGAACCCCGCCCTGAAATCTGCGTCCCCGGGCGGCGGTCCCGCTTCGGCCGTCCGGGAAGTCGCTCGTCCCGGAGGCGGGCTGGCTGGCGCCGGCGGCGGGATGCCTCGATCCGGCGACGGGCCGGCTTGGGCCGACGGCCGGCTGCTGTTCTCCCGCGGCGGCCTGGCGCGCCGTCCGGACGGTTGCGATGGGCTCACGCTGCCGATTGTCTCGCGCTTGGCGACCGGCTGGGCGACGGCCGCGTCGCGCGCGGCGGGCTGGCTACCAGACGTCCCCGTGGCGCCAGTCGCAGGTCAGCTCCCCATCCAGGTCCAGCGGCGTCGCGACCGGCAGCACGTAGATGCAACCTTCGTCGCCCTCGGTCCGCTTGATGCCGTCCGGGGTGAGCGCCGAGCACCGGCCGCGCCACCGCTGCCACCCGCGGGAGGCGTAGAGGGCGGCCCCCACGTCGCTGGCGCCCAGGGCGCCCAGGTCGTAGGCGCGGCGGGTGATCCGCTCCAGCGCGTCCATCATCAGGCCGCCATGCCCGCGGCGGCGCCGGTGCGCCCGCACGCCCACGCCTTCGACGTAGCCGGCCCGCAGCGCCCGCCCGCCGTGCAGCAGGCGCCGCTGGATCAGCGCGGCGTGCCCGACCAGCTCGTCGTCCTCCCAGACCAGCGCGTGCATCCCGCCGAGGCTGTGCTCCCAGTCGTCGTCGGTTATGTCGTCGAAGACGTCGAAGAGCAGCGCCCGGGCCGCACCGAGCATATCCGGGCCGAGCTCTCCGGTGTGGCCGGTCCGCAGCCTGACCCGGCCGCCCCCGGTCATGCCGGCTGGGACGCGCGCAGCGTCCCGTCGGGCGCCACGTGCAGCACGCTGATCCCGCCGCCGAAGTCGCGGAGCACGGCCAGGTCCGCCGGCGCCAGCTCGGCGGCTTCGCTAACCACCGCGGCCGCCTCCAGGCGGGCGGCGCCGCCGGAGGCGGCCATCGCCACGGCGAGCTGCAAGCCGGTCAGGTTGAGGGAGGGCAGCGAGACAGCCGCGGCCGCGTACGTGCGGCCGGTCTCGTCCCGCACCGCCGCCGCCCCGGCCGCGCCCACCCTGGCGCGCGCCGACCTGGCCAGCGTGACGAGCTTGAGATCTTCCGGATCAAGGTCTGCGCCCACCCGGGAGAGTCTACGAGAGCCGCCACTGCGGCCCGCCGGGCCGGGCTGTGGATCTCAGACTGTGGATCTCAGTGCGGAGGGGGCGCCGCTTCCGGTGAGATGGGACCGGACGCGTTCCGCGGGCGGGCGGTCGCGCCGGCCGGAGGGCCCGCCCCGCTTCGTTCGTTATCTCTGGTGTCACCGGAGCGGCCGGAGCGGGCGGGAGCCGGCCCGGCCCGCTGGACCAGGACGGTGCCGATCCGGTTACGGCGGCCCGCGACATTCTCCGCGGTCAGCCGCAGCCCGGCCACGGTGACCACCGACCCGGCGATCGGGACCCGGCCGAGGGCGTGAGCCAGCAGCCCGCCCGCGGTCTCCACGTCCTCGGCCTCGATGTCCACGCCGAACAACGCGGCCAGCTCGTCCACCGGCAACCGGGAGGTGACCCGGGCGCTGTCCTCGGTCAGCCACTCCACCGTCGGCTGCTCCTGGTCGTACTCGTCGGCGATCTCACCGACGATCTCCTCCAGGATGTCCTCGATCGTGGCCAGCCCCGCCGTGCCGCCGTACTCGTCGATGACGATCGCGACGTGGATCTGCCGTGCTTGCATCTCCCTGAGCAGCTCGTCGATGGGCTTGCTGTCCGGCACGTAGGTGGCCGGACGCATGATTGACTCCACTTTCTCGACCGACTCGCCGTCGTGGTTCTCCTGGCCGCGGGCCACGATGTCCTTGAGGTAGGCGATCCCGATCACGTCATCGGCGTTCTCTCCGACCACCGGAATCCGGGAGAAGCCGCTGCGCAGGGCGAGCGAAAGCGCCTGCCGCAGGGTCTTGTCGCGCTCGATGAAGACCATGTCGGTCCGTGGCACCATGACTTCGCGGACCAGGGTGTCGCTGAACTCGACCACCGAGTGGAGCATCTTGCGCTCGCCCGGCTCGATCACCTGGCGCCGCTCCAGCAGGTCCACCAGGCCGCGCAGCTCGGCTTCGGAGGCGGCCCCGCTGTCCCTGCTCTTGCCGCCGGGGGTGAGGGCGCCCACGATGGCCACGGCCAGCGCGTACAGCGGGCGCAGGAGCCGGGCCAGCGGGCGCAGCAGCCGGATCGCGGCGGGTGCCACCCGCTCGGCGTACCTGCGACCCAGGGCCCGCGGCGCGACCCCGATCACGAGGTAGCCGACCGGGACCATGACCGCCCCGGCCGACAGGAACGCGCGCCAGCCCGCGCCCAGCCAGCGTACGAACGCCACGGTCACCAGCACGGTCGCGGCGGTCTCGGTGATCGCCCGCAGCAACATCAGCGCGCTCAGGTAGTCCGGCAGGTCAGCCAGCAGGCTGGCGGACTGATCCGGCCCCTGGCGGTCGCCGGCTGCCGGCTGCTGCGCCAGGTCCGCGGCCGCCAGGGGCCGGACCACACGAGCCAGCGCCGCGTCCCCCATCTCGCACAGGGCGGCCAGGACTGTAGCCAGTATCGCGGCAATGATGAGCCATCCCATGGGCGGCCTCACCCGGGCCCTTTCCGCCCTTCCCCGCCGTTCTCCGGCGGTGCCTGCCTGACTTTCGACTGTTTCGCCGCGCGCCAGGAGGCGAGCAACTGCTCCTGCAGGCCGAACATGGCGGCCCGCTCCTCCGCCTCGGCGTGATCATAGCCGAGCAGGTGCAGCAGCCCATGCGTGCACAGCAGTTCGAGCTCGTCCTCGACGCTGTGGTGCGCCTCCCGCGCCTGCCGCCGGGCCACCGCGGGGCACAGCACCACGTCACCGAGCAAGGCGGGGCTGGGATCCTCCGCGTCCGCGCCAGAGCCGCCGCCCCTGGTCCCGCCGTGATGCGGGAAGCCGGGCGGGCGCAGCTCGTCCATCGGGAAGGCCAGCACATCGGTCGCGCCCGGCTCACCCATCCACCGCTCGTGCAGGCCGGCCATGACCTTCTCATCCACAAGCAGCACCGACAGCTCCGCCAGCGGATGGATGTTCAGCTCGGACAGCAGGTAGCCGGTCAGGGCGGCGAGGGCGACCTCATCGACCTCGGCCCCTGACTCATTGGCGATGTCCACGCTCACCGGCCAGGCCGTGTCTCGTGGATCTTGGTGGATGCGGGCGGCGTCCAGGCGGCGTCCGGCAAGGCGGAGGAGGAGCCAACAGTGGAACTGTTGGCGAGGACCCCGGGGCCCCCGGCGAAAACGCGCCAGCGTCTTCGTTGGGGTGGGGCGTCAACGCCGCCGGTCGTCGTCTGGGCGCCGATCGGCGCCGCTGAAGATTTACGAGACACGGCCTAGCTACCTGACCGTCCCTCGCCGCGGCCGGACTGGCGGGACCTCGGCTTCAGGTCGCCGGGCCGCGCCCCGGGGCCCCGGGTGCCACGCTGGCCGCTGTAGCTGTCCGGCGTGGCCTCGTACCGCTCGTAGGCGTCCACGATGTCGCCCACCAGCCGGTGACGGACCACATCATGGCTGGTCAGCCTCGCGAAGTGGATGTCGCTCACACCTTCGAGAATGTACTGCACCTGGCGCAGCCCGCTCATCTGGCCCTGCGGCAGGTCCACCTGGGTGATGTCACCGGTGACCACCACCTTGGACCCGAACCCGAGCCGGGTGAGGAACATCTTCATCTGCTCGGGCGAGGTGTTCTGCGCCTCGTCCAGGATGATAAAAGAGTCATTAAGGGTTCTTCCCCGCATATACGCCAACGGGGCGATTTCGATCGTGCCGGCGGCGGTCAGGCGGGGGATCGAGTCCGGGTCGATCATGTCGTGCAGGGCGTCGTACAGCGGCCGCAGGTAGGGGTCGATCTTCTCGTACAGGGTGCCGGGCAGGAAGCCGAGCCGCTCCCCCGCCTCCACCGCGGGCCTGGTCAGGATGATCCGGTTGACTTCCTTGGCCTGCAGCGCCTTCACCGCTTTGGCCATGGCCAGGTAGGTCTTGCCGGTGCCGGCCGGCCCGATGGCGAACACGATCGTGTGCTGGTCGATGGCGTCGACGTAACGCTTCTGATTGAGCGTCTTGGGCCGGATGGTCTTGCCCCGGGCGGACAGGATGTCGAGGGTGAGCACGTCCGCGGGCCGTATGCCGGACTTCCTGCGGAGCATGGCCAGGCTGCGCTCGATCATGTCCGGCGACAGCTCAGCCCCGCCGGAGAGCAGCTCGATCATCTCCTCGAACAGAGCAGTGATCAGCGTGTTCTCCTGCGGCTCGCCGGTCACCGTGATCTCGTTGCCACGAACGTGGATGTCGGCCCCGAAGGCGCGCTCGATCGTGTGCAGCAGCTCGTCGCCCGAGCCGAGCAGGGTGACCATCGGATAATCATCCGGAATTACGATCTTGACCTGGGTACGGCCGCCGGCGGCCGGGCTGGTGGCCCCGTGGTGGCCGGCACTGCGATGGTCGGAGGACGTTTCCGTCAATTGCTCCCCTTCGGGAGGTCAGTAGGCCCGGGAATACCGCCCATGCTATCCGGCCTGATTACCGGGGCGAGCTATCCAGGTGGCCAGGTCATTGCGCGGCCGCCCAGCACGTGCGCGTGCACGTGGTTCACCGTCTGGCCACCGTCGGCGCCGGTGTTGAACACGACCCGGTAGCCGGACTCGGCGATCCCCTCGGTTTTCGCGACGTGGTGCGCCTGGCTGGCTAGCTCGTCGAGCAGTCCGTCGCCCGCGTCGGCCACCGTGGCCAGGCTGGGGTAATGCTCCTTGGTCACGACCAGCACGTGTGTCGGCGCCTGCGGGTTGATGTCACGAAAGGCAATCGTCCTGTCACTTTCGAGCACTACGTTCGCTGAGATCTCTTCCGTAACAATCTGGCAGAAAAGGCAGTCAGTCACGGAGAGAATCTTAACGTCCGACCTGCGCGGAGTTATCGTGGACTCTTGCGTGGTCCCCGCCGCTCTGGCACCGCCTGCTCCCGCTGGGCGCAGGCCTCCGTCAG
>DASZAD010000040.1:0-4714 GCA_035945415.1 Streptosporangiaceae bacterium
GTTCCCCGGCGGGGTGGGGAACACCGAGAACGACCCGGAACGCTTCAGCTCGCTGCTGCACGACGTCACCACTAAGATCTTCGACCGGCTTCCCGATGACACCTGGGTGTATCCCGGCCACGGTAACGACACCACGCTCGGCGCCGAGCGGCCGCACCTGGACGAATGGCGGGCTCGCGGCTGGTAGGCAGCACCGCGCGGGCCTATGGTTGGCCCATGGTCACGTCGACGATGACGTCACTGGCCCAGTTCAACGCGGCCGGCGCACGTGAGGCCGAGGCGGCCGTGGGCGCCTGCTGTGCCGCCCCGCCGTTCGTCCGGGCGATCGTGGCCGGACGTCCCTACGCCAGCCTGGAGGCGCTGAGCGAGACGGTGGACGCCGCGTTCGCCCGGCTGGAGTGGGCGGATCTGGCCGGGACCCTGGCCGCTCACCCGCGCATCGGGGACCGGGCCACCTCCAGCTGGGCGGCCGGCGAGCAGGCGGGCGCGCTGGGCGCTGCCGGCGAGGTCCGTGCCGCGCTGGCCGACGGGAACCGGGCCTACGAGCAGCGGTTCGGTCACGTCTTCCTGATCTGCGCCACGGGACTGTCAGCGGATCAGCTGCTGGCCGGCTTGCGCGCCCGGCTGGGCAACGATCCAGCCGTCGAGCGGCGGGTGGCGGCCGAGGAGCTGCGGAAGATCACACAGCTCCGGATGCGGAAGCTGCTCGCGGCGTGAGGCTTTCCACGCACGTGCTCGACGCCGCGCTCGGCCAGCCCGCAGCGCGCATCCCGGTGCGGCTCGACCGGCTGGACGGCGGAGCCTGGGTCCCCGTGGCCAGCGGGGTCACCGGGAGCGACGGCCGGCTGGCCCGCTGGCAGCCGCGCGGAGTGGCGGGAGAGGTGGCGGCGGGCGAGCCCGCGCCGGACGGGCTGGCCCCCGGCCTGCACCGCCTCACGTTCGAGACCGGCGGGTACTTCGCCGGCCAGGGCATCGACGCGTTCTACCCGGAGGTGACGGTCACCTTCCAGATCCGCGACGCCGGCCAGCACTACCACCTGCCGCTGCTGCTCAGCCCGTACGCTTACTCGATCTACCGGGGGAGCTGACACGTGGGCATCGTCCTCGGGCCCAACCAGTACGGCAAGGCCGGGGTCCGCCTGGTCCGGGTGGACCGGCACCAGAACCGGGACGACATCAGGGATCTCACGGTCGGCGTCGCGCTGACCGGGGACATGGCGGCGGCGCACCGGTCCGGCGACAACGCCGCCGTGCTGCCCACCGACACGCAGAAGAACACCGTTTACGCCTTCGCCGCCGAGCGGGGAGTGGGCGAGCTCGAAGCGTTCGCGCTGGCGCTGGCCTGCCACTTCGTAGACTCGCAGCCGACCATCGCCACCGCCCGGGTCAGCGTGGCCGAACAGCCGTGGGACCGGGTGGGCGACAGCGATCACTGCTTCGCCCGCCACGGCGGCGAGAGCCGGACGGCCACGGTCAGCTACGACGGAACCACGGCGTGGGCCGTCTCCGGGCTGCGGGATCTCACGCTGCTCAAGACGGCGGGCTCGGAGTTCCGCGGCTACATCCGCGACCGCTACACCACGCTGGCCGAGACCAGCGACCGCATCCTGGCCACCGACGTGACCGCCCGCTGGCGGCACGCCGCGGTGCCGCTGGACGGCGGCAGCGGCTGGGACTCCTCGTACGCGGCGGCGCGGCGGCTGCTGATCGAGACGTTCGCCGGCCACTACAGCCGTTCGCTCCAGCAGACCCTCTACGCGATGGGCGAGCGGGTCCTGGCCGAGCGGCACGAGATCGCCGAGATCCGGCTGTCGCTGCCCAACAAGCACCACCTCACCGTGGACCTGTCTGCGTTCGGACTGGACAACCCCGGTCAGGTGCTGCACGTGCCGGACCGTCCCTACGGGCTCATCGAGGGGACCGTCCTCCGCGACGACGCCCCGCCACCGGGCCTTGCCTGGGTGAGCGGAGCCTGATGAGCGGGGCCTGGTGAGCGGGAAAGCGATGCGATGGACTTCCTGAGCCCGGCCAGTCTCGGCGAGGCGCTGGCCGCCAAGGCGGACCACCCCGGCGCGGTGCCGATCGCCGGCGGCACCGACGTCATGGTGGAGATCAATTTCGGCATGCGCAGGCCGGACGCCCTGCTCGACCTGAACCGGATCGGCGAGCTCGCCGAAACCGGCCGCGATGGCGCGGAGCTGCACGTCGGCGCCGGCGTCTCGTACGCCAGGATCATCAGCGAGGCCGGCGGCGACCTGCCCGGCCTGGCCATGGCGTCCCGGACGATCGGCTCGCCGCAGATCCGCAACCGCGGCACGGCAGGCGGCAATCTGGGCGCCGCCTCGCCCGCCGGCGACACCCACCCGGTGCTGCTGGCCTGCGACGCGGTGATCGAGGCGGTCTCGGCCCGGGGCAGCAGGCTGATCCCGGCCGCCGCCTTCTACGCCGGCCCCAAGCGCAGCGTGCTCGAGGCGGACGAGCTGATCGCCGCGATCCGTATCCACCCGGCCGACGGGCCGCAACAGTTCGCCAAGATCGGCACCAGGAACGCGATGGTGATCGCGGTCTGCTCGTTCGCCCTCGCGCTGTGGCCCCGGGGCCGCCCGGCGCGGGCCGGAGCCACGGGGACGACCCCGGATGATGCCCAGCGGACCGTGGGCACGGGGATCGGCTCGGCCGGGCCGGTGCCGCTGCCGGCCACCGCCGCCGAGGACTTCCTGTCCGGCGAACTGGCTGCCAGCGGGCTGTGGGAGTCGCGCCGGCCGCTGCCCGCCACCGTGATCAGCCGGTTCGGCGAGCTGGTGGCCGGCGCGGCCCGGCCGATCGACGACGTGCGGGGCACGGCCGCCTACCGGCGGCACGCCCTGTCCGTGCTCGCCCGCCGCACCCTGGGCTGGGCCTGGGACGACTACCTGAGGGAGGCGGCCGGATGCGCGTGACGCTGCGGGTGAACGGCAGGCAGGTCAGCGCCGGCGACGTGTGGGAGGGTGAGAGCCTGCTGTTCGTGCTGCGCGAGCGGCTCGGCTTCCCAGGCTCCAAGAACGCCTGCGAGCAGGGCGAATGCGGTTCCTGCACGGTGTACCTCGACGGCCTGCCGGTGTGCGCCTGCCTGGTCGCGGCCGGGCAGGCGGCGAGCCGCGATGTGGTCACCATCGAGGGCCTGAGCCCCGTCCTTGACGCTCGCGGCGGGCTGGACCCGGTGCAGCAGGCGTTCATCGACGCGGGCGCCGTGCAGTGCGGCTTCTGCACGCCCGGCCTGATCGTGGCCGCCCACGACCTGCTGCGGGGCAGCATCGGCGCCGGGGGTCCAGCGCCCGGCGACGCCGAGATCCGCGAGGCGCTGGCCGGGAACCTGTGCCGCTGCACCGGCTACGAGAAGATCCTGGACGCGGTCCGTCTCGCCGCCGCCCGCCTGACGGAAGAAGCCAGGGCATGAACGACACACCGCTCGTCATCGAGGGATGCGCCATCGCGGCCATGGACGGCACCGGCCCCGGCGATACTGGCACCGAGTACCCGTCCGGGCACCTGATCGTGACCGGCGACCGGATCAGCGCGATCGGCTCCGGACCCGTCCCGGCCCCGGATCTGAATCTGGATCTGGATCTGGATCGGGCGGTCACAATCGACGGCCGTGGCTGCCTGGCCACCCCGGGCCTGGTGAACACCCACCACCACCTGTACCAGTGGCTCACTCAGGGCCGCGCGCAGCAGCAGGGGCTGTTCGGCTGGCTCACCGAGCTGTACCCGGTGTGGACGCGGATCGACCCCGGCGCTGTGGCGGCGGCCGCCACGGCGGGGCTGGCCTGGTTGGCGCTGTCCGGCTGCAGCACCAGCACCGACCACCACTACATGTTCCCGCGCCGTCTGACGGGCAGTGCGGCCGCCGAGGTGCTCGCCGCCGAGATCGCCGCGGCCCGCCGGGTAGGCCTGCGCTTCCACCCGTGCCGCGGCTCGATGGACCTGGGCGAGTCCCGGGGCGGCCTGCCGCCCGACGACGCGGTGGAAGACACCGGCGCCGCGCTCGCCGCCACCGAGGCCGCCATCGCGGCCCACCACGACCCCTCCCCCGGCGCGATGCTGCGGATCGCCGTCGGGCCGTGCTCGCCGTTCACCGCCACGCCGGAGCTGATGCGCGAGTCCGCCGCCCTGGCCCGCGCCACCGGCACCCGGCTGCACACCCACCTGGCCGAGACCGCCGACGAGGACGACTACTGCCGCGAGCGGACCGGCCGCTCGCCCGCCGAGTTCATCGAAGACCTGGGCTGGCTCGGCCCGGACGTGTGGCTGGCGCACTGCGTGCACCTGGACGACGCCGCCATCGGCAGGCTGGCCGCCACCGGCACCGGCGTCGCGCACTGCCCGAGCTCCAACGCCAGGCTCGGCGCGGGCATCGCCCCGGTCCGCTGCCTGCTGGCGGCCGGGGTGCCGGTCGGGCTCGGCGTGGACGGACCGGCCTCCAGCGAGGGGGCCAGGCTGGCCGGCGAGATCCGCCAGGCGCTGCTGTCGGCCCGCAGCCGGGGGACGGACGGGGCCGCCGCGCTGACCGCGCGGCAGGCGCTGTGGCTGGCCACCCGCGGCGGCGCCCGGTGCCTGGGCCGCGACGACGAGATCGGCGCGCTGCGGCCCGGGGCGCTGGCCGACGTGGCGCTCTGGCGGCTGGACACGCTGGCCCACGACGCGATCGCGCAGGGCCCCGGCGGCGACCCGGTGG
>DASZAD010000041.1:0-2298 GCA_035945415.1 Streptosporangiaceae bacterium
GCAGATCACTCACGCGCTTTGTGCGCGCCGGGCGGCGAGGTCGGTGAGGATGTCCTCGGTGGTGAAGACCTCGCCCCGGGAGACCGCATCCCTGGCCTCCACGATTGCGGCCACGGCGGCGGGATCGGAGAGGATCTCCAGGGTCTCCTGGAGACTCTCCCATTCGTCAATCGAGACCACCACAGCCGCCGGCCGGCCATTACGAGTCACCGTGACCTGGTCGTGCTGCTGCTGGACGCGGGCGATCAGCTCCGACAACCGGGCCTTCACATCAGCGAGCGGCAGCGTCTCCATAGTCTGAATTATAGTCAGCAAGTCACCCTGCGTCGAGCACGGCGGGCCGAGGCTACCCCGGGTTCGGTGTCTGCGCGTGCCCGGTCAGCACCAGAGCAACGTCCTAACGCCCTCACCACCGACCGGTGTTTACCAGCGGCCCCAGGGGAGCAGCGAGACGACCGCGATGGCGGCGAACAGCAGGGTCAGGTAGGCGATGGACAGGTGGAACAGCCGCATCGAGGCCGGGTTCGCGCTGGGGCGCGCGATCCCGGCGCAGGTCCCCTCGTCCACCTCGCGCCCGGTGCCGCCCGCGGCCGGTCCCACGGTGGCCGCCGCGGACGCGGCGGCGGAAGCGGACGCGGCAGCCGGCACGGTCGCGGCAGCAGGCACGGGCGCGGCGGCACGGAACACCCGGGCGTACAGTCGGTGCGCCTCGGCCAGGAACCAGCCGCCCAGGCCCACCGCGCAGATCGCATAGATCCAGCCGGCGTAGGGCGCGAGGGCCAGCGTGGACGCGACCATCACGTACGAGTAGAAGAGGATCTTGCGGGCCACCACGGTGGCGGGCGCGACCACCGGCAGCATGGGCACGCTGGCCGCGGCGTAGTCGTCGCGGAACTTCATGGCCAGCGCCCAGAAGTGCGGCGGCGTCCAGAAGAAGATGACCGCGAACAAGACGATCGCGGGCAGGCTCACCCGGCCGGTCACGGCCGACCAGCCGATCAGCACGGGGAAGCAGCCCGCCGCGCCGCCGATCACGATGTTGGACGCGGTCCGGCGCTTCAGCCCGATCGTGTAGACGAAGACGTAGAACAGGATGGCGGCGTCGGCCAGGATCGCGGACAGCCAGTTGACCAGGGTGCCGAGCAGCACCGTGGAGACCGCGCCCAGCACGATGCCGAAGATGAGCGCTTCGAGCGGCTTGACCACGGCCATCGGCGCGGGCCGCGCCAGCGGGCGGCGGGAGGTCCGCCGCATCATCGCGTCGATGTCGCGATCGATGTAGCAGTTGATCGTGCTGGCACTGCCGGCGGCGAGCGCCCCGCCGACCAGCGTCACCAGCAGTACCCGGACCGACGGCAGGCCGCGAGCCGCGAGCAGCATGGTGGGGATGGTCGTCACAAGGAGCAACTCGATGATCCGCGGCTTGGTCAGCGCGAACAGGGAGGATGCCACGGCCCGCACGCTACGGCGGCCCGCGACAGGCAGCGCAGGCAGGGTGCCCGCGGAAACTTCCGGCATGTGCGGTCCTCAGCCCTCTTCCTCGGGCGGCACCGCGCTGGTGATCGAGCCGGTGTCCGCGGCCGGTGGCATGGCCGGCTGGGCAGGAGCGGCGGTCTCCGGCGTGGCGGTGGCGGTCGTGGGGCGCAGCTGCAGCTGGTACCGGTGACCGGGCACCAGGTGGGGCTTGGTGTACAGCACGTACAGCGCCCCGGCCACGGCGAGGAACAGCAGCTCGGGGAACACGAACGTGAGAATCGAGGCGCCATAGGTCCAGTCGCTGCCCGCGGCTGCTATCACTCCGGGCACTCAAGCCTCCTGCGGTGAGTATCTATTGATCATCTACAGGCCGGGCCTGGTCGGCCAGGCCGGCTTGGCTGGCTTGAGCAACCGGTCCAGGCCGCTCGTCAAGGCTTGCGCCTCCTCATCGTTCAGCCACCGGATGAGCAGGGACACACCGGCGGTGACGTAGACCGGGAGCACCAGCACCCAGAGCACCGCACCACCCGTCTGCTGGTCGTACACCACGCTGAGCAGGCGGCTCCCCGGCCCGGCGTAGGCGTGGTAGGCGAGACCGTAACCGAACACAAGCACGATACCGAGGAGCGTGGTCACGACGACCGTGGCACCCAGCAACACCGCCCGGCGCAGCGGCGGCAGCACCGGGCTCAGCGGCCGGGAGCCGATGAGCTGAAGCCACAGCGCCATGCCCAGCGCCAGGTAGGACACTACCTCCGCGGCGTACACGACCGGGTGCGCCAGCGCCGCGTCATACAGCAGCGGCAGGTGCCAGCCGACCCA
>DASZAD010000042.1:0-8389 GCA_035945415.1 Streptosporangiaceae bacterium
CGTGGGCCCGCTGTGGCTGACCGGGCAGTTACTACCGGGCATGCTTGACCGCGGCTATGGCAAGATCGTCAATATTTCCAGCGTCGGTGGCGGCGTGACCCAATACCCTGGATTCCGCCTGGCGGACGGAATGAGCAAGGCGGCACTGGCGTACTTTTCACGGCAGCTGAGCGCGGAGCTGGCGCAGGCGCCCGTTGATGTTTTCGCGGTTTGTCCGGGGGCGGTGGAGACGAGCATGTTTGAGGCCAGCACGCTTGGAACGCTGTCAGACGCGCAGCGCGCGCAGTTTGTGTCCCGGCTGCCGAAGAGCCGGCTGATCCAGCCGGAAGAGATTGCCGAGCTGGTGTGGTGGCTGTGCGGAGATGATGCCCGGGTCCTGCACGGCGCGGTGCTCGACGCCTCGCTGGGTCTGGGTGTCCATCCGGGGCTGCTGACCGCCGCCGGCGTGCCCGGTCACGCCAGCGAAGCCGGACCTGCGCCGGACCAGCTCGGGTCAGCTGGAGTTACGGGGGCTGCTGCCGTCGTCCCCGCCACCGCGGGCGGGGCGTGATGGCCTCGCGCCGGGCGCTCCGCCTGGCCGGGGGGTCGCCCGCGATCGCCGCCGCGCACTTCCAGGCGGAGGAGCGGCCGTATGATCCCGCCCTGGACCCGGACGGCTACCTCAACCTGGGCACCGCGGAGAACCGCCTGCTGTGGGACCTGCTGGAACCGCGGCTGACCTGTGCCCGCCGCCTCGCCGCGGCCGACATCAGGTACGGCCTGCTGTATGGCACCGCCGCGCTGCGCGAGGCCGTGGCCGCCTTCCTCACCCGGACCCGGGGCGCCCCTGTTGCCGCGGACGACCTGGTTGTCGTGAGCGGCGCCACCGCCGCACTGGATATCGCCGCCACCGCGTTGTGCGATCCGGGTGAGGCGATCATCATCCCGTCCCCGTACTACGGCGCGTTCGACGTGGACTTGGCCGGCCGCTCCGAGGCCAGGCTGGTCGCCGCCCCCGGACGGCGCGGCGACCAGTTCCGGCCCGGCCCGCAGGCCCTGGACCGCGCGATCGGCCGGGCCTGGCGGGCGGGCCTGAAACCCCGAGCGGTCGCGCTGGCCTCGCCGTCCAACCCGGTCGGCCAGGTCTATGGCCCTGACGTGCTGGGCGAGATTCTCCGGGTCGCGGCGGCCCACGGACTCGATGTGATCGCTGATGAAATCTACGCCAACTCCGTCTTCGGCCCCGGGTCCTTCACCCCCATGAGCGCGCTGACCGGCCCGATGCTGCCGCCCGGCCAGGTGCACACGGTATGGGGCTTCGCCAAGGACTTCGGGCTGCCGGGGTTGAAGGTCGGTGTGCTGCACACCACCGACCTGGCGGTGCGGGCGGCGGCCAGGGAGCTGGCGTACTTCGCCCCGGTCTCCACCGACACCCAGGCGCTGTTGTGCTCGCTGCTGGCCGACCCGGCCTGGACGGACGACTTCCTGGCCGCCGGGCGGGCCCGGCTGGGTGATTCTTACGCCCGGGTCGCCGGCCTGCTCGACAAGCACCAGATCGGTTACCTGCCCGCCGCGGCGGGGTTCTCGGTCTGGATCGATCTGGGTCCCTGGCTGCCGGGCCCTGGATTCGAGGGCGAGAGCGCGCTGTGGCGTCGCCTGTGGGACGAGGCACATCTGAACATCTTGCCGGGGGCTGAGTTCCACTCCCCGGAGCCTGGCTGGTTCCGTGTCTGCCACGCCACCGACCCCGCGATCGTGACCGAGGCGATCGGCCGGCTCGCCGGGCTGCTGCAGGAGCAGGCGTCATGACCTCGGATCCGCTCGGTCAGTGGTATGAGAAAGCGGGGGTGCGCTCGGGTGTGCGCCGCATCTTCCACGACGACGCGGCAGAGGGGAAAGTGTTCTTCCCTGACCGCCTCGTGCCGCACCTGGACCACCCGGCCGTGGCCGCGCTGCCCATGCCGGACCGCGATCTGCTGCCCCTGCTGCACCTCTACCAGTTCCTGCTGGCCACCACGCATGTGGAGACTCGCGTGGTCAACGTGGGAGCCGAACGTATCGCCACCGGCCGGGCTGGTGTAGAGCTGCCGGTGGCCATGCGGATGGACGCGTTCAAGGTCTACTGCGATGAGGGCTACCACGCGCTGTACAGCCTCGACCTAGCCGAGCAGATCGCCCGCGCGACAGGTGTGCCCGTTCCGGGGTGGGACTACGGCGGCTTTGTCGCCCGCCTCGCCGACGCGGGGGGCGCCCTGCTGGGCGGCGAGCCGGTGCTAGCCCAGCTCCTGCAAGTCGTGGTGTTCGAGACGCTGATCACGGCCATCCTCAACGAGGCGCCTTCTGATCCGGACCTGGCCGGGACGGTGCGCGAAGTGCTGCGCGACCACGCCCGCGACGAGGGCCGCCATCACCGCTTCTTCACCGCGTTCTTCCACGAGCTGTGGGCCGGGCTATCCGCCGGACTGCGCATCCGGGTGGCGCGCACCTTCCCCGCCCTGGTCCAGGTGTGCATGACGGCCGACACCGCCCCCGTACGGTCCGCGCTGCGGCTCGCCGGGCTCGACGACGCCACCGCCGGCCAGGTAGTACGCGAATGCTACGACGCGGCGGCCAACCCTCAGCGGACCGCCGAGATCACCCGCGCCACCGTGGCCATGTGCCGCTCCGCCGGAGTACTCGACGTGCCCGGAGCCGCCGACGCCTTCGCCGTCCACGGCCTGATCCTGCGCGAGCCATCTTGACCTCCCGATCTACCCCGCGCCCACGGGGAGCTGCGGCGCCGCCTTCCCCGGGCCGGCCGTGGCTGAACGTCGGCCGCGAGCACACCGGGCATACTCGATGAGTGACTGTTCCGGCTACGGTGCCGTGATTACTCCGCGGCTCCGCTGCGGCATCGTGATCCGTTCCGAGGAGGATGCCTGCCAGGTCCTGGCCGGAGGCAGGATTGTCTCCGTTCGGTACGCGTCGCAGTTTCCGGCACCGCGGCGAGAGCGGGTACTGCCGGGTCACCTGGTAGCCATCGCTGAGGCACCGGATACCGCCGCCGTGGTGGTGTGGCGCTGGTACGACGCCGTGGTGCTCGGCAGTGACGCGGGATCTGTCCGGCTCTGGGAGCCGGCCCACGGCGAAGTTGCCGCTCAGCGGCGTCGTCCGCAGCAGCGGTATGCTCCAGGAACCCGCGCGTACCTGTCCGCAGGCCTGCCCGGCGCTGAATGGTGGGTTGCCGGTAGGGCCGTGGACCAGGCCGAGGACGCCGACGTCGAACTGGACGAAGTCGAACGCCTCTACACCGAACACGAAATGTGGAACTCCGCCTTCGGCTGAGCAGCCCGCTCCCCGGCCTTCGCAGACGACACGATCATCCTCCCAGCCGGGCGGGGATGCGGGCCATCCCGGCAGCTGATACACGAGATGTGAAGTTCCTGGCCGCGGGGGCGCGGCAGATCACCCTGGACGTACTGCCGGACGGTGAGGCGCGCGAGTTGCTGACCCGGCGCGTCGGTACCAAGCGGGCCAGAGCCGAGCCGGGCGCGGTCGAGGAGCTGACCCAGCTATGCGGGCGGCTGCCGCTGGCGCTGGTCGTGGTCGCGGCACGGGCCGCAGCCCGGTCCGCCATGCCCCTGGCCGCAGCGGCCGCCGAACTGACCGGCACCGCGGCCCGGCTCGGGGCGCTGCAGACCGGTGATCCTCTCACCGATGTGCGGACGGTGTTCTCCTGGTCCTACCAGCACCTCGGCCAAGAGCCAGCCCGGCTGTTCCGGCTGCTGGGCGTCTGCCCCGGCCCGGACATCACCGCCTCAGCGACGGCCGCCTTGCTGGGCATCGGGCAAGACGGCGCGCGTGCCGCGCTCGACGCGCTAGCCATGGCCAACCTGGCCGCCGAGCATGTTCCCGGCCGATTCGTCCTGCATGACCTGCTGCGCGCCTACGCCGCCGAGCAAGCCGACGAGCGGGAACCACCGACCGAGCGCACGGCCGCCATCCAACGTGCCCTCGACTACTACCTGCACACCAGCCACGCCGCTGCCCTGCTGCTTGACCCAGCACGCGAGCCGGTTACCCTGGACCCGCCGCAGCACGGCGTCATACCTGAGCCGCTGACCAGCAGCCAGCAGGCCCTGGCCTGGTTCGAAGCCGAGCACCGTGTGCTGATATCCGCCGTCAGGGCCGCCGACCAGACAGGATCCGACACCTATGCCTGGCAGCTGCCTTGGGCAATGGAGGACTTCCTCAACTGGAGAGGGCACTGGCAGGAATGGGCAGCCACCCAGCGCACCGCGGTGGCCGCCGCAACCCGCCTGGGCGATGTAGCCGGGCAGGCTACCGCACGCCGCCTGCTCGCCCACTCCTTCGCCAGAATCGGTGACTACGTCCAAGCCAGCGGCCTCCTGACCCACTGCCTGGGGCTCTACCGGCAGCTCGGCGACCAGGTCGGCGAGGGCAGAGTCCACCAGACTCTCGGCTGGGTAGCCGAACGGCAAAACCGGTACGCCGACGCGCTCAGCCACGCCGAGCAAGCTCTCGCCCTATACAAGACTGCCGGTGATCAAGCCAGGCAGGCTGCAGCCCTCAACAACGTCGGCTGGTTCTCATCCTGGCCGGTGACCATCACCGGGCACGAACCTTCTGCCGGCGAGCCCTCGCTCTGCACCGCCAACTCGGCCACCGCCGCGGCGAGGCAAGCAGCTGGGACAGCCTCGGCTACGCCGAGCACAAGCTCGGCAACCTCACCGAAGCCGTCGACTGCTACCGCCACGCCCTCAACATCATCCGCGACCTCGGTGCCCGCTTCGACGAAGCCGAGTTCCTCACCCACCTCGGCGACGTCCGCCACGCCGCCGGAGACCCGCGAGGAGCCCGGGCTACCTGGCAGCAGGCCCTAGGCATACTCGAAGATCTGCACCATCCCGATTCCGCACATGTCCATGCCAAGCTGCGCCAGCACCAGGACCCTCCGCCGTACGCCGCTCCGGATCTGGATGTCCTTCGCGCTCAGTAGGCACGCAATGCCCGTCAGATGATCCCACTGGGGCGGGCACTGGTAGCTGCGATCTATCGCACATACCGGATATATCTGAACCGCCCGTCACGATGATCTGGCAGCGGGTCCGCGGGGATCGCCAAGGCGAGGGTGATTCAGCCAGTGCGGGCACGCCGGGCTGGCCGGGCCCGGCGTGCCTGTCGGCGGTGGTCATGACCGGAGCTGAAGTTCCTCCTTTCTCCTCGGTTGTCCGAGGGACGGCTCTTGGCCATTCGTGCTGGGCGAGACGGTGATAGGTGGCTGGCTGGTGCGGCCGGCCGGGTGGGTGGCTGTCTCGTTCAGCGCGATCCGGTGGTGCAGGCGGCGCAGCGGGCTTGGGGCCCACCAGCTGGCCCCGCCGAGCAGGGTCATGGTGGCGGGCACGAGCACGCAGCGGACCAGGGTGGCGTCCACGGCGACGGCGATGGCCAGGCCGAACTCCTTGATGGCGAGGGTGTGCCCGGCGGCGAAGCCGAGGAACACGATAAGCATCGCCGGGGCGGCGGAGGTGATGATCCGCCCGGACCGCTGGAGGCCGAGGGCGACGGCGTCGTTGGTGCTGGCGCCTTCGTGGCGGGCTTCGATGATCCGCGATAGCAGGAACACCTCGTAGTCCATGGACAGCCCGAACGCGAAGGTGAAGATGACGACCGGGACCCAGGCCTCGATGGCGCCGAAGGCGGTGAACCCGAGCAGTGAGGCGAGGTGGCCGTCCTGGAACACCCACACCAGCACGCCGAACATGGCGCCTAGCGACAGGGTGTTCATGACCAGCGCCTTCAGCGGGATGAGCACCGACCCGGTCATCAGGAACAGCAGGACGAAGGTGGCCAGGGCGATCCACGCGGCCGCGTACGGGGCCCGGTTGGCGATCTCAGCGCTGAAGTCGGTCAGCGAGGCCCGCGACCCGGTGATCCAGGTGCGGAACCCGGGGCGGTGGTCCCGCAGCTGGCCGACCAGGCGGGCGGCGGTGGCGCCCTGGGAGGTGCCGGACGGGATCACGTCGATCGCGCTGACGTTGCCGCGCAGGTGCAGCGGCACGCAGATCAGCCGTTATGACGTTGGCTTTGGTGAGGTGATTTCTCTCTTCATGACAGTGAGGCCTTCCTGATGCCTGGTCAACCATGCGTCTGGGGTGCCGCTGCGATGCAAGGCGTATGCAAGGTGGTTCAGGCAGGCTCGCGGCATGGTGGCGGCGAGGACGTGGAGGTGGCGCGGTGGTGGGGCTGACCGGTGAGCCTGGCTCGGTATTGCTGGTTCGCCCGGTTCCGCCGGGGCGTGCCTCGCTCGCCGAGTTGCTGTTCGCGGCTCATCCGATACCGGTGGGCAGCGGCCTGGAGCCAGGCTTTGACGGGCCGGGCGTCGTGGTGTGGGAACTGTGTGATCCTGCGGCCGGTGATGAACCGCCGCGGGCGGTAGTGGCCATCAGGCCGCGTGAACTCGGCGCCGTGGTGGAGGTGCTTGGCGCGGCGGTTGTTCCCGGGGGCTCGGCGGTGGCGTTCTTGCGGCGCCTTTTCACGGACGTGGCTGCGGCGTTGCGCCCGGCGGGCTATCCGATGCTGATCACCGGCGTACCGAGGGCCGAGGCTAGGACCTTGAACCTGCTTGTGGAGGCCGGTTTCGCGGTCCAGCGCGGGTTTGAGAACCACCCATCAGGGCCGGGCCCGCGAGCGGCACAGGGGGCAGCATCACTAGGCGGGGAATCGCCGGCTGGCTCGCACGAGGCTGGCCAGTGGAGCGTCATGTGGTTCACGATGGAGCTGTGAACGCCGCGGGGAGAATCCCGCACACGTCCTTTCGTGTGCTGGGCTCGGTCGAAGCTGTGAGCGACACCGCTGGCCTCATCGATCTGGGCGGCTTGAAGCAGCGCGCGGTGCTGGCGCTGTTGATCGTTAACGTGGGCCGCGTCGTTTCTCTGGATCGCTTCGTGAGCGAACTGTGGGACGAGGATGCGCCCGCCCGGGCCACCTCGTCCTTGCAGGCGTACGTGTCGCGGCTGCGCCGGCTCCTTGAGCCCGAGCGTGATCCGCGGCAGCGGTCCCGGCTGCTGCCGACGCGTCCACCCGGCTGGCTTCTTGCCGTCCCGCCTGAAGCCGTGGATGCGGTCCGGTTCACCCGGCTCGCGGCCGAAGGACGGAAGCTGCTGCAGGAGCGGCAGCTGGTTACGGCGTGGCAGGTGCTCGGCGACGCACTCGCGCTGTGGCGCGGGCCGGCGCTGGCGGAATTCCTGCCCGCCCCGTTCGCCCGGGCGGAAGGTACCCGGCTAGAAGAGCTACGGCTCACCGCCACCGAAGACCGCTTGGAAGCCGAGCTGGACCTTGGCCAGGCGGCGGCGGTCGTGGCGGAGACAGAGGCCCTTCTCACCGAGCACCCGTACCGGGAACGGCTGTGGGCGCAACTCATGCTGGGGCTCTACCGTTGCGGTCGGCAGGCCGACGCGCTGGCTTCCTACCAGCGGGCACGGCAGCGGCTCGACATCGATCTCGGCATCGATCCCGGGGCTGATCTGCGGCGGCTGGAGGCCCTGGTCCTCAGCCAGGCCACCGAACTGGATCCGCCGCCCCTACCGCCGATATCTAGACGAGGGCCGGCTGTCGCGGCCCGGCCACCCCGGCCCGTGCCGGCTGACAGGAGCCAGTTGGCCGGCCGGGACGATGTGCTGGCGCGGTTGGATGCGGTGCTGGCCGCGGTGCAAGCTGGTGAGGGGCGGCTCGTGCTGGTGCGGGGCAGCGCCGGAATCGGGAAGTCCGCGCTGCTGCGCGAAGTGGCCCGCCGGTCCGCTGCGAGAGGGGCCGCGGTGGCGTCCGGCAGTTGCGCGGAGGCCGACACGCCCCCGGTGCTCTGGCCATGGTTGCAGGTCTTCAAGGAGCTGGTCGAGGCGGCGGGCCCCGAAGCGATCGCCACCGCGTTCACCCCCTATGGCAACGTGATCGGCCTGCTCGACCGCTCGCTCGCCGGGCTGGTGCCGCTGGCGTTGCCCGAGCCGGTAGCGGATCTGGAGCTCAGCCGGACGCGGCTGTTCCACGGGCTGGCCAGCGGCTTGACGGCCCTGGCCGCCAGCCAGCCGCTGGTGGTGTTGCTCGATGACATGCACTGGGCCGATGCGGCGTCCATCCAGCTGTTTACCTTGCTGGCGCGGCACCTGACCACGGCCCCCATTGTGCTGGTGGCCGCCTACCGCGACGACAACATGCAGGCCGCGTTCGGCCGGGCACTTGACCAGCTGGCCACGGTATCAGGAATGGACGAGATCACGTTGCCTGGCCTGGATCGCGACGCGGTTGCGGTCTGCGTGCAGGCGATCGCCAGGCGTACGGTCGCGCCCGAGGTGGCGGCGGTGCTGCACGCGCGGACTGGCGGTAACCCGTTCTTCCTCGGCGAACTGGTGCG
>DASZAD010000043.1:0-1668 GCA_035945415.1 Streptosporangiaceae bacterium
GCCTGGCTGGCCGGCACCGGGCTGGCAGCCCGGTCCAAGCCCACCTACCTGGAGCGAGTCGACGCCTTCCTGGCCTGGCTGGGCGCTAGCGGGGATGAGCAGCACGTCGCGGCTCTGGTTGACGAGTATGCCCGCGACTACGCGGTCCCGTGATTACCGGCGGCACCTGCTCGCTGGGCGCAAGGCTGCCCCGGCTACTGCCAGGCTCGCTGTGGTGGCCATCGACTCCTTCTATACCTGGCTCGGCCTGGGTTCTCCCCGGGTCGACCGGGGCACCGCCGAGCGCCGCCGCACCGCCCCGCGCGCGCTAAATGAACACGAACAGCGGCAATTGCTGCGCGCCGCCGAGCGCCGGGGCGTGCGAGACCATGCGCTGGTGGCGCTTGCTCTCGACACAGGGCTGCGCGAAGCCGAGCTCGCCGCACTCGATGACGCCGACGTCCCCATCACCGCCCGCACCGGGAAGGTCCGTGTCCTGGGGAAGGGCGGCAAGGTCCGCGAGGTGCCGCTGCCCGCCCGCACCCGACCGCTGATCACTAACTGGCGCGAGCATCGGCCGGGTCTCCGGGGAGCCCAAGATCCGGCGCCATTGTTCCTGGCCCGCGGCGGCCGGCGCGTCTCTGCCCGGACCGTCGATCACGTGATCCGCCAGGCTGGCCGGGCCGCTGGGCTGGATATTTCGCCCCATACGCTGCGGCATACCTATGCCACTGGCCTGGTCCGGGCCGGCTATGACCTCGTGCTGGTCGCCTCGCTGCTTGGCCACGCGCGCGTCGACACGGTCCGGATCTACACGCTGCCTACGGAGGCTGACGTCCAGGCGGCCGTAGACAGCATCACCGTCGACTACTGACGGCCATAGGCACAAGCGGCCGGCAGGCTGGGGAAGGGGAGGGGGGTGGTGCGGCGCCGGGCTATGCCGGCTCAAGCTCCTGGAGGAATGTCCCAGCCGTCTGCGCGGATCCGGTTGCATCGGGGCGTGTGCGACATGGTGACGCGGATGTCGGGGACTGGCCGGGGTGTGATGTCGGCGCCAAGCCGCGCCGCCTGGCTGAGCATGTCGGGCAGGCTGCCGGAGCAGATGGTTTCGGTCGGGCAGGCGGGGCATTCGCCATCGGGCTCGTGGCTGGGCCCCGGTTCGGGGTCGATGTAGCCGGAGAGGACGCGCCGCTGGTGGTTGAAGGCCGGGATGGGCCAGTCGGCGCGCAGGAGGTACCAGGTGCCGTCGGTGGCGGCCGCGGCGGCGGTGGCCGGTTTTTGCGGGAGCCAGAGAAGGCTGTCGTGATAGCGGAGGAGGAACAGCCGATCGATGGTTTCGGCCTGGTCGCCGGGCGGAGGGTTGGACTGGAGCCAGTCGCGGGCCTCGGCAGGGGTTCCCGGTCCCCACAGCCACTCGCAGGGCCGGTTGGTGGTCTCGTAACGGGCGTCGTAGTCGCCCAGGTCGGGGTCGCCGGGGCTGGCGAGCGCGATCACCGAGGTGGGGTTCCCGCCGTCGGCGGGAACCCCCCACCCTCCCCACGTGACGGTGGTGTCTGTCCAGGTGATGATGACGGGTTCCCGGGTGACCGTGGTCCTGGAGGGCGAGCCCCAGATCCGGTTGATCAGGCCGGCCAGGTCGGCGATGGCGCGTTCAGCGTGATCGGGTCCTTGCAGGTGATAGGTGGGATG
>DASZAD010000044.1:0-7797 GCA_035945415.1 Streptosporangiaceae bacterium
TTGTCGATCTTCACCGCGAGCACCCGGTTCAGCGACGGCACCACCTCACCGGTGAACGGCGACCGCAGTGGCCCGGCGGTGTGCGGGGGCGGCGCCGACGTACAGGCGCTGAGCACAACGAGCGCGCCCGTCAGCAGGCCAGCCAGAGGACCCACCGCCGCTTTGGCCATGTGCTGCCAGATCCATGTCTTCACGGCTTCTCATCTCCTGGCTGCGGTTTCCCGCCCGAACCGAACTTGTTTCCCGTTTTCGGCAAGTTACGCAGCCCGGTGCCGTGATACCCGGTCCGAAGCACGGCCTAGGTGGAGATGTCTGGGTAAGGAAGGCTGGAGGCCATGCCACTGGACCGCGCCGCGCATGCCTGGGCCCGGTACGGCCTGTCGCCGCATCGCCGCGACGTGCTGATCCCCTGACATCGGGGCCGAGCCCTTGATGTAGGGCCGGTAGGGCTTGAGTACAGGATGCGCCTGGAAATTAATTCGTCAGGGCACCAAAGGTATTGAAACAATTTCCCGCGTGACTGGCCGCTGGCCGGCGACGACAGCCGGTGATATGGCCATATCCTGTCACGGAGGGTTATTCACAAGATCATCTACCATGAGTTGATCAAGCTTTGACCGGCTTCAGCGCGATGCTGGAGGCTTGATGATCATGACCGTGAATAAGCCTCACGGTTGACCGGACGTCAGATCGCACGTTGTTTCTAACCCATCACAAACCGTTGGCCCCTGAGGACTGCAGGGGCCAACGGCGACAGAGAGCAAGGGTGAGTTTTCCGCTCGTTTTGCTCCCCCGGGCGCGGGCGGTTGATAATGGACTGATATTGAGGGGGCATCCTGACTGAGCCGGCTCAACAAGACTTCGAGCACCTGCTGGCGTTCCGGGTCGCCTTGCGGCGCTTTCAGCGCTGGAGCGAGGACCACGCGAGCGCGGCAGGACTGACGCACGTCCAGCATCAGCTACTGGTGGCGGTCAAGGGTCATCCCGGGGGCACCCCTCCCTCTGTCGGTCAGATCGCCGACTACCTGCTGCTGCAAAGTCACAGCGCCGTGGGACTCGTGGATCGCGCCGAGGCGGCCGGCTTCGTGCGCCGCCGCCCGGATCCCCAGGATGCCCGGGTGGCCCGGGTCGAGCTCACCGAAGCCGGTGACCAGGCAGTCACCGAGCTGACAAGAGATCACCTGGAGGAACTGCACAAGCTGGCCGCCGCGCTGAACGCCTTGGTGCCCGAAGAGCAGGAGACCGGCCGAGCCGGAGGACAGCGCCATCACGACCCTCAGGTGGTGGTCAGGAAGAGCGAGCAGGCGATCACGGCGACGAGCGGGGCCAGCACCGTCATGACCACCCAGCCAGGGGAGTAGACAGCGGCCAGGGCACCGAGGACTGCGCCGGTCACCATGGCGGCAAGCACGCCCACGCTGCGCGGCCATTCCGAGGGCACCCGCCGGAGGGCGAAGGCGCTGAGCACGCCGGTCAGCGTGCTGGTCAGGTAGGTGCTCGACATCTGGCCGAGGCGCCGGACCGCGGTGGACTGCATACCCATCGCCGCGGCGGCGAGCATGAGCAGGGCGAGCCGGGCTGGGGTACCGCGCTGTTCCCCTGAGACCAGCCACAGGGCGCTGAACGCGACCAGGAGCCCCAACTCCGCCGACAAGGTCACGGTCACCCGGGCCGGCCAGGGCGGCTGGCCGCCTTCAGGGACCCGGGCGAACGGCGTGCCCGCCAGCACCCCGATCCCGTAGCCCGCCAGCGCCAGCCCGCCGTTCAGCGCCAGCGTCGCATCGTGCCGGCCCGCCGACACGCCGAGCAGTGCGAGATTTCCCGTGATGACGCTGCTGAACACGTTGCCGAGTCGCAGGAGGGTCACCGCGTCGACCGCACCGGTGGTCAGCGTGAGCGCCACCACGAGCACATCCCGGGTGCGCGTGGTCATGCGGTCATTGTTCCGGGTGTTCCCCCCGGGCCCGGTCGCGGAGCTTCCCGGCGCGCCGGTTACGATCGGCTCGCGTTTATAGGTCGTGGCATCGGCTACATCGCCGGATTCGCGTTCAGTCTGGGACCGGTCTTCTGGCTGATGATCTCGGAGATCTTCCCGCTGCAGCACCGGAGCAAGGCGATGGCGCTGTGCACCGTCTTCAACTGGGCGGCGAACTTCATCGTCTCCCGCTTCTTCCTGCCGGAAGCCGGCCTGATCGGCAAGCGCGCCACATTCTGGATCTACGCCTTCATCGGCCTGCTGGCGATCGGCTTCATCTGGCTCTGGGTGCCCGAAACCAGCGGCAAGTCGCTGGAGCAGATCGGGGAGGACGTTGGCGCACGGCCCGAGCGCGCGGCCTGACCGGCGACAACCGGGGAGGCCCGGCCCTAGCCCATAGTTCCCCCCAAGGGGGAACCGGCATAGGCGCTGACCAGGCGAAACAGTCTCGACCCAGGACTACGTAGTCATGTGATTTCCACGATCGAGGGCGTTTCTACCTGGTCAAACAAGTCAGCCGATCAGCCTGGGGGAACTTCGGCCTAGCGGGCCGGGCCTCCTTGGCTGGATCAGGCCGTGTCGCGCGGATCGTCCGCGGCGCGGATCGGCGCCCAGGCGACGACCGGCCCCAGTTGAAGCCAGCACAGGGGCGCCCCACCCCGGCGAAAACGCTGGCGCGTTTTCGCCGGGGGTCCCGGGGTCGTCGCCAATAGCTCCACTATTGGCTCCTCCTCCGCCTTGCCGGACGCCGACCTGGACACTGTCCGCATCCACCAAGATCCACGAGACACGACCTATCAGCCGTTACTAGCAGCCGTCGTAGGCGCTCCACGCGCTGCTGCCCGACTGCGCGTACTCCTTGGCGAACGCGGCGTTCTGCTCAGCCACGGATGCGTTCTCGGGCAGCCCGGAGAATCCGAGTGCCTGCCAGGTGGACGGCAGGAAGCCGTACAGGCCACCCGCCCCGGTGTAGGGGTTGACCGCCCCGGCGTTCCCGCCGCTCTCCGCCTGGATCACGCAGCTCTGGAAGCTGCCCGACGCGGCGGTGTAGGTCTGGGCGGGGGCTGACGTGACGCTGGTGGCCGGGGCCGCGGCTGGGGCGGGCGCGGGGCTGGCCGCCAGCGCGGCCCGCATGAGCCAGGGGCTCACCTGGTGCTGGACCGGGACCCGGAGCCGCTGCCCCACCCGGAGCATGCCCGGGTCGGGCACGCTCTTCCGGTTGGCCCACCACAGGGCCGGCCAGTCGCCCGCGCGGCCGAACTCATGCTGGCTGAGCGAGCTGAGCGTGTCGCCGGGCCGCGCGGTCACGAAGTGGCTGCCGTGCGCCACGGCGACAGGATGCACCGAAACCGTGACCGCGAGCATGGTCTTCGCGGCCCCGCCGGCTGCGATACTTGGTAGTGACATGGCGTGTTACCTCCGAGGTTCGTTGCCATGCAAAGGCCCCGGCCACGTGCTGGAATCACGCTTGGTCGGGGCCGCTTAATTTACTCAGCGATGGATAGGTGCTCACCTCCCGTGTTCATCCAGGTACTCCTCGGTAATCACTGGGCAATGCGTCGGCTACGGTAACCCGAATCCGGCGGTAACGCCAAAACGGACAAGATGGCCAGGCTGGGTTCCCGCGTGTGCCACGATGAGGACGTGGCAGCGGTGAACCTGGACGCAGTGCTGGCGTTACCGGCGATGCTGCTGGAGACCTGACCGCCGAGGTCGAGGACTTACCTGCCCGCCGCCGCAGCGGGGCGGCTGGCTCTCGACGGGGCCTGTAGTTCGGCCAGGCCGCGACGGATGCCCTGGGCCAGGATGTCGAGATCGGCCGCGGCGCTGGAATCGGCGGTGATGCCGAAGGAGAACCGGCCGAGGTAGGAGAAGATCGCGATGGCGATCCGCACGTTGCCGCCGATCGGGACGTAGGGGTGCGCCTCTGTCATTTGCCGGCCGAGGACGTAGAGCGGGAACTGGGGGCCTGGGACGTTCGTGGTCACCGTCTGGACCAGGGGCTGAGGGAGCTGGAAGGCGGCGCGGGCGCCCAGCTCGAGCAGAGTGGGCGGGGCGAGCCCCAGTATCTGGGTGAGCAGCTCAGCGCCGGCCGCCTGGTAGGTGTGCTTGATCTCATCCATCTGATCACGCACCAGCCGCAGCCGCTGGATCGGATCAGCTTCCGCCACCGGCAGGTTGGCGAGCACCGCCGACAGGCGGTTGGTGGTCACCCCTCGTTCGTCCGCGGCGCGGACTGAGATCGGGACGAGAGAGCGCACAACCAGCCCGTCGCTGAGTTCGCCGCGCTCTATCAGCAGGTCACGGAAGCCGCGGGTGATCGCGGCGAGCAGCACGTCGTTGACCGTGCCACCCAGTTCGCCGCGGATCTCCTTCACCTGGCTCAGGCTGGCGGTGGCCCAGTCCCATAGGCGGCGGGGACCGATCGGCCCGTTCAGGGAAGCCGCCGAGGGCACCGCCAGCCGCTGGGCGCTTCGGGTCAGGCCCCGGGCGAAGGCCACCAGGCTGGCCTGGGCGGGCAATTGCTGGAGCACCAGCCCGGGCAGGCCGGCCAGCAGCCGTAGCGGCCAGGTGATCACGTCGGCGATGCTGACGGCCATGTTGCCCTCCGGGGAGGACTCCGGTTGTAGCTCCCCCCCGCTAGGCTGCACTGGCGGCCCGCCGTCGGGATCCAGATCGAATATCTCGGCCAGCAGATCGCTGCCGCCGATGCCATCCACCATGCAGTGGTGCACCTTGTTCAGGATCGCCCAGCGTCCGGCCGGGAGTCCCTGCAAGAGCCATGCCTCCCACAGCGGCCGGCCGCGATCCAGCGGCTGCGCGTAGATCCGTCCCGCCAGCCGGCGCAGTTGCCGGGCGTCACCGGGCTTGGGCACCATGGCGTGCCGCAGGTGGTGGCCGATGTCGAAGTGCTCATCCTCGGCCCAGGCCGGGCGGAGCACCTGCAGCGGCGCGGTCCGCACCACCTGGCGATAGCGCGGTACGTGCGGCAGCTTGGACGCGAAGAGGCCGGCTAGCTCCTGATAGGAAGGCGCCGGGCCCTCGAACACCGCAAGCGCGCCCAGGTGCATCGGCACGTTCTCGTGCTCCACGAAATAAAACCCAGCGTCGAGCGTGCTCATCCGCTCCATGCTTACTCCCTTGTGTCGATCCGGATTGGCTCGCCGGGTAGTGGCCTGGCCGGCCGCCGCAGCGCGGGCGCGATCTCGCATTCCCGGGCGGCGCCCGTCGGCCGCAGCTCACCCGGGCCACTCGACCGCAAAGCCGGGACGGTCGTTTAGTACCAGGCCCGGGCGTGGCCCCAGCGACTCTGCGCTGTCATCTCGCGGCGGCCTCCTGGCCGCTACCCGGGCGGGTGATCTGGCTCCTGGCAGCCGGGGCCGCGCAGTTGGAAGGTGAATTCCCCCCCGTCAGCTACGGGGGGCTGCGAGCTGGCAGGCGGCAACCGCATGGCCGGCGGATCGCCCGGGCCAGCGGTCAGCCCGTCTAGCACCGCGCATGCGGTCAGCCCGCCGGAGCTGGGCCACCGGGTTACCAGACGATGCCGAAGGCGGTCCCATGAGCGTCAGCGTCAGATTGAAGTCCATGCCGCTGCTCAGCCTCCCAGCACGTTTCCGGCCGGTCCACCAGCCGCGTGCCCGCCCGCCCAGCAGAACAAGCAGGAAAGCCCACCGCCGGCCGCCGGCAGCTTTCGCGCCAACCTACCCCCCAGCCCGCCGCGCTAAGCCTCATCCTGGCACCGGAATTCCGGGCATCTCAGTGTCTGATACGTGGGCGGGCGCGGATGTGGATGCGCTCGCCCTGGGGGCCGAACAGGATGAGCAGTTCGGCGGGCTCGGGCCCCGCGCCGCCGAACCAGTGCGGGGTGCGGGTGTCGAACTCGGCGGCCTCGCCCGGTTTCACGACGAAGTCGAGGTCGGCCAAGCGCAGCCGCACCCGGCCGGACAGCACGTACATCCATTCCTTTGGGGTGAGCGAGGGGACTCGAACCCCCGACATCCAGGACCACAACCTGGCGCTCTACCAGCTGAGCTACGCCCACCACGACCCCGGTCGGGGGCTGGCACCACCGCGCACGTACGGATCAGCCGTGCCCGGCCTGAAAATCATAACGGGAGCAGCTCACTGATCTGAACCGGATTCCCGGCCGGGAAGTCGCGCCTAGTGCCGTAGCAGGTAAGGTTCGCCCGGCCCGACCCGGCCGCCGGCCCGGTCTTGTTCATGATCGATGGGGAGTTTCTACCAGTCCCGGCCATAAAAGTCCCCATCGATCTTGACTGGGATCGCCGGTCCGCCGCCCTATCGGCCGGGCCAACGTAGCCAGTCACGGCACTAGTCAGGCGACGTCGGGGTGCGATCCACCGTCGGGATGCCCTCCAGCGGGGAAGCGGAGTCTTCCGGCCCCCCAGAAGATGGCTCAGAAGCTGGCCCAGAAGATGGCTCAGAAGATGGCCCAGAAGATGGCCCAGAAGATGGCAGAGTGGCGCGCTGGGTGTCGCCATACCGGGCCGCGATCTCGCGGGCGGTGACGGAGTCCGGGCCGGGATATGGCACGAAGATCGCGTCGCGGTAGTAACGCAGCTCGCGCACTGACTCGGTGATGTCGGCCAGCGCCCGGTGCCCGCCGACCTTGTGCGGGCTGGCGAAGTACACCCGGGGGTACCAGCGGCGAGCTAGCTCCTTGATGCTGGACACGTCCACCATGCGGTAGTGCAGGTAGGCGTCGAGCTCGGGCATGTCGCGGGCGAGGAAGGCCCGGTCGGTGGCGATGGAGTTGCCGGCCAGCGGCACCTTGCGCGGCTCGGGGACATACCGGCGCACATACTGGAGCACCCGGTCCTGCGCCTCGGCGAGCGTGATCCCCGACTCCAGCTCGGACAGCAGCCCAGACACGGTGTGCATCTCGCGGACGACGTCGGCCATCTGCTCCAGCGCCTCGGCCGGCGGCTTGATGATCTCGTCGATGCCGCTATCGAGCAGATTGAGGTCGCCGTCGGTCACCAGACAGGCGATCTCGATCAGGGCGTCGCGCTCCAGGTCGAGACCGGTCATCTCGCAGTCGATCCAGACGAGCCGGTCAGTCATCAGTCCAGCTTAGGCCCTCGGCGTAGTGTCCCGCCGCCGCGAATGACACGGCCAAACGCTACCGCCCAGCCGATCCGCCCGCCCGCTCGGCTACATGGGCGGGGACCGGCATTCCGGCGGGCACCGAGTCGTCCGGCACAGGCTGGCCGAACCCCAGGCGGACCGGCACCAGACCGCCCCAGAAGCCGAGGTCGTAATCCTCGGGCTCATCCGCCGCCATGCCCGTGCGGACCTTGACCGAAGCCTCGGCCAGCGGCATCGCGAGCACCGCCGTGGCGGCGAGCTCCTTGCGGTTGGGCGGCCGCGTTTCCGCCCACCGGCCGGGGATGAGCTGTTCCACGATGACCCGCAAGGCGGTCATTCGCTCGGTCTCATCGCGAACGATCCTGGCCGTCCCATACACCATGGCGCTGCGGTAGTTCATCGAATGGTGGAAGCCCGACCGGGCACAGACCAGCCCGTCCAGGTGCGTGACGGTCACGCAGGCCCCCCTGCCGTCGGCGGCCAGCAAAGTGGTGTTGGCCGTCGAACCGTGCAGGTAGAGCGTGTCGTCCACCCGGCCGTAGGCGGTGGGGATCACCCGGGGCGCGCCGTCGTGGATCACGCCGAGATGGCAGATCAGCCCGGCGTCAAGCACGGCGTACAGGTCGGCGCGTGCGGTCCTGGCCCGCTCGGGGAGGCGGCGGACCCTCGTCCGCGGGGTCGGGGACAGCGGCGTCTCGGTGCTCATGCCAGCC
>DASZAD010000045.1:0-3145 GCA_035945415.1 Streptosporangiaceae bacterium
GCTCCGGGTGCCTGTAGTGGGCCTTGCGGCCCTGCGGGGTCCGGACCCGTACGCACTGGCTGGCGAAGGACTGCGGGGCCCTGTTGCGCTTCAGGAGTCTCACGGTGTTTCTCCGGTCTTCTCGTCGTCGCGTTCTTCTCCGGCCCGGCGGGCGGCGGCTTCGAGCGCGGCCGGGGAGTCCGGCGCGCCCCGGCCGCCGAACACCCACATCACCCCGGCGACAAAGAGGCCCATGACGATCAGCTCGAAGGCGGTCCAGGCCAGGGCGAGGACAGCGGTATGGAGGGTCACGGGTGGCTCCTCTCGGTCGGCCATGCGCGCCGGGCTCTCCGCTTGCCCCGGGCATGGGCGGCGAGGACGACGGCGATGAATACGGCAGCCCCGGCGGCAGTGGCGGGAACGATGAGGGCGAGGTTGGGCTTCACAGGTCTTCCTCTCTCACGGCCCAGTCGGCGGGAAGCTGCGTGTCGCAGGACCGGCACAGCCAGCCGACTACCTCGTCACCGCCGCTGATGACCGCGGTCACGTTGCGGTGGACGCACGGGCCGGGCTTCGGCAGCGACGAGGAAAGGACGGGCGGGGCTGGAGCGGCGGCGCGGATTTCCTCGATGCGGCGCTCATGCCTGCGCTCCCCGATGGCGACGATGGCCGCGAAGATGCCGAGGAAGAAGTCCCGGACGCCCTCGAACACGCCGAGGATGGCGAGCCAGAAGAACACGTACCAGTGGTCCAGGGACCAGTTCAGGACGGCGATCATGCTGCACCTGCCGGAGCCACGTAGACCCGTCCGTCGGGCCCGCCCGCGCAGGTGAGCCACGCTTGCACGTCCTCGCCGTCGAGGTCGCCGTGCAGCAGCACCGAGACGAGGCCCGGTTCTGGGGTGGCGTTCGGGATGATGAAGCTCTCGCGCTTGGCCTTGGCGCGGCCCTCGGCGGTGTTGTGCAGCCAGTCGTGGCAGGTCCAGCACAGCGAGATCAGGTTGCACGGGCAGTCGGTGTGCGGCCTCGGGTCGCCGCCGTTCTGCTTGAGCCTTCGGTGGTGCAGGTGGATTCCGCCGTCCGGGAAGTGGCCTCCGCAGTGCTGGCAGTACCGGTCATCGCGGGCGTGAACGAGCTTGCGGACCTTCGGGGGGATCGTGTCCTTCCGCTGTCGCTGCCATCGAGGCGGGGCGAGGACGACGGGCCCGGCTCCATCGACCAGGGCTAGCCTCGCGCTCCTGAGTCCCGTCCCCCCGGACAATCCCTGGTCCTGGGTCAGAGACGCGCCAGCGGGGAAGGGGGTACGGGGCAGCGAGACGGTACGAGGGGGCATCTGGGTGCGCTTCACGGCTGTCCCTCCGCTTCGGCCGGCCATTCAAGCGGCAGCGAGGCAGAATGGACGGCAGCCGTCCTGACTCTCCGTTCCGCTGCGTCTGCGGCGAGGTTCCTGGCAGCGAGGCACAGTTGCTCATCGGCGTACTCGGCGGAGGCGTCCGCGTCTGCGCTTTCGTCCGCGTACTCGGCCGTCAGGCACCGCAGGGCGGCCTTGGCGAACCGGACCCGCGCTACCCTGATGACCCCGGCGGCAGCAGGCGGCTCGTTCCAGCCGACGGGCCTCCGGTCCCGGTCCAGGGCGTCCGTGGTTTCAGCGAGCCTCGCGGCTGCCGCGTCCACTTCCCGCTCGGCATCGGTCACGTCGAGCACGGAGGACGCCTCATCGGACAGTTCATGCTCGGCTGCGAGCATCCGCAGGACGGCACGGATGGCGTCGTTCCGGGCGGTCACGTAATCCATCAGGGCCTGGCTCACGTCGCCCTCACCATCGCCGCCTTGAACAGCCGGGCCTTGCACACGCAGACCAGCCGCCCGGAGAGGGCGTCATAGCGCCAGCTCCCGCACTCGATGTGACCGGCGGCCTCGATGACCTTCCACAGCCACAGGCCCTCGTCCTCATCCATCCGAGTCACCGCCCGCAGGCAGCGCCCAGATGTCGTCCGGGTCCGGGCCGTGCGTCCGTTCGCCCGGCCGGGCGCAGGGGACGATGGGGAGACGCTCCCACTCGACCGCCTCCCGCAAGGTCATGCATCCCGCTGCCCGGCGTTCCTCATCCGACATGGCCGCGATGTCCGGCCGCCCGTCACGTTCGCGGGCGACGGCATCGGCCAGTTGCAGCGGGGTCATGCTGCGGGCGCGGCTCATGCCGCCGCCCGCCCTTCTGCGGCAGCCTTCGGGTAGCGGGCGGCGATGGCGCGGCTGACGCGGTTAGCGCGGGTCATGTCCATCTTCTTGGCCGTGACGAGGTGCCCTAGCTCCGTCAGCGCGGCCCGCGCACCTTCCTCGTCGCTGAGTTCCTCGACCTTGAGCCGCCACTCGTCGTTCTCTGACAGCAGGCCGAGAGCCAGCGTCATAGCCTCCTTGCGGAGGTCATCGACGCGGGCACCGATGAGGGCCTGGACGCGCTCGGCTTCCTCGCCGCTGATCTCGCGCTTGTGTCCCCTGGCGGCAGCCTCGCGCCACAGTTTCGTGCCGTCCGCCTCGGTCTTGAACGAGGCCGCCTGCTCAGTGGCCAGGTCGATCCACGGGCGCTCCCACGGGTCCGCCGGCACCTCGCCGCTCTCCTGTGCCGGGACAGCGACGGGGGCAGCGCTCTCGAACGCATCGGCCGCGCTCTCGTCCTCGGCCTGCGGCGAGGCGGAATCCTCGGCGGACACCTGCGGTACGTCATCGGTGTCCGTCGCAGTCACCTCGGCCCCGGCCTCGGGGCGTACGAGCGTCCACCGGACGATCGCGTCCAGCGAGCCCTTGTTGTACAGCGACAGCCCGAACTGGTCGCCGAGGTTGATCGCGGCCCGGCGCAGTGCGTAGGTCTCCGAGTTCGTCAGCGCGTTACCGTGCGCCTCGCCGCGGACCGGGTGGGTGGACTCACCCACGTGAGAGCCGTCGTGGAACGTGACCAGCGTCCCGTCCGGGGCGAAGACAGTCAGCCGGACACGGCTGCGGTAGACCACGTACCAGGCGGGCTTGCCGCCCTTCTCCTCTCCGGTCCTCTTGTCGGTGTAGGTCTTGGTCTTGACCTCGGTCTCGCAGATGACTTCCTGGTCGAGAAGCTCTGACGACCAGCGGCCGAACCCGAATATCCGGGTGAGTTCGGCCCTGATGTCGTAGCC
>DASZAD010000046.1:0-4929 GCA_035945415.1 Streptosporangiaceae bacterium
ATGGCCAATCAAAGTGTTCAGACGCAGGCCACTAGTTTATTGAGCGGAATACCTTTTGGCTACCTTATTGGTGCTCCGCTCGACGCGGCGATCCAGGCGCAAGGGATAGCGGCGATGGAGACGGTTAAGTTTATCGAGGCCGTAGGGTTCCAGGGGACCCCCCCCAATACGACGCCGCAGACAGTTACCTTTACTTATTCGAAGTCGGTGCCTGAGGCTGGCGTTCCGGCTGGCCCCAATGGTGTCGTGCCGCAGGTTCAGCAGAACTTTAGTGTCACCGTGCCCCTGTTGGCGATCGTCCCTATCCCGTTCTTGCGCATCAGCAGTATGACCATAAATTTCACCGCGAATATACAGGCAGACACGTCGAACACGGTAACCACCGCTGAGTCGACTACGTTGACGGCGTCGCTGCAGGCGAACGCTAACTTCTTCTTCTTCAGCGCCCAGTTTAATGCCTCAGTGTCCAATACGAGTTCTTCCAACACGTCAGCGAATTCCGTATACAATGTACAGTATACGATGCAGGTTAACGTCGTAGCCCAGCAAGACAGCATGCCGGCTGGGTTGCAAGCCATGCTCAACATCCTTACCAATCTCATTTCCTCCACCCCCGCCGTCGCTCCGGCAGCTCCCGCCGCCCCGGCGGCACCGGCAGCTGGGTAGGAGCACATTGAGCGGGTCAGTGAGGGGCCTTGTTTGGCCATGTCGACAACTCGGGTTGGGTCGACCGTCGCCGTCGACGCGTTCGTAAGCGCTGTCAGCACGCATCTCCGCACGGCGAACCAAATGGCGCGGTCCCTCTCCGCGATAAGCCAGAGGTTGCCGTCGACGTGCCACCGCGTTCGCGATCTTCGCGTTTCCGTGCCCTGCATCGTGCCAGATCGAGAGGCGACCCCGCTTTTGGGGGTTCAAGGTTTGGGCACAACACCCCTCAACGGTGAGCCGCACAACCTCGTCATTCGTCTGGCACATCCGCTGTTCGGGAATGTCCACGTCATCGAGGTGGGATTCGAGCCCACTCGTTCGTCGCTTTTATGACCTGGGAGGGCCAAGTGAGCGATCCAGTAGTTGGCGGCGAAGCGACGTCAAACTTCTTGCTTCATCAAATCCTCGCGGCTCCGCTGGCGGCCTTAGTGCGTGCCGAGTCCCTCTCCTCGATGGCATTCTTGGACGTGATCAACACCATTGGCTTCGAACCGTCGGTTCTCGGGGAGGATGCTGCAGGCCTCGGCGCGAACCTAGGAAATCTCAGAACGGTCGCATTTCGCTACGACCGCCAACTTCCCGATGGAACCAGCCGTCAGATGATTATGCAACTCCCAGTGCTCTCGCTGATTCCGCTCCCTCTCATCGAAGTAAAGGAGTCCACGTTTTCGTTTGACGTTGCGCTCACCGATATTCAGACGACCAATCCGGTGCCGGAGGCAACAGTGGTTTCGGCAACCGAGTTGGCTGAAGTACAAGTAGCTGTCGCCCTGCCCCCAAGTTCACAAGACGCTACGGCGAACGCCGCCGCTGGCCCTCTGATGAACATTCGTACACATTCGGTAATCCCGTGGCCCGCGCCCAGCCGCTGAGCCCCTCGATCTTGATCGACCCGAAGGCGTTAGGGGTGCTGGACACATGAATCGCATGGTGGTAGTTCTACGCCATGCCAGTGGGGACCCTGTCCGCAGACGGTAAGGACGCCATCGCCCAGTGGCTGGACGAGGTGGCCCGGCTCACAGCCGAGAATGAAGCCCTTCGGGCGGACCGGGACCGACTGGCGGTCAAGGTCTGCGAGCTGGAAGGCAAGCTGGAAGCGGCCGAGGCCGAGCTGGTCAAGCTGATGCTGGCGCTCAGGCACAAGTCCGAGCGCAGCCCTCGACAACCTTTGCCTACCCCCGAGGCCGGCCCCGTCCAGGAGGCCGGCGCCCAGCGTATGGGCAAGCGCCGGCGGGGCCAGCAGCCAGGTGCCCACGGCCATGGACGACGCAGCTACGACCAGCTGCCGACCACCGAAGTGCTGCACCTACCGGACCCCGAACAACTGCTCTGCCCACGCTGCGGCCGGCCCTACGCCGAGGGACCGGGGGAGGAGCGCTCCGAGGAGCTGCACTGGGAGGTCAGCTTCACCCGGTCGATCCACCGCCGGCCCCGCTACCACAAGACCTGCGCCTGTGGGGGGACCCTGGGATTGCTCACCGCCCCGCCGCCGCCCAAGGTGATCCCCAAGGGCCGGATGTCGGCGGGTGTGCTGGCGAGGCTGGTGGTCGCCAAGTACGTGGTGGGCACCCCGTGCGCCCGGCAGGCCAAGGCGCTGGCGATGGAGGGCGCCGAGCTGGCCCCGGGGACCATCGCCGGGCTCTTCCGGGCGCTGGCCCCGCTGCTCGCCCCGCTGGCGGCGGCCATCCGCTCCCGCAACACCTGCTCGGCTCTGCTGCACATCGACGAAACCTCCTGGCCGGTGTACGTGGCCCTGGTTGACGAGCAACGCCGGCGCTGGTGGCTGTGGGTGTTTGTCGGGGAGGACTCCGTGGCCTACGTGATCCGTCCCGACCGCAGCGCCGCGGTCGTTGCCGGACACCTGGGCATCGATCTCGACGATGACGCACCACACCTGCCCGGCGGCCCGCTCGTGGTGTGCTCGGACTTCTTCTCGGCCTACCGGCGCCTGGGCAGCAACGTGGAGGGGCTCACCAACTCCTGGTGCTGGGCACACCTGCGCCGCCACGTCGTCGAGGCGGCCAAGGTGTCGCCGAGGACCTGCGCCGGGTGGACCCGGCAGTGGCTGGGACGCATCGGCAATCTGTTTGCCGCCCATCGGGCGCTGCTGGCGGCCGCCCCGGGAAGCCACGACGCCGGCGCAGCCCGGGCCGAGCTTGCCAGGATCGTCCACGACATCGACCACACCCGCAGGACCGAGGCCAGCGACCCCCACACCCCCCGGGCCGCCGCCAGGGTGCTCGCCACCCTGGAGCGGGAATGGGAGGGTCTCATGGTGCCCATCGCCGCCGAGATCGATCTCGACAACAACGCCGCAGAGCGGGCGCTGCGCTCCCCGGTGGTCGGCCGCAAGAACTACTACGGGTCGGGGGCAGCCTGGTCGGCGGAGCTGGCCGCCGACGCCTGGACCATCACCGCCACCGTGGACCTGGCATCCTGGAACCCGCTCACGCACCTGGAGGCCTACCTGTCGGCCTGCGCCGCCAACGGGGGACGGCCGCTGGCTGGGGCAGCGCTGGATGCCTTCCTGCCCTGGGGGGCAAGCCCTGAAGACGCCGCCCGCTTCTCGGCGCCGCCTCGGTCCCGGGACCCGTAGGTGGCTTGCTACTGCGGCCGGGAGTTCTCCGAGTCGGAGCTGGCGCTGATCGCCTCGCTCAGCACCGATCCCGCCCATCCGACCCGGGCGGCGATCGCCCGGGCCACCTGCGAGCGGCTCGGCTGGGTGGACGCCCTCGGCCGGCCCAAATTGATGTCGGCACGGGTCGCCCTGGCCAGGATGGCCGCCGACGGCCTGATCGTCCTGCCCCCGCCCCGCCATGCCAACAACGCCAACGGCACCTGGCCGCTGCGGCTGCCGCCTGAGGAGTCGATGCTCGCCCCGGCCCCGGTCGTCGCGGCCCTGGCCGAGCTACCGGCGCTGCGGCTGGAACCGGTCATCACCAAGGCGGCCTCGGCGTCGTGGAACGAGGCGATCGCCCGCTACCACTACCTCGGCTACGTCCCGCTGTCGGGCGCCCAGCGCCGCTACTTCGTCAAGGCCGGCGCCGAGGTGCTGGCCCTGATCGGCATGGGTGCCGCCGCCTGGGCCTGTAAGCCCCGCGACGACTACATCGGCTGGAGCCCCGGGGCCCGCAGGGCGCAGCTGGGCCTGGTGGTGGGCAACGCCCGCTTCCTCGTCCTGCCCTGGGTGCGGGTGCCCAACCTGGCCTCGGCTGCACTGGGGCTGCTCGCCCGGGGCATCGCAGAGGACTGGCGAGCGGCCTACGGGTTCTCGCCGGTGCTGCTGGAGACCTTCGTCGAGACCCCACGCTTCGCCGGCACCTCCTACCGGGCGGCCAACTGGATCCGTGTCGGAGCAACCAAGGGCCGGGGAAAGCTCGACCGTACCCATCAGAACGCCCTGGCGGTCAAGGACGTCTACTGCTACCCGCTCACCCCGGCGTTCCGCCAGCGGCTGCGTGCCGATCGGCTGCCCGCTGGAACCGGGCCGAGGGCGGGCAAGGCAATCGTGCCCGGCGATCCCAGGCACAGGGTGCCGAACCGCACCGGGGCCCAGGGATAACCCACCGCCATCCCAGTAGCTGCAGCCACATCGATCAGACGGCGCCGGTGCGGTACGGGATTACCGAATGTGTACCCATATATGTGAGCGACGCGAATCGGTGACGACCGTTTGCAGACGCTCTAGGAAGGACGCCGGCTATGTAATTGTTCAGGTCCCCGGCTCCGCCTACGGTGCCGATGCCCCAGAATGCTTGTGTGCCAACGCCCAAGCGCAGTAGCCAGCATGTCGGCCCGTGAGGAACAGTGATGTAAAAACTGGCGCTTAGGGATTCTGGCGTTTAGGGACGTAGGCCCGGCGCTATCCTCTGGACTACGGTTGGACGCATGTCCGAAGAACATCTCACCGAAGGTCTTGATCTCATCGGGTACGGCCGGTTTGCAGGACCGCCGGAGCGACTGGACCTGGAGCGGTACTGCTTCCTCGACGACATTGACCGCCAGCTGATCGCCAAGCGGCGGGGCGACGCCAACCGGCTCGGCTTCAGCCTTCAGCTGGTCACCCTCCGCTACGTCGGCACCTTCCTGGCCGACCCCCTCGAAGTACCGACCGAGGTGGTCGACTACCTGGCCGAGCAGTTGGCCATCCCTGACCCGTCGTGCCTCAAGGCGTACATGGGCCGGGAGAAGACCCGCTTCGAGCACCAATGGGAGATCGCC
>DASZAD010000047.1:0-6796 GCA_035945415.1 Streptosporangiaceae bacterium
TCCGGCTGGCGTTGCTCGCTCATCACTACCGGAGCGACGGGGACTGGACCGGCGAGGGTCTCGTGGTGGCGGCGCGGCGGCTCGACCGCTGGCGCGCCGCCGTGCGGGCGGCGGGCGCGTCCGCGCCGTCGGCCCCGTTCCCTGACGGCGTGCGTGAAGTCCTGACCGGGGTGCGTGAGCGGCTGGCGGACGATCTCGACGCGCCGGGCGCCCTGGCCTGGGTGGACCGCTGGGCCGACGGCGTTCTCGCCGATGGGACCGGACGCGCCGCGGCGGCGGGCTCAGGTGACGCTATACGCGACGTGGTGGACGCCTTGCTCGGAGTGGCTCTCTAGCGGGGTTTGTAGCGGACGCGGCCGGGCCTGTGCTGACCGGGTTGTAGCTGGTGTGGCCGGACCGGTCAAGGGGCATTTTCGCAGCTTGTGGAAGATAGGGCGGTTATCCCCAGAACGCGGTTCTGTCATCACGGGTGGCGTGCGGTAGGACCACGCTGGCCGCATGGAAGAGAATCGCACGCCAGCTCCGGCCACCCGAGGCGACCAGCTTCACATCAGCTCGCCGGATGCCATCCTGGCCGTCATTCCGTGCCTGCTCGGCTTCCATCCGAGCCGGAGCATCGTCGTCGTCGGGGCCGCACCGCCGCGCGGCCGGATCAAGCTGGCCTTCCGCTATGACCTGCCTGATCCGCCGGATGCCGGCACCGCCGCCAAGATCGCTTCGCACGCGGCCGGGATCCTGGCCAGGCAGCGCGTCTCGCTGGCCATCGTGGCGGGCTACGGGCCGGGCCCGCTGGTCACGCCGGTAGCCGACGCGCTGGTCGGCGAGCTGCGCCGGGCCGGCGTCGAGCTGCACGACATGCTGCGCGTCCACGACGGCCGGTACTGGTCATACTCCTGCCGCAATCCCCGCTGCTGCCCGCCCGAGGGCGTGGTGTTCGACCCGGCGTCCCATCCCGCCGCGGCCGCGATGGCCGCCGCGGGTAACCAGGCGATGCGCGACCGCGCGGCCTTAGCGGCCACGATCGCTCCGCTCAGGGGACTGGCCGAGGAGTCGATGCGGCAGGCCATCCGCCGGGCCGAGCGGCGAGCGGCCTGGCTGCTTCCGGCCGTCGGGGCGCCCGCTCGCGGCGGGTCGATGGCACGACGGGTGCTAGGGGAAGGGCTGCGCGCGGTCGCGGAGGCGATCGACATCTACCGCGGGGGAGGAGAGATCACCAGCGACGAGCAGATCGCCTGGCTGGCCGTAGCGCTCTGTGACCTGAGAATCCGTGACGACGCCTGGGCCCGGATGGATCCGGAGCAGCACCAGGCGCACCTGCGGCTGTGGACCACCGTGGTGCGGCGGGCACCGGCCAGATACGTCCCGGCTCCCGCTTCGCTCCTCGCGTTCGTGGCCTGGCAGCAGGGCAACGGTGGGCTGGCCAACGTGGCGCTGGAGCGAGCGCTGGCCGCCGACCCGGCCTACTCGATGGCGCTGCTGCTGGCCGACGCGGTGGGCGCCGGGCTCCCGCCATCAGCGGCCCGGCTTCCGATGACCCCCGAGGAGGTCGCGGTCAGCTACGCCCAGCAGGACGACAGCAGCCACGGCGGCAGCTAGTGCCGTGACTGGCTACGTTGGCCCGGCCGATGGGGCGGCGGACCGGCGATCCCAGTCAAGATCGATGGGGACTTGTATGGCCGGGACTGGTAGAAACTCCCCATCGATCATGAACGGGCCCGGGCCGGCGGCCGGGCCGGGCAGGGCGAACCTTACCTGCTACGGCACCAGCTGATGGCGGGCGCTGAAGCGTTCGAGGTGCTACACCGATCCGGGTGCCCCGGCGGTTCGCCAGGTACTCACAGCACCAGCATCAACAGGCTCTCACCACCTGGGAGCGGCCGCCGCCATAGTCGTTGACATGACCGCACTCTCCCAGCTCCCTGACCATCAGGCCGCGACCCTGCGGCGCCGCGCCACCGGGCCCTGGCTGATGCTCGTCATCCTGCTCGGCGGCCAGTTCATGGCGCTGCTCGACGTGACGATCGTCAACGTCGCGATGCCGGACATCGGCCGGACCCTGCACGCCTCCGGCGCCGCTCTCCAGCTCGTCGTGGCCGGTTACACGGTCAGCTACGCGATGCTGCTGATCACCGGGGCCAGGCTGGGCGCGCTGTTCGGGCGGCGGCGCCTGTTCCTGGCCGGGGTGGCCCTGTTCACCGTGAGCTCGCTGGTCTGCGGCCTGGCGCCGGACGCGCCGGTGCTGATCGTGGCCAGGTTCGTCCAGGGCGCGGGGGCCGCCGCGATGGTGCCGCAGATCATCAGCGTCATTCAGGCCCGTTTCACCGGCGCGACCAGGGCCAGGGCGCTGAGCGCCTATTCCGCCGTGCTGGCCGCCGGGTTTGTGTGCGGGCAGGTGCTCGGGGGCGTGATCGTGAGCGCGAACCTGTCCGGCATGCAGTGGCGGCCCGTCTTCCTGGTGAACGTGCCGATCGGGCTGGCCGTGCTCGCCCTCGTCCCGCGCGTCATGCCGGCCGGGGCCGACGTCCCAGCCGCTCCCGCGCCGCGAGCCGGCGCCGGCGCGACGAGGCCAGCCGCCCACCTGGACCTGGGCGGGCTGGCCGTGGCGGTGCCTGCCGTGTTCCTCATCGTGCTGCCGCTCGTTCTCGGGCATCAGGAAGGCTGGCCCTGGTGGACACTGGCCGCAATCGCCGCCGGCCTGGTCCTGGCCGCGATCTTCGTGTGGGTGGAGCGGCGGAAGGCGGCGACCGGCGGAACCCCGCTGCTCAACCTGCGTGTGCTGCGCTCCCCCGGCATCGTCTCCGGGCTGGCCGCGGTCGCGCTGACCATGGTGGCCTACGGCGGATTCCTGTTCAGCCTGTCGCTGCACATGCAGGACGGGCTCGGCTACAGCCCGCTGCGGGCCGGGCTGACGTTCGCGCCGTGCGCGGCAGCGTTCGGCCTGACGGGCTACTACTGGAACAGGCTGCCGCAGCGGTGGCACCAGGTCCTGACTCCCGCCGGTCTGGCGCTGGCCGCGGTGGCTGAGGTCGTGCTCGGCCTCGAACTGCGGGCCGGGACCGGGGGTGGCGCGGCTTTCCCGCTGGTCCTGCTGGTGCTCGGCGGCGCCATGGGCATCGGGTTCAGCCCGCTGGTCACGCACGCCCTGGCCCAGGTGCCAGTGACCGACGCCGCCGACGCCAGCGGCCTGCTCACCACCACGCTTCAGCTCGGGCAGGTGACCGGCGTGGCAACGTTCGGAAGCCTCTTTCTCACCTTGGCCGGGCACGGACGGTTCAGCCTGCCCGCCTCGCCGCACGCGATCGCGCTGACCTCCGGCTGGCTGGCGCTGCTGTTCGCGGCCGGCGCGGCGGCGGCGCTGCCGCTCAGCCGCACCGTGATCAAGTCGCGGCGCGCCGTCGAGCCGGGGCGGGGAGGTTCGGCCGGGTCCTGACGTAACGGGCTTGCCCGCAGGGGTAGTCGAGATATATCTTGGTTGCAATATCCGGCCACTCTGGGCACGGAGGGCAGATGGCCTCGGAACACAACGTACGAGTCAGCGACGCCGACCGGGACGCGACCGCCGCGCAGCTACGCGAGAACTACGCGCAGGGCAGGCTCACGCTGGACGAGCTCAACCAGCGGCTCGAGCTGGCCTTCGCCGCCAGGACACGGGCCGACCTCGACGCCGTGACCAGGGACCTGCCCTATGTCCCGCCTTCGGGGGCGCTGCCGTCCGACCGCGCCAGGCCGGGCGACTACGCGGAGCACGGCAGCAGCGGCTCGCAGTGGGCCGGGCAGTCCTGGAGCCGCCAGAACTGGGGCACCGGGCCGGGCTGGACCGGCCCCGGCGCCGGCCGATCGCGTTGCGGCGCGCTGGGGTTCATCCCCCTGCTGGTGTCGCTGGCGATCGTCCTGCTCGTATTCAGTGCCCTTGGGTTCGGCTTCGGGTCCGGACCCTCCTTGTGGGTCATCATCGTCGGTGCGCTGGCCGCGCTGCGCTGGCTCTTCGGGTGGCGCCGCCGCGGGCCGCGGGCGCCCTTCCCGCTCCGCCGCGGCGGCCGGCGGCGCTGGTAGCAGGCCGGGCCGAGCGGCCTAGTCCCATCTGAAGAACCGCCTGGCCAGGAAGCCGGACACCACCAGGTACGCGGCCAGCACCAGCAGCGGCGCGGCAGGGGGAACCCTCGCAGCATCGAGTCCTGGATGGCTTCCACCGCCGCGCCAAGCGGGGTGTAGTTGCTGATGCCCTGGAGCACGCCCGGCATGAGCGGGCGCGGCAGCCACGGCCCGGCGAAGAAGACCAGCGGGAAGAACAACACCCGGCCGAGGACGTTCGCCGCGCTCGCGGTCCCGGCTGTCGCGGCCACCGTCAGCCCGATCGGAAACAGCCCGGCGATGGACAGCATGATCGACAGCACCAGCCCGCCGGGGCTCTTCGGAGCGAGTGCACCGAAGACGGCGACACCGGCCACGAACACGACCAGGAGGGCGATCACCGCCTGGCTCAGCTGGACGAGGCCCTGCGCGGCCAGCAGCCACGACGGGGGCACCGGTCCTGAGGCCGACGGCGCACTCGACGGTGGTCGTCTTGCCCGCTCCGTTCGGGCCGAGAATCGCGAAGATCTCGCCCTCGGGGGCCGAGAACGAGATGTCGCCGACCGCGACCGCGGCCCCGTACGTCTTGCGCAAATGCGCGACCTCTACGGCTGCGCCGTTGTTTTCCGCCAGGCCGGCCGCCTGTCCTTGCTCTTTTAATCTGATATCAGTATGCTAGATAAGTAATATCGTGTAGGTCAAACGAGGGTTGGAGCGAGGGTGGGAACGATGAGCACGCAGACCCCTGTCACGGTGGGCTCCCGGCTGGCGCCGGTGCCCGTGGCCGAGAGCCGGGCCTGGTCGACGCGCGGCGTCAAGGTCCTGGTGGCCGGCCTGGTGGTGCTGGCCGGCGGCATCGCACTGGAGTGGTATTCGCGTAGGCAGACCGGGGCCACGGCCACCGGCCTGGTCTGGGCGGGCGTCGTCGTGCTGCTGCTCGGCGTGCTGCTCCTGGCTGGCCTGACGTCGGTCGTGCCGGGCCAGGCGCGGGTCATCCAGCTGTTCGGCAAGTACCGGGGCACGGTGCGCGATCCCGGGCTGCAGTGGGTGAACCCGTTCACCCGCCGGATCAAGGTGTCCACCCGGATCCGTAATCACGAGAGCGCGCAGGCCAAGGTCAACGACGCCGACGGTAACCCGGTCGAGATCGCCGCCGTAGTCGTGTGGCAGGTGCGCGACACCGCCAAGGCCATCTATTCCGTCGACCAGTACGTGAGCTTCGTGGGCATCCAGACCGAAGCCGCGGTGCGGCACATCGCCTCCAGCTACCCCTACATCCGCCCCGAGGGGGGCGGCCCGTCGCTACGCGACAACGCCGAGGAAATCACTCAGAAGCTGTCGGACGAAATCGCCGACCGGGTCGCGTCGGCCGGGGTGAGCGTCATCGAGTCGCGGTTGACCCGGCTGTCGTACGCCGCCGAGATCGCCCAGGCCATGCTCCGACAGCAGCAGGCCGGCGCCGTGGTCGCCGCGCGGCAGCGGATCGTCGACGGAGCGGTCGGCATGGTGCAGCTCGCGCTGCGGCGGCTGGAGGAGGAGAACGTGGTCGAGCTGGACGAGGAGCGCAAGGCCGCCATGGTCTCCAACCTGCTCGTGGTCTTGTGCAGCGAGCAGGCCACCCAGCAGGTGGTCAACACCGGCTCCCTTTACCAGTGAGCCGCCGATCGCATGGCCAGCGAACGCAAGAGCATCCTGCTGCGGCTGGACCCGGCCGTCCACGACGCCCTCGCCCGGTGGGCCGCCGACGAGCTACGCAGCACTAACGCCCAGATCGAATACCTGCTCCGCCGGGCTCTCGCCGACACCGGGCGGCTGCCCAGCCGGACCAGGCCGATACGCAAACCCGGTCGGCCGCCAGGCGGTGGCACGCCAGGCTGACCATGATCTGGACGCAGCTGTACGGCCCGCCTCAGACCCCACCGGGGATGCGCAGCGGGACCACCAGGTAGCGGAAGTCCGGCCGGGCGGGCTCCGCCTCGGCGGGGACCTCCGCCTCAGCCGGCTGCTCCGCCTCGGCCCCGGGCTCGCCCGGCGCCCAGGTGATCACGGCCGGGCGGGCCGCGCTGGTGAACTCCAGCCGGATGCCGCCGCCTCTCGCCGCCGCTCCCCTGCCCGTCGCCGCCCCGTCAGCCGCATCTTCCGCCCGGCCGGCTTCGTCAGGAGCCGGCCTGACCCTCCCCGGGGCGCCCGCGGTGGCGCCCAAGGTGGCGCGCGTAGTCGCCGCTGCCGTCAGCCCGTCCAGCAGGTACTGCGGGTTGAACGCGATGATCCGTTCCTCGCCGGAGAAGGCGGCGGGCACCCGCTCGGTGGCCCGGGCCTGCCCCTGGGTGCCGGCCTCGATGACCACGTCTCCGGCGCCGAACGCCAGCCGCACTGGACTGCCTCGCTCGGCGACGAGCGAGACCCGCCGTACCGCCTCGATCAGCGGTCCAGGCGGCATCTCCGCCCGGGAGCCGAACTCGGCCGGGAACCGCGAGGAGTACTTGAGGAACTCCCCGCCCAGCAGCCGGGAGGTGAGCCGGCGGCCTCCGCTCTCGAAGCCGATCATGCCGTCCGCCGCATACGCCGCGGCCGCGCGCACGCCACCGCTCGCTGCGGTCACATCCGACGGCGCGCCCGACGACCCGTCCGACGACCCGGACGCCTCACCTGACGCCGCACCCGACCCGGGGCCAGCGCCGCCGCGCGGCTGCCGGCCGGCCCGCCGCGCGGCATCTTCCGTGGC
>DASZAD010000048.1:0-12857 GCA_035945415.1 Streptosporangiaceae bacterium
CGGGGTGGGGTGTCCCTGTGCTGGCTTCGGCTGTGCTGGCTTCGGCTGTGCTGGCTTCGGCTGTGCTGGCTTCGAGTGTGCTGGCTTCGAGTGTGCTGGCTTCGACTGGCGCCGGTCGTCGTCTGGGCGCCGATGCGCGCCGCCGAAGGCTTGCCAGGTACGGCCTGACCGATGCAGGTCGTGGTCGGCCGGATCAGGCGGCCGCACGGGGTCCGCGGGGATGTGCTCGTCGAGGTGCGGACGGACGAGCCGGAGCGCAGGTTCGCCGCGGGCACCGAGCTGGCCACCGATCCGCCCGCCCGAGGCCCGCTGACCATCACCTCCTCCCGGCCACACTCGGGGCAGTTGATCGTCGCCTTCGACGAGGTCACGAACCGGACGGCGGCGGAGGAGTTGCGCGGCACCTGGCTCGTGCTCGAGCCCAGCGAGCTGGGCCCGACCGGCGACCCCGACGAGTTCTACGACCACGAGCTGATCGGGCTGACCGCGGTCGCTGCGGGGGGCGAGCCGCTGGGAGTGGTCACCGACGTGCTCCATCACGGGCAAGACCTGCTCGTGATCGAGCGCGAGGGTGACCAGGAACTGCTCGTTCCCTTCGTGAGCGCCATCGTTCCCGAGGTGGACGTGGCCGCGGGCCGCCTGGTCATCGACCCGCCGCCGGGCCTGCTGGATACCTGACGGCCCGATGACAGCATTGGCGGACAACGTGCGCATCGACATCATCACGATCTTCCCCGGATACTTTGCCCCGCTCGGCTTGTCGCTGATCGGCAAGGCGGCCGAGCGCGGCGACATCGAGTTCGCGCTCCACGACCTGCGGGCGTGGGCGCACGACGTCCATCACACGGTGGACGACACCCCTTACGGCGGCGGGCCAGGCATGGTGATGAAGGCGGAGCCGTGGGGGGCGGCCCTGAACGACGTGCTGCCGCCGCCGGGAGGGCCCGGCCGGCTCGTGGTGCCCTCGCCGAGCGGCAAGCCGTTCACGCAGGACACGGCCATCGCCTACGCCACCGAACCGCATCTCGTTTTCGCCTGCGGGCGCTACGAGGGAATCGACGCCAGGGCTATTGAGGAAGCCGGGACCCGGGTTGCCGTGGACGAGCTGAGCATCGGCGACTACGTGCTGGCGGGCGGCGAGCCCGCCGTGCTCGTCATGATCGAAGCCATCTGCCGGTTGCTGCCCGGCGTGCTGGGCAACGAGGAATCGGCGGCCGATGACTCCTTCGGCCGCGGGGCCGGGAGCGGGATGGCCGGACTGCTGGAAGGCCCGGTCTACACCCGGCCACCCGTCTGGCGAGGCCGGGAGGTTCCGCCGGTGCTGCTGTCCGGGGACCACGCCAAGATCGCTCGGTGGCGGCGGGACGCCGCCCTGCGCCGGACCGCAGTGAATCGGCCCGATCTCGTGCAGCGGCTGGTCAGCGGGAGCGCGACCGGCCCGGCCAGCGTAACTGAATCACCAGGCCCACAGGAAAGATCCGCCCCATCGGCCACGCCACCGCCGCTGGACGCCAGGGACTGGCAGGTGCTGTCTGAGGCTGGCTTTCCTGTTCCCGGCCGGGATATGGCACACTGAAACGCGACCCCTGGCCAGATCCGCGATGCCGGGGTGCGCGCTGGGACGCAAGTCCCGAGTCCCGATATGACCGTCGCCGCACGCGGCTCGTCCGAGCACGCGCAGCATACTTGAGGAAACCGCAGCCATGGATACCGCGATCGCCGACCTCGAGCGGACCCAGATCCGCCAGGACATTCCGGGATTCCGTCCCGGCGACACGCTGAAGGTACACGTTCGCGTCAAGGAAGGTAACCGGTCGAGGATCCAGATCTTCCAGGGCGTGGTCATCCGGCGTCAGGGTGGCGGCCTGCGCGAGACCTTCACGGTCCGCAAGATCAGTTACGGCGTGGGGGTGGAGCGGACTTTTCCCGTGCACAGCCCGTCTATCGACAAGATCGAGGTGGTGACGCACGGACGAGTTCGCCGCGCCAAGCTGTACTACCTCCGCTCGCTGCGCGGGAAGCGGGCCAGGATCCGGGAGCGTCGCGTCGATCCGCGCTAGGCCGTGCCTCGTGGATCTTCGGCGGCGCGGATCGGAGCCCAGACGACGACCGGCCCCAGTTGAAGCCAGCACAGGGTCGTCGTCGCCAATAGCTCCACTATTGACTCCTCCTCCGCCTGGCCGGACGTCGCCTGGACATCGCCCCGTCGCGCCGGAGGCGCGCTGGCAAGCACTGGCGCCAAGACCCACGAGACACGGCCTGGTGCCTGCTGTCACCCTTCGGGCCAGCGGGCGCTAGGCTCGCATCGATGATGGAAGAAGAACAGGGCGGGACCTTCCGCTCACTCCCGGACACCACCCGGGACGACGGGGTCGCTGGGGACAAGGGCGAAGCTCAGCGGGACGGCTGGTTCCACCCTGATGGTCACGGCGAGCAGCTTCCCCTTGGGAGCCTGGCAGGTCCCCCGCTGAGCGACCGGCAGGCCGGGCCTTCCGCGTCCGGCGAGGGATCCTCGGGGGCCAATGGCGGGCCGGAGCCTGCCGCCGGAGACGGTGCGACCGGGGACGGCGTCGCGTCCGGCCAGGATGGGGCGTCCGGCAAGGCCAAGCCGAAGAAGCGCGGATCGTTCCTGCGGGAGCTGCCGATCCTCATCGTGATCGCGCTCGGTCTCGCGCTGCTCATCAAGACCTATGCGTTCCAGGCGTACTACATTCCGTCAGGCTCGATGGAGAAGACCCTGGACATCGGGGACAAGGTTCTCGTCAACAAGATCGTCTACCACCTGCGGGCCATTCATCGCGGCGACATCATCGTGTTCAACGGCGCGGGATCCTGGGATGCGACGGCTCCGCCCACGCCGAACCCGGTGACCCGCTTCTACCACGCCATCATCGGGCTGTTCGGCGCGGCGCCAGGCCAGACCGACTACATCAAGCGGGTCATCGGTGTCCCTGGGGATCACGTCAAGTGCTGCGACCCCTTGGGCCGGGTCACGGTCAATGGCGTCCCGCTGAGCGAGAAGTCCTATCTCTACCCGGAGAACGCACCATCGGAGACCCAGTTCAACATCGTCGTCCCGTCCGGGCATCTGTGGGTGATGGGCGACCACCGGGACGTGTCCGACGACTCCAGGGACCACATCGGCTACCCCGGCGGCGGGGCGGTCTTGGAGAACGAGGTGGTGGGACGCGCGTTCTGGATCGTCTGGCCGCCGAGCAGGTGGCGGGTGCTGCCCATTCCCGACACCTTCCAGCAGCGGGCCCTGATCGGGGCGAAGACCGCGGCCAGCCGCCCAATCTCCGAGTCGCAGCTACTGTCGGCACCTGTGGTGCCCGCTTCCTCCACCTTGCCGCTCGCCGCGGGCGTCATCGGCGCGGTGCCGCTGACCTGGGCCCAGCGCCGGATGCGCCGGCGGATCGGGCGGTGGTTCGCCCGGCGACGTTAAGTCCTAGGACCTCACCGCCATGACGACTACCCTCCGCGCTACCCGGCCCGGCTCCGGTGCCAGGCGGGGCTCTGCTACCCGGCCGGGCTCTCATGGCCGGGCGGGCTCCGGTGCCGGGCTCAGCCTGCCCAAGGGGCGGCATCCCGGCTACACGCCGCGCAGCTCCGCCGGGCTGGCCGGATACGAGCGTGTGCTCGCCCGCGCCGGCCTGACGCCCGTGGCCGGTATCGACGAGGCTGGCCGCGGGGCCTGCGCCGGCCCGCTGGTGGTGGCGGCCGTCGTTCTCGGCCCGGCGGCCGCGGTATCGGTCCCAGGCCTGGCCGACTCCAAGGAGCTGGTGCCCGCCGAGCGTGAAGAGGTCTACCGTCGCCTGGTGCGTGTCGCGTTCGCCTGGCACGTGGTGGTCATCCCGGCAACAGACATCGACCGGCTCGGCCTCCACGTATGCAACCTCACCGGTATGCGCCGCGCGCTGGCCGGGCTGCGCTGCCAGCCCGGCTACGTCCTCACCGACGGCTTCCCGATCAGGGGCCTCGGCGTTCCCTCGCTCGCCATGTGGAAGGGCGACCAGGTGGCGGCGTGCGTGGCGGCAGCCTCGATCCTGGCCAAGGTGACCAGGGACAGGATCATGACCGACCTGCACGAGCGCCATCCGCTGTACGGCTTTGCCCAGCACAAGGGTTACTGCACCGCCGAGCACGCCGAAGCCCTGCTGGCTCATGGGCCCTGCCCGACACACCGGTACTCCTACGCGAACGTGATCCAGGCGATGCGGACGCGTTCCTCTGGTGAGACCGTCGAGGCAGTGAGGGCCGGGGCGGTCGGCGGTAGTGCCGAGGCGACTGATGGTGCCGGGGCGGCCGGCGGTCCCGGGCAAGCCGCCGGTGCTGCTGGCGTGCCAGACGGAGAGACAATGGAGCTGCGGCTGGATGCGTCCGGCCGGTTCAGCTCGCACATCCCAGGCGCCTGGTCGGAGGGGAGATCATGAGCGCAGAAGATCTCGAGAAGTACGAGACCGAGATGGAGTTGCAGCTCTACCGCGAATATCGGGACGTCGTGGGGCTGTTCAGCCACGTGGTGGAGACCGAGCGCAGGTTCTACCTGACCAATCAGGTCGAGCTGAACGTCCGTACCGCGGAGAACGGCGAGGTGTTCTTCGAAGTCACCATGCAGGACGCCTGGGTCTGGGACATGTACCGGCCCGCTCGGTTCGTGAAGAACGTGCGGGTCGTCACCTTCAAGGACGTCAACATCGAGGAGCTGGCCAAGAGCGACCTGGATCTGGCGGACAGCAAGCCTGGATTCGAAACCTGACCGCTCAGCACGCCGGGCTGAAGCCTTGACCTGATCCCGCCTTTCCTGAGGCGCCGGCCTGTTCCCAGCGCCGCACGACACCCCCGCGCCGGCCCGTGTCCCAGCGCACCCGCACCGGGCATCTGCCGTTGCTCGATGTCGGCCCATGCTCGACGCCGGATAGGTGGCCCCCGGATATCGAAGCACCTCCCCCTGACAATCTCGCGCGCCTATCCACAATTCGGCCTACCCTTCTCTGACCGTCCACAGAGCTGCGCTGCTTATCGCGCCCGGTTGCCCCTTCCCGTCATCGTCGAAGGCGGAGGTGGTGGCGGTGCAGGCCAAGGACGCCCTCGGAAGTTGCGGCGAGCAGCTCGCGGCCGAGTACTTGGAGCGCAGCGGGCTGCGAATACTGGCCCGCAACTGGCGCTGCTCGGAAGGCGAGATTGACATCGTGGCCGCCGAGCGCCGGGTCCTCGTGGTGTGCGAGGTGAAGACCCGGTCGGGGACCAGGTACGGGACGCCATTGGAGGCGATTACCCGCCGGAAGCGGTCCCGGCTCAGGCGGCTGGCCGTGCGCTGGCTGACCGCCAACGGTGTGCTGTTCGACGAGGTCCGGATAGACATCATCGGCCTGACCCGGGAGCCGGGTGGCGGGTTCGCGGTCGAGCATGTCCGGGGGGTCGGCTGATGCCCTTCGCCCGCTCGTACTCGGTCGCGCTGGTCGGAGTCGAAGGTCACCTGGTTGCGATCGAGGCTGACATCGCCAACGGCCTGGTCGGGCTGCTGCTGGTCGGGCTGCCGGACACGGCGCTGCGGGAGGCCAGGGACCGGATCCGCGCCGCGATCATCAACAGCGGCGAGACATGGCCGCAGCGCCGGATCACCGTGGGACTGTCGCCGGCCAGCTTGCCTAAGCGGGGCAGCGGGTTCGATCTAGGCATCGCGGCGGCGATCATGGTGGCGGCAGGCGTGGCGCCGGCCACCGCGCTGGATGAGACGGTCTTTCTCGGCGAGCTCGGCCTGGACGGCCGGGTGCAGCCCATCCGAGGGGTGCTGCCCGCAGTCGCTGCCGCTTCGGCGGCTGGGTTCAGCCAGGTGATGGTGCCGGAGCCCAACGTGCCAGAGGCGGCTCTGGTCCCGGGCATACGGGTCATCGGGGCTTCCAGCCTGACCGCGGCGCTGCGCTGGATCCGCGGCGACACTCTGGAGACCGCATGGGGCATCGACGGCGACTGGCGCCAGGGCGTGGCGGCGGGCGATGTGCCCGGCGCGGGCAGCCCGGCTCCGGCTCGTGACCGTAACGCGGTCGACCTCGCCGACGTTCTCGGTCAGCCGCTGGCCAGGCGGGCCGTGGAGATCTGCGCCGCAGGCGGTCATCACCTGCTGCTTCTCGGGCCGCCGGGAACGGGCAAGACCATGCTGGCCGAGCGCATGCCCACCATCCTGCCCGCCCTGGACCGGGCAGCGGCGCTGGAAGTGACGTCCATCCACTCGATCGCGGGGACGCTGCCGCCGGGCTGCCCGCTGATCAGCGATCCGCCATTCTGCGACCCGCATCACACTGCAACCAAGGCGGCGATGGTCGGCGGCGGTACCGGCGTTATCCGCCCTGGTGCCGCTTCCCTTGCCCACCGGGGCATCCTGCTCCTGGACGAGGCGCCGGAATTTGCCCGGGACGTGCTTGACGCGCTGCGCCAGCCGCTCGAGTCCGGCCAGATATTGGTGGCTCGCTCCGGAGTAACGGCTCGGTTCCCGGCCAGGTTCACTCTGGTGCTCGCGGCCAACCCGTGTCCGTGTGCCCGCGGCGCTGGCCCACGCGGCACATGCACGTGCTCACCGAACGCCAGGCGCCGGTATCTGGGACGGCTGTCCGGCCCACTGCTCGACCGGGTGGACGTGAAGGTTGAAGTCTTGCCAGTAGGACGGGCCGAGCTGCTGAGTGACGGCAGATCCGCCGAGCCCAGCTGTGTCGTCGCGTCCCGGGTCGCCGCCGCGCGCGAGCGTGCGGCGGCCCGGCTGAAAGGCACTCCGTGGCAGCTCAACGCCCAGCTTCCCGGCAGGGAGCTGCGCCGCCGTTTCGCACCGGCGCCCGGGGCCCTGCGACCGCTGGAGCAGGCCATGGAACTCGGAGAGATCAGCGCCCGCGGCGTCGACCGGGTGCTGCGCGTCTCGTGGACCGTCGCCGACCTGGCCGGCAAGCGGCGGCCGGGAGCCGAGGAAACCTGCTACGCACTCGGACTATGGCTGGGAGCTGGGGTATGACCGGCGCGATGTCACAGCGGCTAGCCAGAGCGGCCCTGACTTGGCTGGCCGAGCCCGGAGACCGGCTGCTGGGAGCACTCCTGCGCGGTCACGATCCGGTCGAGGTGGTCGCTGCCATCAAGGCAGGCCGGCTGCCTGGCAGGCCCGAGGGGATCGGCCAGCGTGCGCTGGGACGCGCCGTCAGGCGCTGGGCGGCCCGGTCCGGCGATCTGCCATCCGAAGCGGATCTGGCGGCCTGGCAGAAGCGGGGCATCAGGCTGATATGCCCGGGCGACGTCGAGTGGCCGACCCAGGTCTCATCGCTCGGTGACACCAGTCCGTACGCGCTCTGGCTGCGCGGGAGCGCTGACCTTCGCTTTGGGTGCCTGCGCTCGGTATCTCTGGTCGGCTCCAGGGCCGCTACCGCCTATGGCTCACACGTATGCACCGAAATGGCGGCTGCTCTGGGCGAGCACGGCTGGACCACCATTTCCGGCGGCGCATACGGGATCGACGGCTGCGCACACCGCGGGGCGCTAGCTGCGGAGGGACTGACCATCGCGGTTCTCGCCTGCGGCGTCGATCGTTACTATCCGGCTGGGCATGCGGAACTCCTCGATGCCATTGCCGCCCAGGGTGTCCTGGTCAGTGAGTGGCCGCCCGGCCGGAGGCCGACCAGGCACGGCTTCCTCGTGCGGAACCGCTTGATTGCGGCACTGACCAGGGGGACCGTCGTGGTCGAGGCCAGCTTGCGCAGTGGCGCGCTGAGCACGGCCAGGCATGCCCGTGATATCTGCCGTCCGCTGATGGCGGTGCCGGGCCCGGTCACGTCCCCAGCCTCCGCCGGCTGCCACGAGATCATCAGGGAATGGGGCGCCATCTGCGTTACGGATGCCGCGGACGTGCTTGAACAGGTGGCCGTGGCAGGAGACCATCTTCTCCCGCCCCGCCGCGGGCCTGTCCTGCCTCGCGATCAACTCGACGAGGATACGGCTCGGGTGCTTGAGGCTGTCCCGGCTCGATCTGGTGCCAGGTCGGCTGAGATCGCCATATCCGCCGGCGTAGATGCCGACACCGCGATCCGCTGTCTGGGAGCGCTGGCCGCGGCCGGGTTCATCGAGCGGTGCGATCGCGGCTGGCGCATCCGGTGGACGACGTGACCCCGGGTGTATCCGGCGCCGTCGCCTGGCCTCCTGCCGCTAACCGGCCCGCCTGGCGCCGCCGATTGCCGCCACTAACCAGCCCGCCGTTAACCCGGCCGCCCGCCGCCGTGTGCCGCCGTGTGCCGCTGTGTGCCGGTCGTGGCTGCTCGCCGCTTTCGGCCGTCCAGTCTGGCGTGGCGCTGGGAAGTGATCGCGGCTGGATCTCGCGATCCGCCTGGTTCAGGCCGGCGTTGGTACGCGACACGAGGTGGCATGTGCGACAAGACTGGAGTCGTGACCGGAGAGACCGAAGACGAGACCGAAGGACTGAGCGCGGAGCTTCCGCCAGCTCTGTTGTCAGCCTGGGTGGAGTTCCGGCGGCACCTGGCGACCGAGCGTGGGTTGTCTGCGCACACGGTGCGGGCTTATCTGGGTGATGTCCGGTCGCTGCTGGAGCACGCTCACCGCTGCGGGCTCAACGACCTCGCAGGGCTGGACGCGGGGATCTTGCGGAGCTGGCTGGCCCGTCAGCGATCGGCTGGGCAGGCGCGGGCCTCGCTGGCCCGGCGCGGTGCCGCCGCCCGGACGTTTACCGCTTTCGCCTGGTCGCGCGGCTGGCTGGCGCGCGACCCCGGTCCGTTGCTCGGCATGCCCAGGCCGCACCGTACTTTGCCGCACGTGCTGCGCTACGACGAGATGACGGCTGTGCTGGAGGCCGCCAAGGCTGGTGCCGAGACCGTGGCGGCGCGGGGGGAACCGCGCGATGCGGCCGTGGCGCTGCGCGATCTGACGGTGATCGAGCTGTTCTACGCCACTGGCATCAGGGTCAGCGAGTTGTGCGGGCTTGACATGCAGGACGTCGATCATGATCGCCGGTGCCTGCGGGTGCTGGGGAAGGGCAGCAAGGAACGTACCGTTCCCATGGGGCTCCCGGCTCACCGCGTGCTGACCAGCTGGCAGCGCGAAGGCCGCGAGTTGCTGGCGACCCCGCGCAGCGGGCGGGCGCTCTTCCTGGGCGCCCGGGGTGGACGGCTGGACCCGCGAACGGCGCGGCGGATCGTCCATCAGCGCCTGACCGCGGTGCCGGGCGGGTCAGACGGCGGCCCGCACGCACTGCGGCACACGGCGGCCACCCACCTGCTGGAAGGCGGGGCTGACCTGCGCAGCGTGCAAGAGTTCCTGGGGCACTCGTCGCTGGCTACCACGCAGATTTACACCCACGTCTCCATCGAGCGGCTTCGCTCCAGCTACCGGCAGGCGCACCCCAGGGCCTGACCGCCAGCCCTGTCGGCTCGGTTGCGTGGGCCGCCGCTTTCCTCGACCGCAGCGGCCTGCTGGCCTCTCCAGCCACGCCGGCCGTGGCTCTCTCCGGCTGCGTGGGCTGCTGGCCTGTCCGGCTGCGCGCGCTGCCGGCTTGTCTGGCTGCGCGGGCTGCTGGCCTGTCTGGCTGCGCGCGCTGCTGGCCCCTAGCCGCGCCCGTCCTCCCTCACCGGCCGCGCGGCACGGGAAAGCTTGTAGACTACTCAGCGGTCGCTGAAGATGCGGCGCGATGCCGCGTGCTCAGGACCAAAAATTCGCGCGCTCGCTCGCCGACCAGGATCCGGTTGGCTCCCGGCGGGGCGCACCCTTCGGTCCGGAGACACGAGTGACTGTCCTCGGCGGGTGCACACGGGCGCCAGGGTGTAACCGAACGCGCCCGCCCTTAGCGGCCGGCGCACGAGAGAAGGGACAACCGCCATGGCTGCGGTCGTCACCATGAAGCAGCTTCTGGAGAGCGGCGTTCATTTCGGCCACCAGACGCGCCGGTGGAATCCGAAGATGAAGCGGTTCATCTTCACCGAGCGTAACGGCATCTACATCATCGACCTGCAGCAGTCGCTGGACTACATCGACCGGGCGTACGAGTTCATCAAGGAAACGGTCGCCCACGGCGGGACGATCCTGTACGTGGGAACGAAGAAGCAGGCCCAGGAGGCCATTGCCGAGCAGGCTCGCCGGGTCGGGATGCCGTTTGTGAACCAGCGCTGGCTGGGCGGCATGCTGACCAACTTCGGTACGGTCTTCAAGCGGCTCCAGCGGCTCAAGGAACTGGAAGAAGTCAACTTCGACGACGTGGCCAGCTCCGGCCTGACGAAGAAGGAGTTGCTCCACCTCAAGCGGGAGCGCGACAAGCTCGACCGGTCGCTGGGCGGCATCAGGCACATGACCAGGGTGCCGAGCGCGGTCTGGGTCGTGGACACGAAAAAGGAGCACATCGCGGTCAGCGAGGCCCGCAAGCTCGGCATCCCGGTGATCGCGATCCTGGACACCAACTGCGATCCCGACGAGGTCACCTACCCCATCCCGGGGAATGACGACGCGATCCGCAGTGTTGCTCTCCTTACCAGGGTGGTGGCCGACGCGGTCGCCGATGGTCTGATATCGCGAGCCAGCTCTGTGGATGGGGATGAAAAGCCGTCCGCCGATCTAGGCACGGGAGATCTCGCCGCGGCGGAGCCGCTGGCCGAGTGGGAGCGAGAGCTTCTTCCCGGACGGCCGGCCGACGAGACCGCTGCCGCGGACACTGCCACCGCCGCGGGAGCCAGCCCGGCCCCTGCGGAGAGCGAAGCGACGGAGACCACCACCGCCGAGCCCGCGGCCGGCTCAGCTGAAACGGCTGACGGTACGGCCGGGGTGGCGGCCGAGGGCTCAGCCGGAGCGACCGGCGGCTCATCTGGGGCGGCCGAGGGCTCAGCCGGAGCGACCGACGGCTCATCCGGCGTGGCCGAGGGCTCAGCCGAGGCGACCGACGGCTCATCTGGCGCGGCCGAGGGTTCAGCCGAGGCGACCGACGGCTCATCCGGCGTGGCCGAGGGCTCAGCCGAGGCGGCTAACGGTTCAGCCGAGGCGGTGGCCACCAGCGAGCCCGCAGCCTCCGGCGGATCGCAGGTCGCGTCCGACGCGTGAGGTCCGAAGCGACGAGGGCCCGAGCCGGCGGGACCCGGGCATAGGGCGAGCCCGAGCCCAGCTACCTGCCGCAGGCACCAGAACCAGACGAAAGATGAGGAAATGAGCAACGTGACCGCCGCGGATGTCAAGCGGCTGCGCGAGCAGACCGGGGCAGGGATCCTTGACTGCAAGAAGGCGCTGGAGGAGTGCGACGGAGACTTCGACTCCGCCGTCGAGGCGCTGCGGGTCAAGGGTGTCAAAGATGTGGGCAAGCGCGCCGACCGGACGGCCGCCAACGGCCTGGTGGCGACGGTGCTGGATGGCACGGAGTCCGGCCTGATCTTCGAGCTCAACTGTGAGACCGACTTCGTGGCCAAGACCGAGCTGTTCCAGCGGCTGGCCGCCGACATCGCGTCCGCCGCCTCCGTGGCTAAGCCCGCCGACCGGCTTGTCCTGCTGTCCACGGAGACCCCGTCGGGTCGCACCGTACAGCAGCTCATCGACGACGCGGGCGCCTCGCTCAAGGAGAAGCTCGAGCTCGGCCGGTTCGCCCGGTTCGACGGCGGCTACATCGCCAGCTACCTGCACCGCTCCGACCTGTCGCTGCCGCCCACCCTGGGCGTGCTGGTCCAGCTCGACTCGGCGGGCTCGGGCAACACCGCTGAGGTGGCGAAGGACGTCGCCCAGCAGATCGCCGCGATGCGGCCGCAGTACGTGCGCCGCGAGGACGTGCCCGCCGACGTCATCGAGCGCGAGCGCAGGATCGCTGAGCAGATCACCCGGGATGAGGGCAAGCCTGAGCGGATCATCCCCAAGATCGTCGAGGGGCGGCTCAACGGCTTCTACGTCGGCGTCGTGCTCGCTGAGCAGAAGTTCGTCAAGGACGACAAAAAGACGATCAAGAAGCTACTCGACGAGAACGGCGTGACCGTACGCGGCTTCGCGCGGTTCCAGGTGGGGCAGGGCTAAGTCTGGGCCAGGGCAGAGACCCCCACCCGGGGGAGACCGGAGACCACACAGTGCAAGACGATGAGGGAAAGCCAGTCCATCCCATCTGGCGTCGTGTGGTTCTCAAGCTCTCCGGCGAGGCGTTCTCCGGCAAGGAGCCGCTCGGCATCGACCCGGACGTGGTCGCGGAGTTGGCCGAGCAGATCAAGGCGGCGGTCGAAGAAGGCACGCAGATCGCCACCGTGGTCGGCGGTGGCAACATGTTCCGCGGCAAGGTCCTGTCCGACCGGGGAATCGACCGTGCCCGGGCCGACTACATGGGCATGCTCGGCACCGTGATCAACTGCCTGGCCCTGCAGGACGTGCTGGAGAAGCTCGGTGTGGAGACCCGGGTGCAGACCGCCATCACGATGGGCCAGGTGGCCGAGCCCTACATTCCGCGCAGGGCGATCAGGCATCTGGAGAAGGGGCGGGTCGTGATCTTCGGCGCCGGCCTCGGCGCGCCGTTCTTCTCCACCGACACCACCGCCGCCCAGCGGGCGCTGGAGATCGGCGCCGAGGCCGTTCTGAAGGGGACCAAGGTGGACGGCGTCTACGACGCCGACCCACGGCTCACGGCGGACGCGCTCAAGTACGACCAGCTCGACTACTCCGAAGTACTCAACCGCGGGCTGAAGGTGATGGACTCCACCGCGGTCAGCCTGTGCATGGATAACGGCCTGCCTATAGTCGTTTTCGCTCTGATGGAGCCCGGCAATGTTGTCCGGGCGGTCCGGGGTGAGAAGATCGGCACATTGGTGTGCCGCTCCGGTTATCCAGAACGCCGGTAAGGAACCGGAAACGCACAGGGCACGGAC
>DASZAD010000049.1:0-17256 GCA_035945415.1 Streptosporangiaceae bacterium
TGCCCTCGAGCGATGACCGCGGGCCGCCGGTGCCCAGGCCGAAGATGACCGCGGCCTCGTCCACGATCAGCATGATCGCGGGCTGGCGGGCGGACGGGATGATCTTCTCTCCCCCGCTGCCCGAGCGTGACCTGGCGTCGATGCCCCGCAGGCAGGCGCGGAGCATGATCTCGGCTTCCTCGCGGGTGGTCGCCACCCAGTCGATGACCGGCTTAGGGGTCTTCCCGGCCAGCCACGGCTCCAGCCACGGCTTGGCCACCCGGCCGCCCTTCTGGTCGATCACGAAGATGAGCACATCGACGCACCGCGCCAGTTGCGCGATGAGCACGTTCAGCAGGTTGCTCTTGCCCGACCCCCTCAGGCCGACGATCAAGGTGGCGATCTCGCGCAGGGTCAAGGTGCAGATCTGGCCGTCCTCGTACACGCCGATGGGGATCGGGCGGGTGATTGTCAGGTTCGCCTGCCCGACCGGCAGCGGGATCGTCTGGGCGAGCACGTCCTGCTCCGCGACGTGCAGGATCACCTCATGCGCCGCGTGCCCGCGCTCGAACCGCAGGCTGCCGTGACGCGTCCGGGCGGCCACTTCGAGCTTCTCCCGGCTGGCCGCGAGCTGGGAGTAGGTGACGCGGCCGCTGGGCGGCAGCCACAGCACCACCGAGTAGCCACACAGCGTGTCCCGGCGGCTGACGAACGACACGCCCTCGTGCCCGACGCGTGCGAGCAGGGCGGGCCACTTCTGCTTCTCGGCCACCCGTTCGGCCGCGGCCCGCTGGCGCTGCTGGGCTTCGGCCACCCGTTCCTCATAGGCGCGTACATGAGGCCAGGTCAGCGTCAAAGCGGCCGCGGGCACGAGCAGGCCCATGCCCGCCTGCCAGGACCACGGGCCAGCCACCGAAACGGCCGCCAGCCAGCCCGCGGCGGTGGCCCCGCACGCCGGCCACCACCAGGCGGCGGGAGCCGAGCGCATCGTGAACACGGTGGCCAGCACCACGCCCGCGGTGACCGCCACGGCCACCATCGCGGCCGCCAGCGCGGGCGCGTGGGCCATCGCCACCAGGACGCCCGCACCGAAGACAGCCGCCGCGGCGACCGGGCCGAGCCAGGCCGCATGCTGCCTGGACGTGGTCATTGGTTCTGCGCCACGTCCCACATCCGCTCGCCGGGGCGCGGATCCTCGATCCGCTCCAGTTCCTTCGCATGCGCCACCCGGTGGATGGCGTGCGCCTCGCCCGCGAAGTCCGACATCCCGTTCACGGTGGCGGCGATCTCCCGCAGCCGCTCGGTCACGGCCGAATCCACCGGGAACTCATCACCCAGGCGGCTGGCCACGTGTCCGATCGCTCCGGAGACGGACTCGAACAGCCTGGGCAGCCCGGCCAGGAACATGTCCAGGTCAAAGGCGTTCTCCGGCTCCCACGAGCCGATCTGCTGCTCCACTGCCTCGGCGGCGGCGTCGATGTGATGGCCCACGAGGGGTCCTTCCTGTGCGCGGCTGCTTACGGTGTGCTACTGGCGTACCCGCTGCCGGCACGGTCAATGTGCCTCGACGGATGCACTTATGTACTCAGCGCCGGCGTGATCACCGCCAAGCGATGCTGAGCATCTTGGCATGCCGTGGGGCGGCGCCGGGACGGGAACCCGCGGGTGTTCGACCGGGGCTCCCGTCCCGGCAGCCTGCTCGCCCTCGCCGCTCAGGGACTGGTCACGGTCAGGCAGCCGGCGCACTCCCCGCGCAGGCCGTCCGGGTTCCTGACCCACAGGTTGTAGGTCCCGGGGGCGGCCGTGGCGCTGACCGTGACCAGGAGGTTGAGCTGGGTGGAGCTGACGAACGTGGCCGTGACGTTCATGCCCGCGTGGCTGGTGATCACGGCGCCAGGCTCGAAGTTCGCGCCGGTCATGGTGGCGGTCATGTTCTTCGTGCCCGCGGCGAAGGAGTCCGGCGAGATCGAGCCAGGTGCGGGCGGCAGCGGCTGCGGCCCGATGGTCAGGCAGGCGCTGCAGGAGTCGTCCAGGGGCGGCGACCCGGGCTGGATCACGTCGATGTGGCGGGCGGTCTGCGGAGCGGTCGCGGAGACCGTCACGTTGACCGTGAGCTGGGTCGGCGAGGTGACCGTGACGGTTCCCACGGTCACGCCGGAACCGGAGATCAGCACCTCGGGGCTACCGGTGAAGCCGCTTCCGGTCAGGGTGAGCGTGTCGCTCGTGCCGTCGCCGATCGTGGCCGGGGAGACGTTCGTGATGGGCGGTCCGGGAGTGGTGGCCTCGTAGGCGGTGAGACCGAGGCTGGGCCCCGCGCCGATCAGGAGGTCCTGCTGGGCGAAGACCGGCTGGCCGAACAGGTGTGAATGGGGCGTGGGGAGGAAAGCGAGGATGGCCCCGGTCGAGGCGTTCAGCAGGTACACGCCCATCTGATTGGTGGAGCTCTGGTAGGTCTGGGCGGCCACGACCCCGCCGCCGTCCTCGGTGGGGCTGCCGACGATCGTCCCGTTGAGGCCGGTCTGCCAGATCACGGTGCCGGTGGCCGGGTCGAGCGCCTGGACGGACCCGTCGAAGGTGGTCCCGTTGATGGTCGTGGCCGCGCCGCCGCCCTCGATCAGGTCGGTGCCGTTCCAGATCGCGGCCGCGACGCACTCCTTCGCCCCGCCCGGGTAGGGCACGGTGATGGTGTCCTGCCAGACCGGCCCGGCCGCCAGGTTGTCCTGCTGCAAGGCGTAGTACGTGCCGTTCTTGTTGCAGACGCCGAGCATCGGTGTGCTGACCCCGTTGATGTCCGCGGTGAACATGGTCGGCGAGGCGCCGAAGTCCCCGTCCGCGATCCGCTCCGAGGCGGGAACCTGCCAGTAGTCCAGGACGTTCAGCGTGTTCGGATCCAGCGCCACGACCGAGTCGTCGTAGAGTGGCTGACCCGACGGCTTGTAGCCGTTGCCGGTGGTGACGATGATCCGGCCGTCGGCGGTCACCCCCGGGCTGGACCACACGCTCGCCCCGAACTTGCCCGTGATGGCACGCCAGTGGGCCAGCTGGGTGCCTGTGGCCTGGTCGAACGCCAGAGCGCCGCCCTGGATCAGCGGATTGTCACAGTTCGAGGAGATCCCGACGTACACCTTGCCGCCGGTGACCAGCGGCGAGCCCCAGGCGTAGTAGTCGTTCTTCGTCGTGGAGGGAATGGCGACGACGCTCCGCCAGTTCACCGCGCCGGTGGCGGCGTCGAGAGCGTACAGGTAGCCGTCAGGGGCGTTCACGTAGACCGTGGCGTTGCCGGTGACCGGGTCGTCGGCCACGGTGGCGGTAGAGGTGATGCCGATCGTCCCCGGGCAGGTCAGCTTCGTCACCAGGCCCAGGAAGTCCGACCACAGCACCTGCCGCGTCGCCTCGTCCAGCGCGTAGAAGTAACCGTCCTCCGCGCCGATGTACACCACGCCGTTGACCACCACCGGGCTCGCCGTCAGCAGGGTCGAGCCGGCGTTGGGCGAGGGGGGCACGATCCAGCGCCACATCTGCCGCAGGCCACTCTCGTTGTCCGGCGTTATCGAGGTCGCGTCGGCGTTGTAGGAACTGTGCGACGCGTCAGCGAGGTACGCGGGCCAGTCACCGGGCGATGCGACTGCGGGCCGGGTCCTGGCGGCCGCCGGTGCGGCGGAAGCCGCCGGAGTGATGGAAGCCGCCGCGATCAGGACCACGACCCCGAGCGACAGCCGCCCGGACAGGGACCCACGGTGCAGTAGGCGCATGAAATCCTCCCCTTCGGTCTCTCAGGAAGGACTCCTGACGTGACCCAACGGTTGACACCGTTTTTACTAATTCTTTTGCTACGCGACCAGGCGCCCGATCCGTCAGCGGTTAACTGGGCGATACCTCTAGACTCTCCTGAGTGATCACGGTCCCCAGAGTCGCGCTTGGCTGCGGCAATTTCGGCGGGATCGGCTCGGCGCCGGAGTGGTTCGGCCGGGGGCTGACCACCGGCCAGGCGTTCGCGCTGATGGACGCGGCCTGGCAGGCCGGGATCACCTGTTTCGACACCGCCGACGCCTACGGCGGCGGTCGCAGCGAGCTGGCGATCGGCCGCTGGCTGGCCTCCCGCCGGGTCCGGCCGGCGCTGACCACCAAGACCTGCAACCCGATGGAGCCCGGGGCCGATCACGGGCTGGCGCCGGAGCGAATCGCCCGCCAGCTCCGCGGCAGCCTGGAGCGGCTCGGGGTGGACCGCGTCGATCTGTACCTGGCCCACGACTTCGACCCCGGCGTGCCACTGGCCGAGACGTTCGGCGCCATGGACCAGGCGCAGGCCGACGGCGTGATCGGGGCCTACGGGGTCAGCAACTTCGACGCCGCCCAGCTCGCCGCCGCGCTGGCGGCCGGGAGCCCGCGGGCCGTCCAGAACGGCTACTCGCTGCTCACCCGGACCGGCGAGCGCGAGGTCCTTCCGTTGTGCGCCGAGCGCGGCGTCGCCTACCTGGCCTACAGCCCGCTGGCGGGCGGCTGGCTGACCGGCAAGTACCGCCGCGGCGAGCCGTTCCCGGCCGGCTCGCGGATGACCCAGCGCCCGGAGCCGTACCTGGACCTGGTCACCGGGCGGACCTTCGACGCCCTGGACCGGCTGGGCGCGCTCGCCGCGGCCCGGGGCGTCTCGCTGGCCGGGCTGGCGCTGGCCTGGCTGCTCGCCGACGAGCGGGTGGCTCAGATCGTGATCGGCCCCGGCCGCCCGGAGCACCTGGTGCCGGTGGCCGAGGCGCTGGCCCACCCGCTGAACGCCGATGACCGTCGCGCCGCCACGACGGCGGCTGGGCTGGACCCGGACACCCCGGAGCAGGAGGCCCCCGAGCAGGAGGACGGGTAATGATCGCACTGGGTGAGATCGTCGCGGCGGCCAGGCGCGTCGCCGGCTCGGCGGTGCGCACTCCCCTGCTCCGGCTGCAGGTCGAGGACGCCCCGGCCGAGATCTACCTCAAGCTGGAGAACCTCCAGCCGGTCAACTCGTTCAAGATCCGGGGCGCGGCCAACGCCGTCCTGCTCGCCCCGGCGGCCGAGCGTTCCGCCGGCCTGGTCACGGCCAGCGCGGGGAACATGGCCCAGGGAGTCGCCTGGGTGGCACGTGAGCTGGGACTGCCCGCCACCATCGCGGTCCCCGACAGCGCCCCCGCCACGAAGCTCGCGGCGATCGAGCGCCTCGGCGCCCAGGTGATCAAGCTGCCTTATGACGACTGGTGGAACATCATCGTCACCGGTCGCCTCGACGGAGCCGACGGGCTGTTCGTGCACCCGGTGCAGGACCCCGGGGTGATGGCGGGCAACGGGACGATCGGGCTGGAGATCCTCGAGGACCTGCCGGACCCGGACGCGGTGGTGATCCCCTACGGCGGGGGCGGGCTGACCGCCGGGATCGCCAGCGCGATCAAGGCGTTGCGACCGCAGGCCCGGATCGTCACCGCTGAGCCGGCCTCAGCGGCCGCCCTGGCCGGGGCGAAGGAAGCCGGGCACCCGGTCACCGTGGACTACCGCCCGTCGTTCGTGGACGGCTGCGGCAGCCGGCGCGTGCTCGACAGCATGTGGCCGCTGGTGGCGCCGCTGGTCGACAGCGCCGTGGCGGTCCCGCTGGACGAGACGGCCGCGGCCGTGCGGACGCTCGCCGAGCGGGTCCGGGTGATCGCCGAGGGCGCGGGGGCGGTGGCGCCGGCCGCCGCGCTGTCCGGCCGGGCCGGGACCGGGAAGGTGGTGTGCGTGGTCTCCGGCGGGAACCTGGATCTGAGCAAGCTGGCGGAAATAATTACTTAACGACGCCAGGGAGCCTCACAACCCGAACGCGGACTGCAGGCCGGTGTAGCCCTGGGCGGCAGGCAGCCGGGGCAGGCCGAGCAGGTCTTCGGCGGTGCCGAGCAGGCTCAGGTGGTTGAAGTAGTCGCCGGAGGCCGTGCCCGGGGTGGTGTAGGGGGACATGACGATAGTGGCGACGTGGCAGGACGGGTAGGTGGCAGAGTCCGCGTGCGTCGCGTCCCAGCAGGTCTCACCGTTCACCTTGTCGGCGCCCGCGCCCTCGTCCACCGTGATGAACACGATGAGCTGGCCGCTCTGGTAGGCCGCCGACTGCTGGATGATCGGGACCCACTCGCGCAGCCAGTCATCCCCCACGGTGGTGGAGCAGTCGTGCATGTCGTCGCACCCGCCCGGACTGACGAAGCTGAACGCCGGCAGCCCGTCGGTCGTGGGTGAGAGCGCGTCCAGCAGGGCGCCGGCGCTGCTGGTGCCGAGCGGCACGTCCCACTGGCGGCACTCGGCGGGCACGGGGACGGAGGTGTAGTAGGGCGGCGGGGCGTGCCGGACGTAGTAGAACTCGCCCGTGCTGCCGTCGGCGTTCACGTAGCCGGTGTTGTCGAAGTTCCGCTTCGCGCAGTTGCCCGGCGCGGCCTCCGCGTACTCGCGCCACTGTTGGCCGGCGCCCGCGACCTGGGAGAAGATCGACGCCTGGGACTGCGGGCACGAGGCCGGCGGGCAGTCGGCGCTGGCGGCCTTCCCCTGGGCCATGCCCGAGGTCAGCGCCAGGTAGTTCGGCGCGGACGGGTGCGAGTAGCTGTGGTAGTTCGTGGCCAGCCCGCAGCCGGGGATGAGCGCGCTGTTGATGTAGGGGGCCTTGCCGCTGCCCACGATGCTGCTGTAGCCCTTGTTCTCGAACAGGATGAACATCACGTGGGCGACCGTGGCCGGGGCCGTGCCGGCCATGGCGCCGCACAGGCTGGTGAACCGCTGCGTGCTCGATGGGCCCGCGGGCGCGGCGGCCCCGCTCGCGCCGGGCAGCGACCCGAGGCAGGCCCCAATGGTCAGCAGGACGGTCAGCAGGACGGTCAGCAGGCCGCTGAGCGGCCGGCGGCGGGCCGGTTTCATCGTGATCATCCTCCCTGGCTGAGGTCTGCCGGGCGCAGCCGGAACACCTGGAGACGGAGGTCGTGGTACTTCTCGGTCTCGCCCACCCACTCCATGCCGAGCCGGCGGACCATCGCCAGCGCGCGTGCGTTGGCGGGCCGCACGAGGGCGACGACTTGCTCGATCCCCTGGTCAAAGGCCCAGCGGGACAGCGCCAGCCCGGCCTCGGTGGCGTAGCCGTGCCCCCAGGCGTCCTGCTGGAGCTGCCAGCCGACCTCGAACTCGTCGTCGGGCGGCAGTGGCAGCAGGGTCGCCCCGCCGATCACGCGGCCGTCGTCGCGCACCTCGATCGCCCACCGCCCGGCCGGGGTGATCAGGCGTGCGTCCTCGGCCACCCACTGCTGCAGGACCAGGCGCATGGCCGCCTCGTCCAGCACCTGATCCATCGCCGGGGCCAGCCACCGGGCGACCTCGGCGTCGCCGTAGGCGGCCAGGGCGGTCCCGGCGTCGTCCGGGCTCCACGGCCGCAGGATCAGGCGCTCGGTCAGCAGTCGCAGGGCCACCAGGCCACGATAGCTCCTGGCCCGGCGGTGATCACGGGTTCTGGATCCAGGCCGTGTCTCGTGGATCTTCAGCGGCGCGGACCGGCGCCCAGACGACGACCGGCCCCCGCATCCGCCAAGATCCACGAGACGCGGCCTAAGGTGAGCACATGAAGACGATGGCGGCCGTGCTGCGCGGCGTGGGACAGGACTTCGAGATCACCGAGCTGGATCTGGACCGGCCGAAGGCCGGGGAGGTGCTCATCCGGTACGTGGCGGCCGGGCTGTGCCACTCCGACGAGCACCTGCGGCGAGGTGACCTGGTGCCCCGCTTTCCCATCGTCGGCGGTCACGAGGGCGCCGGGATCATCGAGGAGGTGGGACCCGGCGTCACCCGGCTGAAGCCCGGCGACCATGTCGTCTGCTCGTTCCTGCCGGTGTGCGGGCACTGCCGGTGGTGCTCGACCGGCAGGTCGAACCTGTGTGACCTGGGGGCCGCGATCATGGAGGGCTCGTTGCCCGACGGCACCTACCGGTTCCACGAGGACGGCGAGGACGTCGGCGGCATGTGCATGCTCGGCACGTTCTCCGAGCGGGCCGTGATCTCCGAGCATTCAGCCGTCAAGGTGGATGAGGACCTGCCGCTGGACAAGGTGGTGCTGATCGGCTGCGGAGTGCCCACCGGCTTCGGCTCGGCCGTGCGCGCGGCGGCCACCGAGCCCGGTGACACGATCGCCATCTACGGCATCGGCGGCATCGGCATCAACGCCGTGCAGGGGGCGGCGCTGGCGGGCGCGCGGAACGTGGTGGCCATCGATCCGTTGGCCAACAAGCGGGAGGCGGCCGAGCAACTGGGCGCCACGCACTCCTGCGAGACGGCCGGGCAGGCACACGAGCTGATCTACCAGCTCACCCGGGGGGTGGGCGCCGACGCGGCCATCGTCACCGTGGGCGTGGTGACCTCAGAGGTCGTGACCGCCGCGTTCAACGCGATCAGGAAGGGCGGCACGGTCGTGGTGACCGGGCTGGCTGACCCGGCGAAAACCACCATCGAGCTGTCGGGCGCGATCCTGACCCTGTTCGAGAAGCGCATCCAGGGCAGCCTGTTCGGCTCCGGCGACCCGTTCCACGACATCCCCCTGATGGTCGAGCTGTACCGGTCGGGTGACCTGAAGCTGGCCGAGCTCATCACCCAGACCTACAAGCTGGACCAGGTCAACCAAGGCTACCAGGATCTGCTCGACGGCAAGAACATCCGGGGCGTGATCCTGCACTCGTGACGCTGGCCCTGCTGCTGGACTGTGCTGGATCGGGCCTCAGGCGGCGGGCCCGGTCGCCAGCGTGATCGTGGCGGTGTGGCTCTGGCCGGACTGGCCGGTCCAGGTGATGCTGATCTTGTCACCCGGGTGGTAACCGGTCAGCACCGAGCGGATGTTGTTCGGCGAGGCGATGTGGTGACCGCCGAGCGCGGTGATCGTGTCGCCCGCGGACAGCCCGGCCGCGGCGGCGGGCGCGCCCTGGGTGACCCCGGCCACCTGAGCGCCCGCGGTCGTCCCGCCGAACGGGCTGGCCGGCGAGGCCACCTCCACCCCCAGGAAGGCCGTCGCACCGACGTGCACGGTGGCCGAGGAGGTACCCGCCTCGATCTGGCGCGCGATGTTCATGGCGGTGTTGATCGGGATGGCGAAGGCTTCGGTGGCGGTCGAGCTGAGCTGGAAGCCGGAGGAGGCCGCCGTGTCGATGCCGATCACCTGACCGCGGGTGCTGGTGAGCGGGCCGCCCGAGTCTCCGGGCTGGATCGGGGCGTTGGTGCGGATGAGCCCGCTGAGCTGCTCGGAGGTGTGGGACGAGGCGTCGCTGGCGGTGATCGACTGGTCGAGCGCGGTCACACTGCCGATGGCGACCGACGGGGTGCCGTCCTGCCCGCCGGCGTTGCCGATGGCGACGACGTCGTTGCCCGCCCGCACGGTGGCGGAGTCGCCGATGTCGGCCGTGGCCAGGCCCGACGCGCCGGACAGCCGGAGCACCGCGATGTCCCTGGACGCGTCGTAGCCCACCACCCTGGCCAGGTAGGTGCGGCCGTTGCCCACGTCCCGGACCTTGATGGACGTGGCGCCGTTGATGACGTGGTTGTTGGTGAGCACTTCGCCGGACGACCTCAGCACGATCCCGGTGCCGGCGGCGGTGCCGCCGGCGTAGCCGAGCGTGGAGATCACATCCACCACGCCCGGGTCGGTCTTGGCCGCGATCTGGGCCGTGGTCAGCGCGGCGGACGAGCCCGAGGCCCCGCCGGTCGCCGCCCAGGTGGTGCCCGCACCGGCGGCCATGGCCACGGCGGCGGTCAGCGCCAGCCCCCGGAACCGGGAGTGCGCCCTGGCCGGCGGAGCCGGGGATCCCGGCAGCGCCGGCGGCGCCGGCGGACCCGCGATGGGGTGTACATCCTCCTCGAACATGAGCCTGTCTCCTCGGTCCGTTATCGCGTGCTGTCTGGGATCCACCCTGCGATCCGGACCTGCGGGCAAGCTCAGGCGAAGCTGATGCTTGCGGGCAAATTAGCTGAGGGGCATCTGAAGGACGTTAAGGTTCTGAGGCTCAGCCCCAGATGCCGGCGGCGGTCTCCACGACCAGCCGCAGCTTGGCGGCCTGCTCCTGCGGGGTCAGCTTGTTTCCCTCGACCGTGGAGGAGAAGCCGCACTGGGGGGACAGACAAAGCTGCTCCAAGGGGACGTACTTGCTGGCCTCATCTATCCGGCGCTTCAGGGTGTCCTTGGGCTCAAGCTCGCCGCGCTTGGTGGTGACCAGGCCCAGGACGACCATCTTGCCCGGGGGGACGAAGCGGAGCGGCTCGAAGCCGCCGGAGCGGGGGTCGTCGTACTCCAGGAAGAAGCCGTCCACGGTGAGCCCGCTGAACAGGGCCTCGGCGACGAAGTCGTAGCTGCCCTCGGCGGCCCAGGAGGACTGGAAGTTGCCGCGGCACATGTGTGTGGTCACGGTGAGGCCGGGCGGGCGGTTCGCGAGCGCGGCGTTGATCTGGCGGATGTAGCGCAGGTGCAGGTGGTCGGCGTCCTCGCCGCGCGCGGCGATCTCGGCGCGCTGCGCCGGGTCGTTGAGGTAGGCCAGGCTGGTGTCGTCGAACTGCAGGTACGTGCAACCGAGCTCGGCCAGGCGGCGGACCTGCTCCGCGTAGGCGGCGGACAGGTCGCTCCAGAACTCCTCGATGTCGGGGTAGATGCCGGGATCGATCGAGGCGGGGCCGCCCCGGTAGTGCACCATGCTGGGCGACGGGATGGTCAGCTTGGGCGTCAGCCCGCCGGCCACCGAGCGCAGATAGGTGAAGTCCTCGCCGAAGATCGTCTCGGCCAGCGTGATCCGGTCGTGCACGCGCAGCGCGGCCGGGGTGAACTCGATCATCCCCGACGGGTTGCGGAACCGCACGGCCAGATGCCCGGGCGACTTGCTGATGCCGCCGAGACGGTAGATGAAGTCCATGTGCCAGGAAGCCCGGCGGAACTCGCCGTCCGTGGCCGAACGCAGCCCCACGTCGCGCTGCATGGCGACGATGTCCGCGATAGCCCGGTCCTCGACGGCCCGCAGCTCGCTGGCCGTGATCACCCCGGCGGCGAAGTTGTCGCGCGCCCGGAGCAACTCCGGCGGCCGCAGCAGGCTCCCGACGTGGTCGGCCCGGAACGGGGGGGTGTCGCGGGTGCTCATGACTTCCTCCTCGGGTGCCCTGATCTGGCCTCCGCCAGGGCGCGGGCGGTCAGGACACGGGCCAGGTGCTGGCGGTAGTCGCGGCTGGCGTTGATGTCGGCGACCGGCCTGGTGCCTTCGGCCGCCAGCGCGGCCGCCTCGCGCGGGCTGGCCCCGCCGGCCAGCGCGCGCTCCGTGGCGGCGGCGCGCAGCGGAATCTCCCCCATGTTGACCAGCGCCACCGAGCCGCCCTGCACGGCCACGCCGACGATGGCCCAGTCGATCGCCCGCTTGGTGAACTTCTGGAACGACCAGCCGGGGCTGGCGGGCCGGGGCACCCGGATCCCGGTCAGCAGCTCGCCAGGCTCCAGCGCGGTCTCGAACGTCCCGGTGAAGAAGTCCGCCGCCGCGATCTCCCGGCTGCCGCGAGGGCCGATGGCGACCAGCGTGGCGTCCAGGGCCAGCAGCACGGCCGGCAGGTCGGAGGCTGGGTCGGCGTGGGCCAGCGAGCCGCCGATCGTGCCGCGGTGGCGGACCTGCGGGTCACCGACCCGGCCGGCGGCGGCGGCCAGCAGCGGCAACTCGCGGGCGAGCAGCCCGGAGTGCTCCAGGTCGTGATGCCGGGTGAGCGCGCCGATCGAGATGCCGCCGTTCTGGACGCGGATGTAGCTCAGCCCGGCGATCCGGCCGATGTCGATGACCACCTCGGGCAGGGCCAGGCGCAGCTTCATCAGCGGCAGCAGCGAGTGCCCGCCAGCCAGGAACGTCGCGTCCTCGCCGCCCTCGGCGGCCAGGTCGAGCGCCTCGCTCACCGTGGCGGCGCGCTGGTAACGGAACGGCGCGGGGATCACCGGGCCACCTCGGCGGCGGCCAGGGCCGCCCGCACGATGTTGTGGTAGCCGGTGCACCGGCACAGGTTGCCCTCCAGGCCGGACCGGATCTGGGCTTCGGTGGGGCGCGGGTTCTCCCGCAGCAGCGACACGAGGGCCAGCACCATGCCGGGGGTGCAGAAGCCGCACTGCAGGGCGTGCTCCTCGTGGAATCTCTGCTGCACCGGGTGCAGCTCGCCGTCCGGCCCGGCCAGCCCCTCCACCGTGGTGACCTCCCGGCCGTCGGCCTGCGCGGCCAGCAGCGTGCAGGATTTGACCGACTCGCCGTCGAGCAGGAGGGTGCAGGCGCCGCACGAGGTGGTGTCGCAGCCGACGTTGGTGGCCCGCAGTCCGGCCACGTCGCGTACATAATGCACCAGCAGCATCCGGTCTTCCACGTCGGCGGCCACCGGCTGACCGTTGATGGTGACTTCGACCCTCATGTGGCCGCCTCCGCCGCGCTGATCGCGGCCCACACCCGCTGGGGCGTGGCCGGCATGTCGATGTGCCTGACGCCCAGGTGGGCGACCGCGTCGATCACCGCATTCTGCACTGCCGGGGGAGCGCCGATCGCTCCGGCCTCCCCGATGCCCTTGGCGCCGAGGGGGTTGATATCGGTCGGCGTCTCGCTGGCGACCAGTTCGAAGGCCGGCAGCTCGGCCGCGGTGATGGTGGCGTAGTCGGCCAGCGTGGCGGTGAGGGGGTTGCCGTCGGCGTCGTAGACCACCTCCTCGGTCAGGGCCTGGGCCACGCCCTGGGCGATGCCGCCGTGCCGCTGGCCTTCGGCGATCAGCGGGTTGACCAGCCGCCCGGCGTCGTCGGCGGACACGTGCCGGACCAGCCGGGCCAGCCCGGTCTCGGTGTCCACCTCGACCACGGCGAGGTGGGCGCCGAACGGGAACGTCGACTGCTTCGGGATGAAGTGAACGTCCGCCGCCAGGCCGCCGCCGTGGGCCGCCACCTTGCCCCATTCGATCTCGGTCCCGGCCTGGCCCCGCACCCGCCACAGGCCCCGCGTGGTGTCGAGGTCCAGGTCGTCCTCGCTCGCCCCGGCCAGGTCCGCGGCCAGGCCGCGGCCGCGCTCCCTGACCTCGGCCGCCGCCTGCTGTACGGCGGCCCCGCCGAGCTGGAGGGAGCGGGAGCCGTAAGTGCCGGTGCCCACCGGGATCAGGTCGGTGTCACCGGAGATCACGGTGACGTCGGCCATCGGGATGCCCAGCTCCTCCTGGACCAGCATGGCCCAGGAGGTGGCGTGCCCCTGGCCCTGCGGCGAGCTGCCGGTGAACACGGTGGCCGTGCCGTCCTCGTGCACCTCGACCCGGCCGGTCTCGCCGTTGCGCCAGTCGATGGCGGTGATCTCCACGTAGCAGGACAGGCCGATGCCGAGCGCCACCGGGTCGCCGCGCTCCCGGCGCTGGGCCTGCTCGGCCCGCAGTCCTTCGTAGCCCGCCGCGGCCAGCACCTTCTGCAGTGCCGCGGCATAGTCGCCGGAGTCGTAGTTCGCGCCGGTCGGGGAAGTGTAGGGAAACTGGTCCGGCGACAGCAGGTTGCGGCGGCGCACCTCGGCCGGGTCCAGGCCGGCCTCGGCGGCGAACAGGTCGACCGCGCGCTCGATGGCTGCGGTGGCCTCGGGCCGGCCGGCGCCGCGGTAGGCGTCGACCGGGGTGGCGTTGGTCACCACGGCCTGGTAGCCGCACTCGACCCGGGGTATCCCGTAGCTGCCGCCGGCCATCCGCCGGGTGAGGCTGGCCAGATAGGCGCCCCTCGGATAGGCGCCGCAGTCCTGCACGAGGTCCAGCCGGTAGGCGAGGATCCGGCCGTCGCGGGTCCCGCCGATCTTCACGTCCTGCCGCTGGCCGCGGCCGTGGATCATCGCGACCATGCTTTCGCTGCGCGTCTCCGTCCAGCGCACCGGACGGCCGGTGTGCCGGGCCGCCCAGGCGACGGCGATCGTGTCCCGGTCGGTGCCGATCTTGGCGCCGAACCCACCGCCCACGTCCGGCACGATGACCCGGATCACGGCCTGGTCCAGCCCCAGCCGTTCGGCGATCATGTCCCGGGTGATCTGGGCGTTCTGCGTGCTGGCCCACACGGTCAGCCGGCCGTCGCCCCAGGTGGCGGCCGCGCTGCGGACCTCCAGCGGCACCGGCGCCAGCCGCTGGTTGACCAGCCTGCCCGCCGCGACGACCTCGCATCCCGCGAACAGCTCGTCGTCCGGTCGCGGCTGATCGCCGCCGGCCGACGCGACGTTGGAGCCGGTCTCGGGGAACAGCAGCGACGGGGCATCCAGCGCGCCGTCCACGCCGACCACGGCGGGCAGCGGATCGTAGTCCACACAGACCAGCTCGGCCGCGTCCTCGCCCTGGTAACGGCCGTCGGTGAGGATCAGGGCGACCGGCTCGCCGACGTACCGCACCCGGCCGGTGGCCAGCACCGGCTCGGGCATCTCCTCGTCGGGGGCGGGCCCGTCGAAGTCCTGCCCGGTCAGCACCGCGACCACGCCGGGCTCGGCCAGCGCGGCGGAGGCGTCGATGCCGGTGAGGGTCGCGTGCGCGACCGGGCTGCGGACGAAGGTCACCTGTGCCGCCCGGGCCAGCACCGGTAGCTCCAGGTCATCGACATAGGTGCCGCCTTCGGTGAGCAACCGCCGGTCCTCCACCCGCGGCACCCGGCGGCCAAGGATTGTGGTCATGTGTCCTAGGATCGCATCCGTGACCCGGTTCCCTGGCGTCTACGCCGCCACCACGACGCCGTTCAGCGTCGATGGCCTGATGGACACCGATGCGTACGGGAAGCACTGTGCCTGGCTGATCGACGAAGGCGTCGCCGGGCTGATTCCCAACGGCTCGCTGGGCGAGTACGAGAGCCTCTCCGAGACCGAACGCGCCGGCCTGGTGGTCACGGCGATCGCCGCCGCCGCTGGGCGGGTCCCGGTCATCCCCGGAGTGTCGGGCAAGTCGGCCGCCGAGGCCTGCCGGTGGACGGAGCAGGCCGGCCGGGCCGGCGCCGCCGCGGTGATGGCCCTGCCGCCGACCGCGCACAAGCCCACCGACGACGAGGTGGTCGCGCACTTCGCCGAAATCGCGCGAGTGGGACTGCCGGTCATCGTCTACAACAACCCGTTCTCGACCCGGGTGGACCTGGTGCCCTCGCTGCTGGCCCGGCTGTCCGAGATCGAACAGGTGCAGGCGGTCAAGGAGTTCTCCCAGGACGGGCGGCGGGTGGCCCAGATCCTGGAGCAGGCGCCCCGGCTGGAGGTGATCTGCGGGTGCGACGACACGTTCGTCGAGTCGATGCTGCTCGGCGCCACCGGCTGGATCGCCGGCATGGTCAACGCGTTCCCGGCGGCCTCGGTGCGGCTGTATGAGCTGTGCGTGGCCGGGGAGTTCGTCACGGCGGCCCGGCTGTACCGGGCGATGCTGCCCGCCTTGCGCTGGGACGCCGACCCGCGGTTCGTGCAGGCCATCAAGCTGGCCCAGGAGGAGGCTGGACGGTACGGCGGTCCGGTCCGCCTCCCCCGGCTGCCACTGCCGCCGGACGAGGCCGAGGCGGCCAGGGCCGGCATCAGGGCCGCGCTCAAAGCCACTCGCTGATGCGGGCCCCGTGGTCAGAGCCCGTGGTGAGAGCCCCGTGGTGAGAGCCCCGTGGTGAGAGCACGGCGGGTCTTCTCCGCGGTCGACAGCCACACCGAGGGGATGCCGACCCGGGTGATCACGTCGGGCGTGGGCGTGCTGCCCGGCGACACCATGTACGAGCGGATGAACTACCTGGCCACCAAGCGCGACGACCTGCGCACGCTGCTGATGTACGAGCCGCGCGGGCACGCGGCCATGTCCGGGGCGATCCTGCAGCCACCGGTCCGGCCGGACGCGGACGCCGGCGTGGTGTTCATCGAGGTCTCCGGCTGCCTGCCCATGTGCGGGCACGGCACCATCGGCACCGCCACCGTGCTGGTGGAGACCGGCATGGTCGAGGTGACCGAGCCGGTGACGCGGATCCGGCTCGACACCCCGGCCGGGCTGGTTGAGGCGCAGGTGGCGGTGTCCGACGGCCGGGCGATGTCGGTGACGATCCGCAACGTGCCGTCCTACCTGCACCTGCGGGACGCCGTCGTGCGGGTGGCCGGCCTCGGGCAGGTGGAGCTCGACCTGGCGTTCGGCGGGAATTTCTACGCGATCCTGCCCGCCGCGGCGGCCGGCCTGGATGTACGGCCGGACCTGTACCAGCGCATCGTGGCCACCGGCCTGGACGTGATGGCCGCGGTGAACGAGCAGCTCGACTTCGCCCACCCGGAGAACCCCGCGATCAACCGGTGCCAGCACGTGATCTTCACCGCGCCGCCGGAGGACGGGCTGCCCGCCCGGGCGGCGGTGGCGATCCACCCGGGCTGGGCCGACCGGTCACCCTGCGGGACCGGTACCTCGGCCCGGATGGCCCAGCTCGCGGCGCGGGGCAAGCTGGGTCTGCACGAGGACTTCGTGCACGGGTCGCTGATCGGGCGGTCGTTCACCGGACGGCTGGTGGCTGCCACCACGGTCGGCGGCTACCCGGCCGTGGTCCCGACGGTCCGCGGCCGGGCCTGGATCACCGGCCTGGGGCACTACCTGCTCGACCCGGACGACCCGTTCCCGGCCGGGTTCCTGCTCGGACGCTGATGATGGGGCCGTGATCGCGACGGACGGCACGCTGCCCGCCACCGCCGACGCCGTGATCATCGGCGCCGGGATCGTGGGCGCGGCCACGGCCGCCAGCCTCGCCGCCGGCGGGCGCCGGGTCTGCGTCATCGACCGGGCCGGGCCGCTGGCCGGGACCACCGCCGCTGGCGAGGGCAACCTCCTGGTCTCGGACAAGCTGCCGGGACCTGAGCTGGCGCTCGCGCTGCGCAGCCTGGCCCTGTGGCGGGAGTTCGCGGCGTCGGATGACGGCGGCGAGCCGCGCGGCGCGGGGTTCGAGTTCGAGCCCAAGGGCGGGGTCGTGGTGGCGCGCTCTGTTGCCGATCTGGCCGCGCTGCGGGATCTGGCCGCCCAGCAGCGCTCGGCCGGTGTCGAGGTGGCTGGCCTGGACGAAACCTCGCTCGGGGACTATGAACCGCACCTGGCGGCCGGCCTGGCCGGTGGCGCCTGGTATCCGCAGGACTGCCAGGTCCAGCCGATGAGCGCGGCCATGGCCTACCTCGACCTGGCCCGCCGCGGCGGGCACCTGGTGCTGGCGCGCGCGGAGGCGACCGCGCTGGAGCCGGCGTCTCCCGGCTCGGCGCCGGTCCTGGTGACCGGCGCTGGCCGGATCTCGGCCCCGGTCGT
>DASZAD010000050.1:0-6205 GCA_035945415.1 Streptosporangiaceae bacterium
GGGCATGGCGCCATTATGGCGCGAGAAGCGCCATTCTACAACCGCGCTGTCATCGGCTAGACCCGGCCGGCCCGGGACGCAGGCAGCGCGCAGGCCGGCCTGATCCGCGCGGCGGTCGTCGCGCCCTGGCCGGATCCCTCCCGGCCGCACCTCATAGCGGGTACGTGCGCACGACCTGATCGTCGACCGCGGGAAGATCCGCCAGCGCAAGAAGGGCGCTTCCCGCCAGTTCCGCGGTGGTGACTAGGACGCCTGCGGCCCCTCCCCGGCAGGCTCACCGTGCCCGTGCTCATCCCCGCCGGCAGGTGAAGACCACCGTGTTGCCGTCGTCGTTGATGACATAGATGACCCTGGTTCGCGGGTTGACCGCGACATCGAACGGTGCCCCGCCCGCCGGGGCCGTGGCCGTCACGTTGCTGGTCCGCCCGCTGATCACCAGCATGAAGCCGCTTCTAACGCCCAGCGGTGATCCCACCACGTAGATCGTGTTGGTGCGCGGGTTCACTGCCGTCCCACCCGGGATGATGCTCACGGGGACCGTGGCCACCACCGTGTTCGTCCGCCCGCCGATCACCAAGACCTTGTTGTGGCTGAGGCTGGCGGCGATGTTGTCGAAGGTGACGTAGATCTTTTTGGTCCGCGGGTTGACCGCGACCCCGACCGGTGCGAAGCCCACGCGCACCCTGGCCACCACCGTGTTCGTCCGCCCGCTGATCACCTGCACCGTGTTGCTTTCTTCACTGATGACGTAGATCTTGTTGGTCCGCGGGTTCACCGCGATCGCGACCGGCGAACTGCTCACGAGGATGGCGGCGATCACCGTGTTCGTCCGCCCGCTGATCACCGACACCGTGGACTTGGAGCCGTGGGTGACCTGGTTGGTGTTGGCGACGTAGATCATGTTGGTCCGCGGGTTGACCGCGATCCCGGTCGGGCCGAAGCTCACGGGCACCGTGGCCACCACCGCGTTGGTCTTGCCGCTGATCACCGCGACCGCGCCGGCGCCGGTGCTGGGGCTGGAGCGGAAGGTGACGTAGATCGTGTTGGTCCTCGGGTTGACCGCGACCCCGGATGCGCTGTCGCCGACGGGCACCGTGGCCACCACCGTGTTGGTGTTGCCGCTGATCACCGTCACCTGGCCGAAGCCAGTGCTGGGGGTGATGCTGGCGACGTAGATCCTGTTGGTCCTCGGGTTCACCGCGACCCCGGTCGGGACGTTGCCCACGGGCTCCACGGGGATGGTGGCGACAGTGGTGCAACTGGGGGCGGGCCTGGAGCTGGCCCGGGCGGAAGACACAACCGACGGCGCGGCCGTGCTGGCGGCTGCCGGCACGAGCCCGGCGATGAGTGCGGCGGCAACAGTCACACCACGCTGAATCGATCTCACAATGGCCCCCTTCTCGCCCATCGCCGCTAAGCAGCTGCCAACGGATGCCAAGCGGGGCACATCCTGCCTACGCTTAGCCGCCTCCCCTGCCAAGCGCCGAAACGATCCTTGTTGCTTTCGTCCTCACCACACTCTCGCACCCCGACGGGATAGTTCGCCACCTGGCATGCTCAGCCCCCCACCGGCCCCTCCGGCCCAGCCGGAGCGCCCGGGGGCTCAACGAGCGGGCAGCGACTCCGGCAGGCCGAACCACGGCAGCATGCCGCTGCTGAAGTTGGTCATGGCGCAGATCCGGTCACCGGCGAGGGTCAGCACGTACACGCCAGCCCCGCGGCTGCCGCCCTGGGTGCGCACATAGGCCCCGAACGCGGGCTGCCCGTTGGCCCGTGTCGGCACAAGATCGAACCTGCGCCCCGCACCGAATAGCCCGCCGCAGAACCGCGCCACCAGTTCCCGGCCCTGGTATTCGTAGGGCATCGGCGGCATGGAGATGAAGACGTCGGCCGTCAGCAGGGCGACCAGCCCGTCGATGTCTGCCGACTCCCAGGCGCTGGCGAACTTCGCCGTGAGAGCGCCCTCCGCGGCTGAGCCGGCGACAGGCGGCGATTCGCGGCCCGGCACGCCAGCCGTGTACCGCTCCAGGCTGGCCCGTGCCCGCTTGAGCGCGCTGGTGACCGACTCGACAGTCGTATCCAGCATTCCGGCCACCTCGCTGGCGTGGAATCCGAGAACATCACGCAAGATGAGCACGGCGACCTGGCGCGGCGGCAGGACCTGCAGCGCGGTGACGAATGCCAGCGAAACGGCTTCTGTCCGCTCATACCGTGCTTCGGGGCCCGGCAAAGCGACGCCCGCCAGGAGTGAGTCGGGAAACGGCTCCAGCCATACGACCTCGCCGAGCCGGGTCGGCTCGGGCGGCACGACCCCCGGGATGTCCCACTCCTTCGCGGGCCGCCGGCTGGCCGAGCGAAGCGCGTTGAGGCACCGGTTGGTGGCGATCTTGTAGAGCCAGGTGCGGACCGAGGCGCGCTCCTCGTAACCGCCGAAGGCCTGCCACGCGGCCAGCAGCGTGTCCTGGACGGCGTCCTCGGCGTCCTGGATGGATCCGAGCATCCGGTAGCAGTGCACCTGCAGCTCCGGGCGGTACGGCTCGGTCAGCTCGCGGAACGCCTCGCCATCACCCGCCCGCGCCCGCGCGATCAGGTCGCCTGCCACTAGGCCGACCTTAGCGTCACCTGCCATCCGTAGGTAGACACCGGCCGCAAGCAGAACTGGGCGCCACCAGCGCGCCCAGTTCAACGCACCACGGTGTCTGCCCTATCAGATGCAGCAAACAAAAGGGAGAGAACTGAAATGGGAAAGATCATCCTCAGCCAGAACGTGACGCTCGATGGAGTCGTCCAGGACCCGACCGGTGACGAGGGCTTCAGACACGGCGGCTGGTTCGGCCAGTTTGGCGGCAAGGATCTTGAGGAGTGGGGCAAGGTCGAGTTCGCCGAGGCGCTGGACGCCGAGGCGATGCTGCTGGGGCGGCGGACCGACGAGTACTTCGCCGCGTTGTGGCTGTCCCGCACCGGCGAGTGGGCGGACCGGATCAACACCATGCCCAAGTACATCGTGTCCTCGACCCTCGAAGAGCCCGCGTGGAGCACCGCGACCGGTTTCAAGGGCGAGGTGCTCAAAGGTGACGTGGTGGCCGAGGTCTCGGAGCTGAAGCGGCGGCTGGCCGGCGACATCGTCGTCTACGGCAGCACCCGCCTGGTACGCACCCTGATGGAGCACGACCTCATCGACGAGGTGCGGCTCACCGTCTACCCGGTCGTGCTCGGAGCCGGCGAGCGCCTGTTCGGCGAGATCGGCGACAAACAGCCCATGCACCTCACCAAGGTCATGACCATCGGCGAAGGACTCGCTTACCTCATCTACGAGCGTCAGCGCGAAGGCTAGGCCATTGGTTTGCCGTCTGGTGTCGGCCCGGTCGCGGCTCAGGCGCCCACTCGCGTTGCCTCGGCCAAAATGGCGAGAATGGCGGCGACGGCCTCTTCCGCGTCGGGCCCCTGCGCTGCCACGGTGACCTGCTGGCCGCTGGTGGCGCCCAAACCCATGACACCAAGAACGCTCTTGGCGTCGGCGCTGCTGGTGCCGGCGGTGAGCGATACCGCCGAGGAAAACTTCGCCGCCGCGACCGCCAGCGCGCCGGCCGGGCGGGCATGCAGGTCACCGGTGAGGGTGATCGCCTGCTCATACCTTGCGGGCATGGCGCGCCTCCTCTGCCGCGGCGAAGACCGCCTCGATGTCCCCGCCTCCGGCCGCGGCCACCGTGGCCGCGACCGCGCCCTCGACGAATGGCGCATCGGCCAGCTCGACTGGCGTAGGCAGGTCATCGGCCTCGCCGAGCAGCGCCCGGACGGTGAGCACGGCACTGCCCAGGTCGGGCAGGATCACCACGCCGGCGCCGCTGTCGGCGAGTTTCACCGCCCGCTGCACCTTGGCCGCGCTCGTGCCGAGCTGCCCCTCGTCGGTGCCGCCTGCGGGGATGACGGCCACGGTGCCCCCGCTGATCTGCGCCGCCAGTGCTGCCGTCCCCTCGGCCAGCTCGGCACTGTGCGACACGAGGACGATCCCTACTCTGGCGTCGAGGCTCATGGCATATCCTGAATCGTGTTCGGTATCGCTGAAAGGGAGTCATGATCCAATCGGTGGAGCGCGCAGCCCGGATCCTCGCGGTTCTCGGCTCCGGTACCCCTCGCCTCGGCGTTACCGAGATCGCGGAACGGGTTGGCCTGGCCAAGCCCACAGTGCATGGGCTGCTGCGCACGCTGGAGAAGCATGACTTGGTCGCACAGGATCCCGACACCGGCAAGTACCGCCTTGGCCCCGCCGTCCTCTCGCTGGGCAACGCCTACCTGGACGGCTCTGAGCTGCGGGCACGGTCGCTGCTGTGGGCGGAGTCGCTCGCGCAGCGGGCGAACGAGGCGGTCTGGGTGGCCAGCCTGTCCGGCTCCCGGGTGATCGTGCTGCATCACGTGTTCCGCCCGGACAACACCGTGCAGATCCTGGAGGTGGGCGCGGCGATTCCGTGGCATGCCTGCGCGCTGGGGCATGCGATCGTGGCCTACCTTCCAGATGCGCAACGTGCCGCTGTGATGATGGGTGACCTGGCCCAGCTGACTGGCCGGACGAAGACCTCGCGGGTCGCGCTCAGCCGGGCGCTGGCCCAGGTGCGCAAGCAGGGGTACGCGGTGGAGGATCAGGAGGCAACCGTCGGCGATGCGGGTGTCGCAGCGCCGATCCTGGGCCGTGACGGCGTCGTGGCGGGTGCGATCGGGGTGGTCGGTGCCGTGGAACGGCTGCTGGCGCCGGCCGTGCGGGGTGAGCTGGCGCGCGCGGTCACCGAGGCGGCCCGGGGGATCTCCAGGGATCTGGGGGCGGCCAGAGGCGGCGCGGTCCTGACGGCGCTGAGCTGAGATCATGGCGCCTTCACGTGCCCCTGCGCCTGCTCCAGATTGACCACCTGCAGGGCCTGGCCGGCCAGCGCCGCGCAGACGGAGCTGTCGGCGTCGGTGATCCACTCTGCCACATCCGGCAGTCGCGCGGCTCCCACGCTGAACTTGCGCACCCCCAGCCCTATCAACAGCGGCAGCACGGCCGGGTCCGCGGCCGCGTCACCGCACACCGAGACGTCCACGCCCGCGGCACCGGCGGCCTGTACCACCTTGGCGATGAGGGCCAGCACCTGCGGGTCCGCCGCCAGGTCGGGGCGCATCGCCGGGTCGGCCCGGTCCAGGCCAAGCACCTGGCTGGTCAGGTCATTGGTGCCGATCGAGAAGAAGCCGCTCGCGCGGGCGAATGCGCCGGCCGCCGAAGCCGTGGCAGCCAGTTCCACCATCATGCCGAGCTCGGGCACGTCGGCACCGACCTCGGCGGCGGCGTCCGCCAGCGCCGACCGCACCAGGGCCATCTCGTCCACGGCGCTCACCATGGGCACCATGACGCTCAGCCGGGTTCCGCGGCCGCTGCGCAGCACCGCGCGGAGCTGATCGCCCAGCGCGCGAGGGTGGCTGAGCAGGGCCGCCAGGCCAGCCTGCCTGTCCGCCAGGAAGGGGGGGATCTTGTCTCCGGAGAAGTCGAGCAGGCGCACGACCACGGGCCGCCCAGTTAGCAGTCCCAGCACCGGGTCCAGCGCGGCACGGTGATCGGCCTCCGTCGGCCACGCGCTCGCGCCGGTAAACGGGATCTCGGTGCGCAGCAGGCCCACGCCCGCAGCACCGGCGGCCAGGCCGAGCCGGGTCTCGGTGGTGGACGCCACGTTGCAGAGCAAGGTGATCTCCTGGCCGTCGGCGGTGCGCGGAGGGCCAGCTGGGCGGGCCGGGGCGCGCGGTCCGGGGACGCCATTGGGGGGGCCCATGGTCCCGTCCGTCCACGAAGGGGTTGCGGACCGGGCGACGGCGGCCAGGTCCTGCGGTGAGGGGTTTACGATGAGCCGCCCGCCCGCCCCATCCAGGATGGCCTGGCGACCGGCGGGCACCGCGAGCACTGCCGGGTCCGCGCCCGCCAGCATGGGCACGCCCAGTCCTCGCGCGATGATCGCAGCATGGGAGTTGGCCCCTCCGGACACCGACACCGCACCGGCCAGTCCGGAGCCGGCGAGGCGGATTAGGTCTACCGGGTCCACCTCGCGCTGGACCAGGATGAAATTCCCGGCCGGTGGCGGCGCTGCTGCATCTCCGGCGAGCCGGGCCAGCACGGCGTTGCCGATCTGGCGCACGTCGTCCGCGCGTCCGGCCAGGTCCGGGTTGGCCAGCGCGGCGATCGCGG
>DASZAD010000051.1:0-21432 GCA_035945415.1 Streptosporangiaceae bacterium
GTGAAGTACGGAAAGGACAGGCACCGGTCCTGTGCGGCGGCCACCCGGGCCATGGCCGCCAGGACCTGGCGGAGCTGCCGGGGTTCCCGGGCGGAGTGCTCGACGTGGAGACCAGAGCACCGGTCCTCATAGTTCTCCACCACCAGGCACCGCGCGGTCGTGCAGTCTTCGCGCACCTCGGGTGGCAGCGGCCAGGTCCGTGGGTCGTAGGCAGGGTCGGACCAGTCCGGCAAGCGGCACGCATACAGCGGTATCGCGGCCTTCAGCCGGCCCTCGCCGGTGCCGCGAAGATAAGTTACGCGCCATCGCCCGTCGATTTCCCGCTGCTGGACCTTCGCATGGCAGGCCACCACCCCTACGGCCGGATCGAGGAGGTCGAACTGCTCAGGCGGGATATCGGCGATGTGCTCGACCAGAGCGATGTCCATGGATCAGCAGCCTCCCGGTAGCGACGGCGGCTGATCGCCCGGCCGCTGCCAGTCGCGCATCACGGTCAGCGCCGAGCGCGCCAGCAACGTCGTGGCCAGGCTCTCGTCCTCGGGCAGCGAAAGCCTGGTGACCGCGTATGATCCCGGCTCGAGCCAGGGCACCCGGGCCGGGCCGGACGTCTCGGTGAGCACGTCCACCGGCACACCGGGGTGCCACAGCGGCTTCAGCGCAGCCCGGCTGGCCAGCAGGAAGCCCAGCCAGACCCGGTAGCGGCCGAGCAGGTCGTCCAGCGCTTCTACCGCGCTTGCCGACTTGTCCAGGCCGCGTGTCCTGGCCATCGCGCGCATGTCCGCCTGGAGCACGCGCTCCAGCCGGCGCAGGATCATCGCGGGATCGCCATCGAGGTCATTGGTCAGATCATTGGCCAGATCGTCGTCCAGGTCATTGGTCAGATCATTGGCCAGGTCGTCGGGCGAGCCGTCGGCGGTGCCCAGGTCGGCCCGGAAGCTGGCCATGCTGGCTCTGATCATGGCGGTGTCTGGCCAGGTGGGCCGGGCCAGGATGGTGAGCACCCGGCCCGATCGGGTCAGCCGTGCCGCGATGCGCAGGGCCAAGGCGCCGGCCGCGCAGTAACCGATGACCACGGCTCCCTCCGCCGCGGGGGCGGCGGCGGAGAATGCGTCCGCATATCCGGCTGCCAGCTCGTCCAGCGGGACGAACGTTTCCCAGCGGGCGAGATCGGCGACCGGATCCACGGCGAATACCGGGTGCCCGTGGGCCTGGCCGGCGAGCACATGGCTCAGCCGCGGAGCCCCGGAAAAACGCAGGAAGTCGGTCACGATGACCGGCTCGGCGTCCCCCGAGGTGAGAGGCTCGGGCACGAGGACCGGGCGGACGTCGCTCGTCAATAGAACCCTCCTCGGGGGTTGCGGCGCCGCGGGTCATAGGCAGCGCCTGCCGGGGCTCACCGCCAGGCCGGGCCGAGCGCCGCCTCGATCCGCTGGTGACGTACTCGACCAGGCCGTGGACTAGGCATGACTGTCAGCCTCCTGCGCGGCCGCGGGCTGCGACGCCCGCAGCACCCGGTCCCTGATGCCCGGGTCCATGAGCGTCCCGGGCGGGTCGATGAGGCCGGCCACCCGCATGAACGCCTCGGTGATCCCGCCGTCGGCCATCATGGCCGCCATCACCTGCCCCATGTAGGCGTTCATCTCTTCGGTCTGCGGTGTGCGTTCCCCCTCGACACCCGGCCAGGCCAGGTCCCCGCCGGCCGCGATGGCCCACGGTGCGTCGATCACCTCGGAGATGTCACGAAAGAACGGGCCGGCCTCCGGCGGCTGCCAGTCCTGTCGACCGCCCCGGAGGTGGCGGCGCAGCACGAGCGCCTCAAGGGCGGCGACCGTCATTCCCTGGCCGTACACCGGGTTGAAGCTGCACACGCCGTCCCCGACGCACAGCAGCCCCCCCGGGAAGCTGGTCAGCCGCTCGTAGCGGCGCCGCACGCTATGCGGGAACCGGATCAGGGCCGGGCCGGTGTCGGGCTTCACGTCGCGGATAGCGTCGTAGATCCGGCCGACGGGCAGCGACTTCGCGCAGGCCAGAACGCCCTCGGCATCGGTCGAAGGCGGATCGGCGAGCATGCTGGTCAACGACAGCTGGTGCCGGTCGCCGCCCACCCGGCCGAAGAAGGCGCCGTACCTGCTGACCGGGGTGGCCAGCGAGATGATCGACAGGTCATTCTCCAGCGGCCGGTCCGGCAGCAGGTATTCGCAGGTCGTGTACGCCAGGCCGATCTTGACCCGGTCCTCGGCCGGGCGCGGGTAGCCGAGCTCCTCCAGCCACACCGGCATGTGCGAGCCACGGCCCAGCGCGTCGACCACCAGGTCAGCCCGGAGCACGCGCTCGGCGCTCCCGGCCGCCTGCGACCGCACCGTGACCCCGGTGACCCGGTCCCGGCCGGCGGTCGTGACCAGCCCGATGACGTCGTGCTTCGTCGCCAGCGTCACGCCGGGCAATGCGGCCACCCTGGCCCGCACGATGCTCTCGAGGACCGGACGGCTGTTGCTGACCGCGATCAGGCCGGTATGAGCGTTGCACAACCGCTGGCCCTCCAGGTACCAGTGCATCTCTCCCATGTCGAGCAGCGGCATGTCGGCCGCGGCGAACTCGGCCGTGAGGCCGGGGAACAGATCCTCCAGCACCTGCTGGCCCCGGGCCAGCAGCGCATGGGCGTGCGGCCCCTGCGGCACGCCGCGCCGCGGCGCGGTCACGCCGGCCAGCTCGTCGCGGTCCACGATCGTCACGTCGGGGAAAGCGTCGGCCAGGACCCGCGCCGCGAGCAGCCCGGCCATGCTCCCGCCCAGCACCACTGCCTGCCTGCCTGCACGGTTGCCCCTCGTGGTCACCTCCGCGCCTTGGCCGCTGTCAAGCGCTCTTCGGGGTGTTCTGGTAGGCGGTGATGAGCCAGTCCCCGTTCTGCTTGGCCAGCAGCCAGGCCGCGCGGACCGCGCGTTCGGGAGCTACCTCGGTCTCACCCGGCGCCAGGACCCCGCCGTCGGTGAGCAGCAGCGCGACGTCGGGGCGGAGGAGCCTGACGTTCACCGGCACGCCGGTTACCTGGGTGCCCCGGTATGGGCCCGCGAAGCCCTTGGTCATGTACTGCCGGATCTCCTCGCGGTTCTTCAGGTATACATCTCCCGGCAGGATAAGGCTGGCATCGGGCGTAAATACCTCGGCGAACGCATCGCCATTATGAGCGGCCCACGCATCCACGATCCGCTGCATCACCTTTTGTGCCGCGGCGACGTCGGCTTCGCTCGGACCCTGGGCCCCGCCGGCCCGCTGGGAGACTTTAGTCTCAGCCATGACGCTTCCTTTCTCCGAGTCTGGCGCATAGTGAGAATCGGCGAATTGCGTGCGCGGCCGGATGACAGGCTGGCGCTCGCACGGCCTCATCGTCACATTGGCCGGATCCGCCGGCATCTCCGAGGTTGCGGCGGGGGTACCGCAATCGAAGAGATGCGTCCGGCCGGCGTACGGACTGAGGATGCGGTCACATCACTGGCACGTCGCCAGCACCGATTTCGTGGAGGCAACGTGGCACTGGTAGCCCAGGCACCGTCAAGGACTGAGCTTGTCAGGCGCGCGACCGAGCTGATCCCCCTGCTGCGCAAGCACGCGACCTGGTCGGAGGAGAACCGCCGGCTGCACGAAGAGACCATCGAGGCGCTGGCAGGCGCCGGCATCTTCAAGATGAGGGTGCCTGTCAGGTACGGCGGGTACGAGAGCGACGCCCGCACCATGATCGAGGTCGCGACCGAGCTGGGCCAAGGTGACGGCTCCACGTCGTGGACGGCATCGGTGTGGTGGATCACCACGTGGATGACCGGCTTGTTCTCCGACGAGACCCAGGATGAGGTGTTCTCCACCCCCGACGTCCGAGTGTGCGGGACGCTGAGCCCGACCGCGATGGCGGCGCCCGCCGACGGCGGCGTCGTGGTCAACGGCAAATGGGGATTCATGAGCGGGGCGCTGCACAGTCACTGGCAGCTCGTCGTGGCGATCCTGGCCACGCCGGATGATGCCCCCCAGCCCATTATGGCCGCCGTCCCGATGTCAGAACTCGAAATCGTCGACGACTGGCACACCGCGGGAATGCGGGGCTCCGGTAGCGTCAGCACCGTAGCGAAGGATGTTTTCGTGCCCGCCGAGCGCGTTCTGTCGCTGGGCGCGATGCTGCACGAGCAGTACGCGTCCAGGCAGAACGCGACGGTGCCGATATTCCGCAGCCCGGTGCTGCCGGCCGCGTCGGCGTCCTCGGTGGGGACCATGCTTGGCCTGGGTAATGCGGCCAGGGAAGATTTCTTTGGCAAGCTGCCGGGACGGCACATTACCTATACCGCATATTCCGCGCAAGGTGAGGCGCCGATAACTCACCTGCAGGTGGCTGACGCCAGCCTGAAGATCGACGCGGCGGATTTTCACGCTCGCAGGCTCGCGGATCTCGTGGACGGCAAGAACGCCAGCGGCGATAGCTGGGACATGCGGGAGCGCGCCCGCGCGCGGGTCGACATGGGCCGGGCCTGCCAGCTGGTGCAGGAGGCCGTGGACGTGCTGCGGCGGGCCAGCGGCGGATCCTCGCTCTACACGTCGGCAGCGATTCAGCGCATCGAGCGTGATGTGCAGGCGGTCAACCTGCACGCGCTCATGCATCCGGACACCAACCTCGAACTCTACGGTCGAGTGCTCTGCGGCCTGGAACCCAACACCCTCTACATCTGAGGCGGTAAGCCATGCGTACCTTCCGCATCGAGATCCCGCAATCCGCGCTGGACGACCTGAACCGCCGGCTCGATAGCACCCGCTGGCCCACCGAGCTTCCCGGCGTCGGCTGGGATCGCGGCGTGCCACTCGGCTACCTGAAGGAACTGGCGGACTACTGGCGCAACCGTTACGACTGGCGCGCCGCCGAGGCGCGACTGAACGAGTTCCCCCAGTTCATCACCACGATCGACGGGGCGGACGTGCACTTCATGCACGTCCGTTCGCCGGAGCCGGACGCTCTGCCCCTCATCCTCACCCACGGCTGGCCCGGCTCTATCGCGGAGTTCACCGAGGTCATCGGGCCGCTGACCGATCCGCGTGCGCACGGCGACGACCCGGCGGACGCGTTTCACCTGGTCATCCCCTCAGTGCCCGGTTACGGCTTCTCCGGGCCAACTCGCGAGCCCGGCTGGGACATCATCCGGATCGCCAGGGCCTGGGCCGAGCTGATGCGCCGCCTGGGCTACGGCAGATACCTGGCCCAGGGCGGCGACTTCGGCTCGGCGGTCTCGGCGGTGCTCGGCATGATGGATCCCGAGCACCTGGCCGGCGCGCACGTCAACATGCTGCTGACCCCTCCGCCGCCCGACCCGGCCGCACTGGCCGGGCTGACCGAGCGGGAGTTGAGCCGCCTGGCCCGGCTGCAGCGGTTCGTCGACGAGCAGTCCGGATACATGAAGGTCCACGCGACCCGGCCGCAGACCCTCGCGTACGCCCTGACCGACTCGCCGGTGGGCCAGCTCGCCTGGATCATCGAGAAGTTCCGGGAGTGGACCGACTCGGAGCAGCTCCCCGAGGATGCCGTCAGCCGGGACCAGCTGCTCACCAACGCCACGATCTACTGGCTGACCGCGACCGCCGGGTCGTCGGCGCAGCTCTACTACGAGGCCGCGGACATGCTTCCCATCGCGACGAACGCCGTCGCGCCGCCGCCCATCAATGTGCCGCTCGGCGTGGCGGTCTTCCCGCACGACATCATCCAGCCGGTCCGCAGATTCGCCGAGCTGGGTTTCCCGAACATCGTGCACTGGACCGAGTTCGACCGCGGCGGCCACTTCGCCGCGCTGGAGGAGCCGGACCTGTTCGTCGGTGACGTGCGGGAATTCTCCCGGGCATTCCGGTCCCAGGTTCCTGCCGCGGCAGGCGAGGCCGGAAGCCGGGCCAGCGCGTAGCTACGGCATAGGGCAGCAGCAGCCCTGGCGGAGGATCCTCCGGTGTCCGCGCCAGGGGCTGCGGTGACGTCAGGTGGCAGCGTAACTGTGCTGGAACGCTTGCCACACTCGCGCACAGGCCGAGTGCAGTTCCCCGTAGCCGGGCGCCGAGCCGTGGACCACAGCCGTCATGCCTGCCGTGCCCGACTCCCACGCGATCGCGTCGCCCTCCTTGCGGAGGAACCCGACCCGCACCACGCCGGGAACTGCCCTGACCGTCGTCGCGTCAGGTAGCCGGACGACACGGCGCGCCCACATCGGTGGCTGGATGAAGATCAGGTAGGCGATGCGTTCCGCCGTCACCCCGGTGGTGACCTGGGAGAGCTCGCCCAGGGCGAGCGCCATCGCCGAGCGGATGATGTTGGCGCCCGACGAGCGCAGGACCATGTCATGCACGCCCCCGCCAAGGCGCCCGTTGACCTCAATGATCTTCGGACCTGTGCTGGTGAGCTTCAGTTCGGTATGGCTGAGGCCGAGCCGCACCCCCAGCGCGCGCAGCGCCCTTCCGGTCACCGACCTGGCCGCCTCGGCCACCGCGGGATCGATGTTGCTCGGGAAGAACTCGCCGCACTCACGGAACGGCTCCTCCAGCGGCAGCTTACCGCTGATCCCGATGTGCTCCACCTGGCCGTCGATCGTGACCGACTCGACCGACACGTAGTCGCCGAATTCTCGCCCTGCCACAGACGGATCTCCGGCCAGCAGCTCCTCGATGATGAGGTCGCGCTCTCCGGCCCCGAAGAACCGGGCCGCCATAGCGGCAGCCTCGTGCGGCTGGCGCACCAGGCCGGTATTCCTGCTGCCCGCCCCGTCCCGGAGCGGCTTGAGCACCGCTGGCAGGCTCACCCGGCTGACGGCCTCGGTCACGTCGTCGCCCCGCGCGATCGCGGCGAATCGCGGCGTGGGCATCCCGGCCGTTCGCAGCCTGGTGCGCTGGCGAAACTTGTTGACCAGCAGTTCAGCGACCGCCGGGCTGTGGTAGGGCAGGCCAAGTATCGCCGCCAGGCGTGCCGTCAGCGGTTGCAGGTGGTCGGCGAATGTGACGATCCCGTCGACACCCTCCGCTTCCAGCTTCCCCGCCACCTCGGTCACCGGCCCGCGTGACGACACCACGGTCCCTATCGTGGCCAGCAACGGCAGGCATTCCACGACGTGCGGGACAGCTTCGTCACATACGAAAACCAGGCGGCAGAGCCCGGCCGCGGCGGTGGCCATCTCGAGCGGGAATGCTGCCCCGTAGTCGTACGGGACGGCCAGCGCGGAACTCATGGCACACCTTTAGGCCGTGTCTGGTAGATCGTCCGCGGCGCGGATCGACTAGGCCGTGCGGGCCGCCTGTGCCTGACCAGCCAGCACCCTGGCCGGCGGGGACACGGCGGTGCTCCTGCTGGCCGGTACCGGAGCGCCGGACTTGACCCGGATGCCGCGCTGACGCGCGGCCTGCATGATGCCGGGGATGGCGCGTTCCGCCAGCGCGGCGATGGTCAGCGCCGGGTTGACGGTCAGCGCCCCGGGGACGGCGGACCCGTCGGTGACGAAGATGCCCGGGTGGTTGCGCAGCTCGTGACGATCGTCGAGGGCAGAGGTGGCCGGGTCATCGCCGATGCGGCAGGACGCGAGCGGGTGCACCGTATAAGCGCCGACCACGTCGCTGGTCCACGGCATCACCCGGGCCAGCCCGTCACGCTCGAGGATGTCGCGGATCTGCTCGTCGGCTTCGGCCCAGCCCCGCAGCGTATTTGCCGTCGGTCGGTATTTCAGCGGACCGAGGCCGAGCATCTGCTGCGAGATGCGGACCGCGTTGCCCGTGGGCGGGGGCGGGCCGAAAACGCCCTCGTTGTCATCCTCGGACATGATGAAGATGGTCAGCCAGGACTGCCAGTGCCGAAGCATCTCCTTCTTTTCCACGCCGAACCACTCCGGGCCCGCGGCGCCGGGCGCCTGGGCCAGGATCGTGCCGAGCCCGGGCGGGAAGTACAGCTGTTCGAGGGAGAAGCGGGAGAACTCGGGCAGCGCGGGGTCGAGACGGTCCCAGCTCGCCACGCTGGGTCCCCGGCCGATCTGGAGCGCCTCGTAGGCCCGCCCGCCGTCGCGGCTCAGGCCCAGGACGTCCCGCACCCGCTCCTCGTCGAGGACCGCCGTGTTGAGCCGCTCCCCGTTGCCGGAGAAGTACCGGCCGACGCCCGGCGGCATGGTCCCGAGATCGGCCTCGGAGCGCTGCAGGATTACCGGTGTGGCGCCAGCTCCGGCCGCCACGACGACGATCTTGGCGTCGATCTCCCCGCTGCCCGCCTGGACCCGGTAGTCCTCGTCGTCGATGAGGTTGTAGTGCACCCGGTAGCCCCCGTCTGGAGACTTCGACAACCGCTGCACCTCGTGCAATGGCCGGATCTCCGCTCCGTGTGCGATCGCGGCCGGCAGGTAGTTCAGCAGCAGCGACCGCTTGGCGTCGAACCGGCAGCCGGCCATCATCCAGTTGCAGTTCGTGCACTTCGCGGTGTCGATGGCCACCGGCAGCGGGTTCGCGGTGCGCCCGGCGTGGTCGCAGGCGGCCGCCCACAGGCCGCCCTCGTAGGTGACCTCGTCCCAGGACTGCAGGCTGACCTGCAGCGACTCGCAGACCCGGTCGTACCACGGGTCGAGCGTGTCCCTGGAGATGGCGGCCGGCCACATCCGCCTGCCGATGCTGCCGTGGCGCTCGAAGACGAACCGGGGCGCGCGAGGCATGGTGGCGAAGTAGACCACGCTGCCGCCGCCGACGCAGTTGCCGCCGAGCACGCTCATCCCGTCGCCCGCCACGAACTCGAAGATCCGGGTGGAGGACGAGCCGAGGATGAAGTCGTGCTCGAACTCATCCGAGGACAGCCAGGGCCCGCGCTCGAGCACGACGACGCGCGCGCCGCCGGCCGCGAGGTGGTAAGCGGCGATCGCGCCGCCGAAACCGCTGCCGATCACGAGAATGTCGGCGCGCTCCACAGATGTCATGACAGGCTCCCTGAGGAGTTGGTGTCCGGGTGAACGCGGGCGAGTGGCCGCCGGTAGGAGTAATCCGTGAAGCGCCACAGGCCGTCGGCGTCCGGTTTCGCGAACCCCATCATGGTCAGCCCCGGATGCCCGGAGGCGATCGCGTCGACGGTGTGCATGTGGGCCGCGGTGTCGAAAGCCATGAAGCAGAACAGCGCGAGCAGGACCCACAGGTCCTTCTCGGGATAATCGGGGCCGGTCAGCCTCTTCACCAGGGCGGTGCGGTCGGCGAACGACAGCGCGACGAACGGCGGCACCGACGCGTCCAGGTCGAGCCCTCGCTCGCTGGCGTAGGTCAGCGCGTGCGCGTTCAGCCCCTGGACGTAGTTGTCGAGCGCGTCTGTCACCCCCGTTGCCGGGGTCTCGAGCAACTCGATCGCTCCGGCGGCCACCGCGCCGTCGCCGGGCGCGGCACCGGCGATCGCGCGGTCGTCCGCGGACCGCCGCTCCCCTGGAACCAGCGTGTCGGCAAACGCCTCAAGTGTCATCGTGCGCACCGGGTCACCGTCAGGATCAGCAGGCTGCACGGCAGGCTCCCTTCCATTGCGAGCGGTACGGCTCCGTTCAACGGCCGGCCGAGGTCAGCATGACCGCCGGCCGGCACCGGGCGCACCTTCCCGGTTGCGCTGCGCTCAGGCACCCGGCAACGGCGAAGATGCCGGGGACGCGGCGGACGATCACGATGAGGTGGTGGGTAACGGGGCAGGGACCGGGCGTTGAGCTCGCGGCTGATGCAGCGGGCGCTGCGGCGGTCGGTGACACAGATCCGGTACATCTCCATCGTCCCGCCCGGCGACGCTCAGGGCGTGGTCGCCGCTGTCTACGCTCAGGTAGAGCGGGATTTCGGAATGCTCGCGCCTCCTGTCGTCCTGCACTCACCTGCCGAAGGGCCGCTCGCGGCTTCCTGGGTCATGCTGCGGGAGAGCCTGCTGGCTCAAGGGGCGAGCGAACGGGTGGCCAAGGAGACGGTGGCCGCCGCCGTGTCGCTCGGCAACACCTGCCCGTACTGTGTCGCGGTGCACGGCGCGGTCCTGGCCGGGCTGGCCCACCGCCGCGAAGCGTCCGTGATCGCCGGCGACCGGCTCGAGTCGATCACCGAGCCCGCGTTGCGAGACCTTGCCGTCTGGGCCCGTTCGACCGGCTGGCGGGCGGCCGGCCCGCCGCCCGCCCTGCCGTATTCCGCGGAGCAGATGGCGGAGCTGGCCGCGGTGGCGGTGACCTTCCACTACCTGAACCGCATGGTCACCTTGTTCTGCGAGGAAAGCCCGCTCCCCGGCGTCGTGCCCGCGGGCGTGGCGAGCGGGCTGATGCGCGTGCTTGGCCGGTTCCTCGGTAACGCGGCCCGCAGCGCCCCGCGGCCCGGTGCCGCCCTGGATCTGCTGCCCGAGCCGTTTCCCCAGCCTTTGCCGGCGGGGGAGCCCGCGGCGATGGATCTGCGCTGGGCTGCCGCGAGCGGGTCCATCACGAAGGCGTTCGCCCGGGCGAGCGCGGCCATCGACGCGGCCGCGAGGCGCACGGTCCCCGGGTCCGTGCGCGAGCTGGTCAGAAGCGAGCTGGCCAGGTGGGACGGACGGCCCCGTGGGGTGAGCCGGTCCTGGGCTGATGACGCGGTGTCGCGGCTGCCGGCGGCCGACCGGGTCCCAGGCCGTCTCGCGCTGCTCACCGCTTTCACCCCGCACCAGATCAGCCAGACGGACATCGGTGAGTTCCGCGGCGACCAGGCCGGCGACAAGGAGCTGATCGAGCTGACCGCCTGGGCCAGCCTGGCCGCTGCCGGTCAGGCAGGCGACTGGCTGGCCGGCTGAGCCTCCGTCACGGACCGTCCCTGCCCGCTGCCGAGCACGGTGAGTTCGAGCAGGCCATCGACGCCGGCGATCCGCTCAAGGCCGCGATCATAGACCGAGTAGGTGTGGAAAACGCTGCCGCCATCGTGGATGAAGCAGCTGATGCCGGGCACCTCGACCCGCTGGCCGGTCTCAACCAGGTCGCCGGCTGCCGTCTCGGCCAGGATCTCCTCCTTCGACTGGTAGTTGTACAGCACGGGGGCCACGGCCTGATCCAGGGTCACGTGGAAGTCGAAGTTGAAGTCGCTGCCGTAGGAGGAATACCAGGGGAAAGGCCAGCCTTTCCACGCCTGGTACACCATGATCTGGGCCAATGGCGCCAGAGAGACCAGGGCAAAGGCCGTGTCCCGTGCGCGCAGACGGGCCAGTATCCCCGGCGGAAGTTCATCGGTAAAGGCCGCACAGCTCGGGCAGCCCGCCTCCCACTCCGGGTCGAACATAAAGTGCTGGACGATGAGCTGGCGACAGCCCTCGAAGAGATCCAGAAGGCCGGCATGGCCATGCGGGCCCGCGAGGACGTAGTCCTTGTCGACGCGGACCATCGGCAACTGGCGCCGGCCGGCGTCTAACGCGTCGTGCAGGCGCGTGAGCTCCTTCTCCCTGGCTAGCAGCTTCACCCGTGCGGCGAGCCACTGTTCGTACGACACGACCGGGGGAAGGTTCATCAGGGCCTCCTTCTGGCTCGTGGTGTCCCCTGCATAATGTGACGAGCCACAGCGGCCAAATTGAGCGGTTACAGGCGGGCCATTCTTAACCGGCCCGCCACGCCCGGACGAGGCGTGAGTTCTGAGCCGCGTCATCCTACGATGATCACCATGACCGCAGGCGCTATCGGGACCACGCGCGATCGCATCGAACCCGGCGGCCTGGAGCGCCACCGGGGCGAGCTGTACGGGTATTGCTACCGGATGCTTGGCTCAGGTTTCGAGGCGGAGGACGCGGTGCAGGAAACGATGCTGCGGGCCTGGCGCGGCGGAACGGCCTTCGAGGGTCGCTCCAGCCTGCGGACCTGGCTCTACAGCATCGCCACCAACGTCTGCCTGGACCTGCTTCGGGGACGTGCGCGCCGGGCCTCACCGGTCGGGCTCGGCCCTCCGTCGCCGCCGGAGGGCCCCTCGCTCTGGGAGGCGCTGCCCGAGCACGTCTGGGTGTGGCCGGTCGCCGACGCGCGGGTGCTGCCAGCGGCCGGAGACCCGGCCGAGATCGCGGTGGCCAGGGAGACCATCCGGCTGGCGTTCGTAACCGCCCTCCAGCACCTTCCCCCGCGCCAGCGGGCCGCACTGGTGCTCTGCCAGGTGCTGAACTTCGAGGCGGCGGAAGCCGCCAGGCAGCTTCACACCACTGTCCCGGCGGTCAACAGCGCACTGCGGAGGGCGCGTGACAAACTGTCCGCGGTGCCCGGCGAGGAACGTCCCGCCGACGTGAATGACGACCACGCGGATCTGCTCGCCCGCTACCTCGACGCCTTCGAGCGCTATGACATTCCCGCGCTGGTGGATCTCCTGCACGAAGACGCCACCCAGTGCATGCCGCCCTTCCCCTTGTGGCTCCGAGGTGCCGCGGACATCGGTGCCTTCATGCTCGGCCCCGGCAGACATTGCCGGCATTCCAGGCTGCTCACCACCGCAGCGAATGGCTGCCCCGCCTTCGGCCAGTACCACGCCGATCCCGAGGGCGGGCACATGCCGTGGGCGCTGCAAGTGCTGGAGATCTCAGGTGGACGCGTGGCCAGGGTGCATACCTTCCTCGACGTCGACCGGCTGTTCCCTTACTTCGGTCTCCCGGCGCATCTGCCGGGCTAGGCCGCCCGTGTCTGGGCCAACCGGGTCTGGGCCAACCGCGTCTGGGCCGTTCAGGCGCTGGACGCTCCCTGAGGTGCGGCGGTACGTGACGTCCTGAACTGCCCCGGGGACCGGCCTGGCCCCGGCGACCCGCGGTAAGCCTGGGCGATGTCCATCCAGTGATCGGCTTCGGCGCCGGATGCGGTCAGCGCGAGGTCGTCGCGGTGGCGTCGCCGCGTCACCAGCAGGCAGAAGTCGACGGCCGGCCCGGTGATCCGTTGCTCCGAGTCTGCCGGACCGAATTCCCACCGCTCGCCGGAGGGAGCGGTGAGCTCGAACCTGAACGCGACGTCCGGCGGTGTCTGCCCGCGGAACAGGTACCCGAAGTCCCAGACTCGCACGCCGAACGCGGCGAGATGCCTGATGCGGTCGGTGTAGTCGCGGCGGATCTTGAGCGCGTCAGCGATGTCCTGACCGTGCGCGAAGAGTTCCATGATTCCCGCGCTGGCGAGGATGCCCGCCGGCAGCGGCCGGGCCAGCCAGGGTACGAGCTGGTCCGGCGGCAGCGCGGCGAGCGCAGCGGTGGCCGCCGTGCGATCGCTGCGCCAGCGGGCGAGCAGCTCCCGCGAGGGCAGGGCCAGGTAGGGCTGGAGCAGCGCCTGCACCGCGGCGTCGAAGTCGGCGGTGGCGCGGGAGGCCTGGGCCTTGAAGGCTTCCGGATCGGCTGCCGCGGCCTGGGCGAGCCGGGCGACCGAGGCGAGGTGAGCGATCTGGTGCGCGATGGTCCATCCGGGCGCGGGTGTCGGCAGGGCCCAGAGTTCCGGGCGGAGATCGGCCACGAGTTTGTCGGCAGCCTCGCCCTCCGCGGCCAGGTCTGCGTACACGTTAGGCGGATTGCTCACGGAACTTCCTCTCACCTGGCGATGGGTCTCTCAGACAAGATCCTCCAGCACCCGTGATGTCCGTACATCTCGTGGATTGCGGCCGCGCCGTCACCGCCGTCCCGCCAATTCCGCTGGCTGCACAGAGGCTTATTCACGGTCATGATCATCAAGCCTCCGGCGTCGCGCTGAAGCCGGTCAAAGCTTGATCAACTCATGGTAGATGATCTTGTGAATAACCCTCACAGAAGCCCTTTTGTCGTTGGTCACGGCCAATCTGCGAACGGCGCAATACACGCCCTTAGCGAGTCTCAACCGATGCTGTAGCGGCTCTTTAACCGCGCTCAAGTGGCGCGTTGCACCGTTCAGGTATACCGACCAGAAACGTGGGAGGACCTCCGTGCACGACGCGGTCGAAAGCGCAATCGAGTGCATCTGGCAAGGCTACAGCGAGCCCTTGTCCCTGGCTGACATCGCCAAAAGCGCAATCCTCAGCCGATTCCATTTCTCGCGTGTTTTCCGGGACGCCACCGGCGTCTCACCAGGCAGGTTTCTCTCTGCCGTCCGGATATATCAGGCCAAACACATGCTCGTCTCGACCCCGCTGAGCGTCACGGATATCTCCCTGGCGGTCGGCTACAACAGCCTGGGCTCGTTCACCAACCGCTTCACCGAGAGCGTGGGCACGTCGCCAACCCGGTTCCGCCGCATGTGGCTGGAGGGCTCGAACCAAGCTTGTGCTCCGGCCTTAGGGTCGTCGTCGCACCACACCGGCGCCGTGACGGGAACGGCGGCGCTGCCTTCCGGATGGGCGGCGGCACACGTCTTCATCGGCGCATTCGAGACACCGATCATCCAGCGCCGGCCGGTGTCCTCGGCGATCGTCGAGACGTGCTCGACCCGGGCGGCAAGCTACCGGCTGGACAACGTCCCGCCGGGGGAGTGGTTCATCCGGGCCGTGGCCGCCGCCGACAGCGTTGACCCTGAGCCGTGGACGCGCAGGTGCCTGCTGGTGGGCGGGCAAGGATCGGTGAAGCTCACGGCGGGCGCGCTGCTCACCGTCGACCTGACCCTGCGCGCCAGGCGCTCCACCGACCTGCCCATCCTGTTCGCGGTACCCGGCTTGGATCGCCAGGAGATCCGCTGCGAGTGCTGCCCGGCAGCGGGCCCGGCGGCCGGGACGCGTCTCACGCCCGCCTTCGCGTCCAGAACGCCAGGTGACCGAGTTGCCTGACCATACTGCCGCCGGTGCGAGCAGGCGGCAGCAGGCGGCCACGATGCGCCAGCTCAGAGACCAGCGCGACGCTTTGCGTGAGCGAATCGTCGCCGGGAACCACGAGGCCACCGGCCGGCAGCACAGCCTGGGCAAGCGCACCGCTCGTGAGCGCCTTGGCATCCTGCTCGACAAAGGCTCGTTCATCGAGATTGACATGTACCGCCGCCAGCAGGCGAGAAGCCTGAGGTCCGAAGGGTCCCGGCCGCCCGGCGACGGCGTGGTCACCGGTTCCGGCACGATCGAAGGCCGCCGGGTATTCGTCTACGCACAGGACTTCACCATCTTCGGAGGTTCTCTCGGCACCGCACATGCGGCGAAGATCCATAAGACGATGGACCTGGCCCTGGCAGCCGGGTGCCCGGTGATCGCGCTCAACGACGGCGCGGGCGCGCGGATTCAGGAAGGCGTGGCCGCCCTCGACGGCTACGGCGGGATATTCCGCCGCAACGTTCAGGCATCCGGGGTGATACCCCAGATCAGCGTGCTGCTCGGGCCATGCGCCGGCGGGGCGGCCTATTCTCCCGCGCTCAGCGACTTCATTTTCATGGTGCGCGGCACCTCCTATATGTATCTGACGGGACCGGACGTGGTCGCGACGGTGACAGGCGAGAGGGTGAGCCATGCGGAACTCGGCGGCGCGGACATCCATGGCTGGCGATCAGGACTGGCTGCCTTCGTCTACGACGATGAAGAGAGCTGCCTGCAAGACGTGCGCCACCTGGTCACGCTGCTTCCCGGTAATAACCTCGACCCGCCGGGCCTGGCGTCATGCATACCGGCCCCCGACGAACGGCCGCGGCTGGCAGAGCTCGTCCCGCTGGACCCAAGCAAGCCATACGACATGCGGCTGGTTATCGCCGAGGTCGTCGACGACGGGGACTTCCTCGAGGTGCACGAGGGGTGGGCACAGAACATCATCTGCGCGTTAACGCGCATCAAGGGCGAAGTCGTCGCGATTGTCGCAAACCAGCCCTCCGTGCTCGCGGGCACGCTCGACGCAGCCGCGTCGCAGAAAGCGGCCCGCTTCGTGCGGTTCTGCGACGCCTTCAACATCCCGCTGGTGACGCTGGTCGATGTGCCCGGCTTTCTCCCCGGTACAGATCAGGAATATCAAGGCGTGATCCGGCATGGCGCCAAGCTGCTCTATGCCTATTGTGAGGCGACCGTACCGCGCATCCAGGTTATCCTGCGCAAGGCTTACGGTGGTGCGTACATCGTGATGGACTCACACTCGATCGGAGCGGATCTCTCACTTGCCTGGCCCTCGAATGAAATCGCTGTGATGGGTGCTGAGGCCGCCGTTAACGTCATCTTCCGCAAAGAGCTGGCCGCAGCGGAAGACCCGGCACAGCTACGTTCTAACCTGGTGAAAGAGTATCTCGGAGAGCTGGTACATCCATATTACGCGGCCGAGCGTGGGCTGATCGATGACGTGATCGATCCGGCCGATACGCGATCGGCGATAGTAGCTGGTCTGAGCATGTTGCGTAATAAACGAAAATTCGCCCCGCAGCGCAAGCACGGCAACGTTCCCTTGTGAGCAGCCATCGATGTACTCGCCCCGGCTGGGCCGTGGCCGTCAGCTCCGCCTGCGCCGATCGCGCAGGTAGGTCAGCGGCGGAATGATGATGGGCAGGGCGGCCACGCAGCCTGAGATGAGGACTACCCAGAAGTGGAGGCTGGTGGCCGGCGTAGTGGTCAGCCCGGTGGCGACCCAGCGCACGAGCTGGACGCCGGCGGGTACGAAGAACGCGGCGAAGTAGAACGCGGCCAGGGCCAAGCCCGCGGCCTGAACCCAGCCGTACCAGCGGGCGGCAGCTTTGTCCCTGGGATCGGCGGAGGCCAGCTCGCGTTCCTCGGACTCGGTGAGCCGACGGTAGTGCCTGGCCATCTGGAGCCTGCTGACCCTGGTGAGGTTGAGGTAGCCCAGGCCGGTGATCAGCACGGCGTACAGGTCGGTGCGCAGGAACACCACGAACTGGAAGGAGATGGAGATGACCTGGAGCAGGACCAGGGCGGCCAGCAGCCGGGCCAGCGTGGGCTGTGGATGCCACCAGCCCAGGTACTGCGCGGCACGGCCGCAGAGCGGGACCGCGAGGACGACGATGTCGAACGCGATCCCGGCCAGCAGCGCGCCGAACCTGCGCCGTCGCGGCAGTGACCAGAGCGCGCTGAGATCGGTCTGCAGCACCAGCAGGTAGTAGCGGCGGCTGATGGTGATCCTGGCCGGCGCGCCCTCGATCCGCGCCCCGAGCCAGTGCGCCAGCTCATGCAGCATGCCGAGCGGGATACCGATGATGGTGAGCAGGGCCAGGCTCAGTACCGGGCTAGAGAGGAAGAAGAACTGCCCGTACCGGGGCCGGAACCAGGCGACACTGGTCAGCAGCACCAGCGTGCCGGCGAACAGCAGCCCGTATACTGCCCAGGCGGGCGCCGAGTACAACGGCCGCGCCAGCCGCGCCGCTACGGCGCCCAGCTTGCCCCCGTAGGTGAGCTCGGGGCCCTCGGTGATCATGGACTCGCCATCAATGCTGGCGACGAAGCCAAGGTCGCGGAGCGTCCCGACGAAGTCGGCGACGTCGACGTCGGTCCCCGCGCTGTCGCAGGCAAGGTCGGCCGCCTCGGCCAGGGTCCGGCCATCCCGCAGGGCGTCGATGACAATGACCGCGATCGCGGGCACGGCAATGAACTCGCCCCGCGCCAGGTCGCCGACCATGAACCCGTCGCCTTCCGGGCGGACGCTGAGCGGGCGAAGCTCGACCCGGCTGCCCGGCAGCAGCCGCGGCGCAGCGGGCACGGAGCCAGTCGCGTCCGCTGCCTGGGGAGCGATACCGGGCGCGCTGGCCGGCGCGTCAGCCATGAGACGCGGCGCCAGTAGGGACGCCGGCCGGAACGCCAGCCGCCGGCGGCTCAGGCGCGGTCGGGCACACCGGGCAGCCGGCCCAGCCCGTCCAGCGTTGTACCTCCTGGTCGCCGGTGGCGAAGTCGACGAACCGCTCGCAGCCCGCGGCGATCGGGGGCGCGAACCCGGTCAGGTATCGCAGTGCCTCCATGGCGACCAGGGCGCCGACCATGCTGGCCACCGGGCCGATGCCGCGGTTGACCCGTTCAAGCTCGGCCCGCCGTAGCTCGGCACCCACGCCGTGGTCCGGTGCGGTGGCCGTAAGTTCATGCTGGTGACACGCCAGGCAAGGGCTGCGTCCCGGATCGACCGACCAGTACGCCAGCCGCTGGGCGATCATCCCGCCGCGCACATACGGCACGCCGGCCGCCACGCAGGCCTCGTTCACCCAGAGGTCGATGCCTGCAGGCTGGTCGACTCCGGAGATCACCAGGTCAGCTCCGGTCAGCAGGTCTGCGATGTCGCCGGGTCCGCCGATCCAACGGCTCACCGTCCGGACGTCTGTTCCGGGACTGAACGCCCGCACCCAGGCGGCGGCCCGCTCCACCTTGGGCAGGCCGATGTCCTGCGTCCGGTAGAGATACTGGCGGGCGAAATTTCGCAGCTCGACCACGTCGTTGTCGAGCAGCGTCATCCGGCCGGCCCCGGCCCCGGTCATCGCCTGGATAGCGGTCGATCCGAGGCCGCCGGTGCCGAGGAACACGACGTGCGCGTCGAGCAGCGCGCTCTGGAACCATGCGGGGGATCGGTCCAGCGAAGCGAACGTGGTGAAGAACGCCAGATTGCTGAAGTACCGCTCGGCCTGGCCTTCCGACAGCCGCACGGGCGCTGTCGCGTCCACGAGCAGCTTCAACTCGTCGAGCGCTGCTATCGCGTCGCCGATCTCAGCGGATGTCGCCGGCAGGCCAACGCCGGCCAGCGCGGCGCCGAGCTGCGCAGCATCGCGGGTGCCCTCGCGCAGCAGTCCGAGGAGTTGCTCCACCTGGCCAGTCGGGTCGGACAGCACTAGCTGGGTCTCGGGCTCGCTGACCACATAGAGGTCGTCGCCTGCCCGCTCCCAGACGGCGTTCTTGAGCTTCGGAATCACGTACCCTCCTGGACTTCCCCCGATCTCGTCATCCCGGCCGGGCTGGTGTCAGGCTTTGGCTGGGCCGCGAGCGCCCGCACCCGGTGAGGGACCGGACGCCCGCGGCCGCGATCTGCCCGGACGCTCAGGATCGGGCAGTCAGAGGAGTACACAGTCAGACGAGCCCAGTCGGACGAGCCCAGTCAGACAAACAGCCGTGAAAGGTCGTCAGCTGTCCTTGTACTCCGTCGCCTGGATCTTCTCGACCTTCTTGACCTCGATCTTCATTAGCGTCACCTCCTGTCTACTCGGTGCCACGGTAACGCTCTGCGCGTTCCGGATCCCCTGGTGGCTGACGGAGATTTGAAACTGCCGAACTGCCGGTGTTCTGCCGGTAATTCTTCCTGTCCGGCCCTGGCCTGCGGCGTTATCTTCTGGCCGAGGTTGCCACGGCCGGTCCAGTTCCGTGAGCTGTCGCACGATTCGAGAAGGTGATCAACAGATTAATTGCCAGGATTGACGCTTCCCGTGGATAACCAGCCAGGATTCGTAGAAAGGAATAACGTCATGATACGCAGATACCTCGAGGCTTATTCACGGTCATGATCATCAAGCCTCCGGCGTCGCGCTGAAGCCGGTCAAAGCTTGATCAACTCATGGTAGATGATCTTGTGAATAACCCTCCTCGTGCGGCCCCGGCACCAATACTCGCGAACCGGCGCTTGACTCTGACACCGTGTGAGGCTGTCGAGTTGGAGGCGTCATGTTCACCATCGGAGACTTCGCCAGACACGGCCGGGTGTCGGTCCGCATGCTGCGCCATTACGACGCGACCGGGCTGCTCCGCCCGGCCCGGGTCGATCCGGCCAGCGGCTACCGGTTCTACGCGGCCGGCCAGCTCGCGCGGCTCAACCGCATCATCGCGCTGAAGGACCTCGGCTTCACCCTCGACCAGGTGCACGCCATGCTGGACGAGCAAGTCAGCGTCGAACAGTTGCGCGGGATGCTGCGGCTGCGCCAAGCCGATCTGCAATCGGCGATCGCCGCCGACACATCCCGGCTGGCGCAGGTCGAGGCGAGGCTCCGGATCATCGAGATGGAGGGCGCCATGCCAGCCGACGACATTCAGGTCAAGCAGATTCGGGCAGTCCGCGTCGCGGAACTCACCGCGGCCGCCGCGAGCCTTGAGCCGGTGTCCATCACCCCGGTCATCCAGCCGTTGTACCGGGAACTCGGCGAACGCCTCGGCCGGGCAGGACTGGCCCCGGCCGGTCCGGCGGTCGCCTACTACGAAGACGCCCCGGACGGCGACGGGGTGGTCGTCCACGCCACGGTGCCGGTCAACGCCGGCCCCGGCGGCGGCCACGGCTTCGAGATCACCGACCTGCCCGAGATCGTCCAAGCGGCCACGATCGTGCACCGCGGGTCCATGGACAACGTGATGGCAACCATCCAGACGCTGGCCCGGTGGATCGACGAGAACGGCTACCGCAGCGCGGGATACCCCCGCGAGCTGTACCTCGAAACCCCCGACGACCAGGACAAGTGGGTCACCGAACTGCAGGAACCGATCACCTCAAGATGACCGTCGGCGGCGGAGCGCCCGGGGGCGCTCCGCCGGCCGCCAAGCCAAGATCGACCAGCGGGAGAGGCCCGACAGGATCGAGCCGACGCTGGCCACCGAGCCGATCGACAATGCCGAGGCCAGCGAGGCGGCCGAGAAGGCCGACGCCAGGGAGCCGGTCGACCCGATGGACAGGATCGAGCCCGCCGAGCCGATCGACAAGATGGAGCCAGAGGAGCCGATCGACAGAATCGACCCGCTCGATCCGATGCTCAAGATGGAGCCCGAGGACCCGGGTGAGCGCGACGAGCTGACAGGAACCCGCATCGCAACATTCTGGCAGCACCGCCGTCCAGCCCCGCGACCGCTTCCGGACGCGCCGGCATGTCGCCACGGTACCCGCCGCTGACGGCCCTATGGTGGCCCGTGGATGGATGAAACCGCGCTCACCGGCAGCTCCGGCAGGCCGAGCCCATCGATCGGGGAAGATCTCTGAATGACTAAAAATGGCTATGCGCTCAGCCTTGACCGCATCGAGGCTCATTCGATTCGAGGCCCGGCTCCGGTGCGGGAGCGGACGGCAGTGATCGCTTCAGTCGGGAGCGCGTTTCCAGACCGGTCCTATTCGCAGGAAGAGATCGGGGTGCTCCTCGGCCTGGAGAACAGGGTCGTGCGGAAGCTTCTCCATTCGCCGCACATCCAGAAGAGGCATCTCTACCTGCCGGAAAAAGACGCCCGAACCGGGCGCGTCCGCCCCGAGTCCGCGGCCGACCTGCAAGCCAAGTTCCGGGAGGGATCACTCGAGATCGGATCGCGCGCGATCCGGAAGGCGCTGGACGGCGCAAGCTTGGCTACCGCGGATGTTGACTATATGCTGTGTGTCACGTCCAGCGGCTTCATGGTTCCAGGACTGAGCGCGCTCTTCTCCCGAGAACTCGGATTTGATCGCAAGCTCATCCGGGCGGACGTAGTGGGAATGGGATGCAACGCGGGACTGAACGGGCTGAACCCGCTCGTGCAGTGGATTAGTAATCATCCGGGCCGGATAGCGCTTCTTGTCTGCTGTGAGATCAACTCCGCGATGTATGTCCTTGATGACACCCCGCGCACCGGCATCGTCAACAGCCTCTT
>DASZAD010000052.1:0-18869 GCA_035945415.1 Streptosporangiaceae bacterium
GACTACGCCACGTATGCCATGGCGATCGGCCTGTCGCAGATCAAAGCACCCTGGTCAGCCAGCGTGGACGTGTTCCGCCGGGCAGATATCGAACGGGACAACGTGCAGCAGGTGCTGACCTGGTGCCTGGAGCAGGGTGAACGAGAGTCCGGGCTGCGGATATGTGTCGGCGTACAGCCTTACTGGGTCGCGCGAGGCATGTTCGCGTACGCGCACGAGTGGTTCGATCGATTCCTGGCGCTGGACGCCCCCGATGGGCCGGATCTTCCCGCTCCGGTGCGGGGCGCCGCCCTGATCAGCCGGGCACAGCTGGACTTGCAGAACGATCCGGCCGCGGCGGTGGCCGACGCGCTGGCCGGGCTCGACCTGTGCCGCCAGTCCGGTGAGTCCCAGTCGGGTGAGTCCCGGTCCGGTGAGTCCCAGTCCGGTGAGTCCCAGTCCGGTGAGTCACTGTGGACGGCGGCCGCGTACAACGTGCTCGCGGAGGCGGACCTGAAGGCCGGGCGGCACGAGGCCGCGAGCACCCGGCTGGCTGAGGCGATCGCGGTCAGCCGGTCGATCGGTGACGGCTGGAACGAGGGATACGCGCTTGCCACCCAGGCGCGGCTGGTCGCGGAGCAGGGCAGGCTCCGAGAGGCGCAGCGGCTGGCCGGCGAGTCGCTGGCCGTGATGCGGCGGATCGACCAGCAGTGGGGCGCCGCGCGCACGCTGGCCGGGCTGGCCACGCTGGCCCGGCTGCGCGGCGATCCGCACGGCGCCCGCCGCTACTACCTGGAGGCGCTGCCCATCCTGCGGGAGATCGACGCCCGTCCCGAGATCGCCCGCTGCCTGGCCGGGATGGGCCGGGCCGCGCTGGACGAGGGCGAGGTGGAGGCGGCCCGGCAGCACCTGACCGAGAGCCTGCGGCTGAGCCAGTCCATCGGAACCCGCGCCGGGGTGGCCTATGGCCTGGATTCGCTGGCCACCCTGGCCGCCAGCGAGGGCCAGCACAGCCGGGCGGTGCGACTGGCCGGGGCCGCCTCGGCGCTGCGCGAGGCAGCCGGCTTCCCGCCCTTCGCCGGGGCCAGGCTCGAGCGCTACCTGGCGCCAGCCCGGCGGGACCTGGGCGAGCCTGCCGTGGCCCGGCTCTGGACCGAGGGCACGAGGCTGGCTCCCGACAAGGCCGTGGAACTGGCCTTGACGTCCGGCGACGAGGCCGCGCCCACCGGTGCAGGAGCCCGCACCGGGGCGTGGATCAATGGCACCCCGGCGCCGGCGGTCACCCCGCCGAGCACCCTCACCGCGCGAGAGCACGAGATCGCGGCCCTGATCGCCCAGGGCATGACCAACCGGGTCATCGCCGGCGAGCTGGTCATCGCCCCGGCCACGGTGGCCAGGCACGTCGCGAACATCCTGGCCAAGCTGGGCTTCGAATCCCGGACTCAGATCGCCGCCTGGATGACGGGCAGCGGGTCCGCCGGGCCAGGAGGGCGACCTTGAGCGGCAGGTCACGACCGCGAGACTGGCGCCATGGATGACGCTGTGCGCCGCTACCGCGACGAGATCGCCGGCGAGTACCGGCCGGTATTCGATCGACTTCACCGGCTGATCGTCGGTACCTGCCCCGACGTTGAGGTGGTGCTGTCCTACGGGATGCCGGCGTACCGGATCGGCCGCCGCCGTCTTAACGTCGGGGTGTGGGAGCACGGGCTGTCGCTGTACGTATCGCCCAGCCGTGACGGTGGCTTCTCCGGGCGTCATCCCGAGCTGACCGCCGGCCCCATGAGCCGTCCTTCTATCGGATAACCACGTTGACGGAACGGGTCGACCGGTTCTATGGTCAATCTTAGTGTCTGTTACACCTGGCACGAAGCGACCCGCCGGGCGTGCCCGGTGGAACCGGAGGACGGACCGATGAAGAAGCCCACATTCGTGATCGCTGGCGCCAGCCTCACGGGCGCTAAGGCCGCGGAAGAGCTGCGGGCGCAGGGCTTTGACGGCCGGGTCCTGCTGGCCGGCGCGGAGCCGGAGCGCCCCTACGAGCGGCCGCCGCTGACCAAGGGCTACCTGCGGGGAGAGGCCGAGCGCGCGCAGGCCTACGTCCATGCGGAGGACTTCTACGTCCGGCAGGAGATCGAGCTTGTGACTGGCGTGACGGTGACCGCGGTCGACGCCGGGGCGTCGCGAGTCACGCTGGACGACGGCAGCACGGCCGGCTACGACCGGCTGCTGCTGGCGACCGGGGCGGAGCCTCGCCGGATCGAAGTGCCGGGCGCGGGCCTGGACGGTGTGTACTACCTGCGCACCCTGGCCGATTGTGAGCTGCTGCGGGAGCGGCTTGCGGCCGGGGGGCGGGTGGCCGTGGTCGGAGCCGGCTGGATCGGCAGCGAGTTCGCCGCCTCCGCGCGCCAGCGCGGGCTTGAGGTCGCCGTGATCGATCCGCAGCCGCTGCCGAACGCGCGGATCTTCGGCCCCGAGATCGGGACCTTCTATCGTGACCTGCATGCGCGGCATGGCGTTGACTTGGCGCTCGGGGATGCGGTTGATTCCTTCGAAGGCGACGGCGCGATCACGCGGGTGCGGACCACCAGCGGGCGCCAGATCGAGTGCGATTTCGCCGTCGTCGGCATTGGCGTCGTGCCCCGCACAGCGCTGGCCGACGAAGCTGGCCTTCAGACCGGCAACGGCATCGCCGTCGATGACAAGCTCCGGACTTCCGCACCGGGCATCTTCGCCGCAGGCGACGTCGCGAACGCCTGGCACCCGTCCTACCAGCGGCAGATCCGTGTCGAGCACTGGGCCAACGCCCTCCATCAGGGGCCGGCCGCGGCGCGGGCGATGCTCGGCCAGCCGGTCAGCTACGACCGCATCCCGTACTTCTTCTCCGATCAATATGAGATGGGGATGGAGTACTCCGGATACGCGCCGCACTGGGATGAGGTGGTGTTCCGCGGCGTCCCCGCCAGTGGCGAGTTCATCGCGTTCTGGCTGCACCAGCGCCGAGTGGTGGCCGGCATGAACGTCAACGTCTGGGATGTGCACGACTACATCCGCGGGCTGATCGGCTCTGGCCAGCCGGTCACCGCGGCGGCGCTGGCCGACCCCGGCACCCCGCTCGACTCGCTGGCCGCCGCCCTCGCGGCCCGCGACTGAGCCGAAGCCACCACCACGGCGGCCGATCCTGACGGCCGCCGCGGTGCCCGGCGCGTTCGTCGCCGAAACCGTGATCGATGCCCCGTTCGAGCAGGTCTGGGCCGTGGCCGCCGACCTGGAACACGAACTGCCGGCTTATCTGCCCGACGTCCGCTCCTTCACCATCACCCGCCGTGACGGCGAACGGCTGGAGGCCCGCGCCCGCGGCTACGCCGGGCCGCGCGCCCGCTTCGACGTCGTGCTGCGCCCCGGCTGGTGCGTGATGCGCAGCCGGTTCCTGCTCGGCGGGATGGCCGCCGTCCCACGGCCGACCGGAATGTCGGTGTCGTCTGATAGGCACAAGCTCATGGCCACATCGAGGATGCGATGCGGTTTCGTCCTACCGGGCGGTACCGCTACCGAGCAGCTTGACCAGGCGGTTCTCGCCGACCAGGCCGGGTGGGACGGAGTCTTCGCGTGGGAGGCGGCCTACGGCCCGGACCCGTGGGGCCTGCTGGCCGCCATCGCGGTGCGCACCTCCAGGATCCGGCTGGGCACCATGCTCACGCCGCTGCCCTGGCGGCGGCCGTGGAAGGTGGCGAGCCAGGTCGCGACGCTGGACCAGCTCTCCGGCGGGCGGGCCGTGCTGGCGACCGGGATCGGTGCCACCGACACCCACTTGCCCGACACCGGCGAGGTGACGGATCTGCGCGGCCGCGCCGAGCGGCTGGACGAGGGGATCGACCTGATCCGCGAGCTGTGGTCCGGCGGGACCAGCTATCACGGGCGGTACTACACCTACCAGACCGGGCGGATGGATCTCGGGGTGGTCACCAGGCCGGTGCAGGATCGCATCCCGATCTGGGTGGTGGGCGTCTGGCCGCGGCCCAGGTCGATGCGCCGGGTGCTGCGCTGCGACGGCGTCATCCCGCAGTACCAGCTCGACGGAAGGGAAGGCGCTCCGGACGATGTGCGGGAGCTACGGGCCTGGCTGGCCGAGCGCGGAGCCCGTGCGGATCTCGACGTGATCGCCGAGGGGGAGACGCCGGCCGGCGACCAGCCCGCAGCGGCGGCCACCGTGGCGCCGTGGGCGGCGGCTGGGTGTACGTGGTGGCTGGAGACGCGCTGGGAGATGCCGCATCACGAAGCGGATCGGATGCGGCAGGTGCGGGAACGGCTGGCGGCGGGACCACCACCTGTGGATCAAACTGTGGATGAGATGGTGGAGAAAGGGGTCTGATCCGGGGATAACCGGGTCCGTCCTGTGGACGACATGTGGACAGCAGGAAAATCATGAGAATCCTGCTCGTAAACCCTTGTGCAGCCCTGCCGGTTGGCAGTAGAAATGCACTCACCACCGGAAACGGTGACCACCCGGGGGGAACCCCGGGACGTGGGAAGGGCGGGGAAACCGGCGCTTCCGGCGGGTCACCGGCCCTGGTGACAGGCCCGCAGTCCGGCGTAACCGGGTGAACACGGTGTAGCTGGGAGAGCGTAGCTTTGCTGGGAGATTCCGGCTTCGCCGGGAGACCTCAGCGTAGCTGGGTAATCTCAGTGTAACCGAGTTCTCTCAGCGTAACCGGGTAATCTCAATGTAGCTGGATAATCTCAGCGTCACTGGGTAATTCCGGTGTCGTTGGAAAACTTCAGCATCGCTGGGGTAACTCAGCATCGTTGGATAACCTGGTGTCGTTGGGTAACCCAGTTGACTGGGAGATCTCAGCCTAGCTGAGTGACCTCAGCCTAGCTGGTGAACCCGGAGCGGCCGGAATAGCGCGACACGGCCGGGCAACCGGTTAGTACGTGCCTGTGAGGCTGGGCGGGGCCCCTCCATCTCATACATGGAGGGGTCCCGTCTTATTCTTTATATGTCCATTCTGCCGGGCCGCCACTCGCCGTGCCCGCACCGACACGCGCGCTGCCGCATCCCGGCTGTGAGTCAGCCCAGACATCGTTCAGCCAACGGCCAGGTCGCGCTGATACCAGGTGCCCGGCTTACCACCGAGGTGGGCTGGGTCGGCCGGGCCGGCCGGGCTGCAACCCTTATCGTCCGCTCGCGATGCGCCTAGGCCAGCGCCGGCGGCTCCGGCCTGACCGGGTGGCGCGGGGCCTCCGGCTGGTGCGAGCGTGCCCTGAGCCGGTCGCGACGGCTGAGCAGCCGGGCCGTGCGCCCGGGCTCTGAACCCGCGTCACTCTGCTCCAGCGCCGCGGTGGCGAACGCGACGCCCATCTCGGACTCCCCGGCCGCCTCCGCGGCGGCAGCGGCCCGTTCGAGCACGCCGCTCTGGTCGGTGCCGGTTCGGCGCGGCGCGTCGGGGACGCACCGCCACAGCTCGAGCACCCGCCCCAGCATGGCCAGCCGCTCCGGGTAGGCCAGCAGCTGCCCGGCTTCGGCCGCCGCACGCCAGGCACTGCTCAGCGCCCCGGCCGGGTCGTGCGCGTGGTGCCAGTGCTGCGCCCGCTCGAGCGCCGCCCAGCCGGGCATCCCCAACGCCGGATCGGCCTCCAGAGCCAGGGCGAAGCGGTGGTGCAGCCGGGTGTGGTCGCCGGGCAGCAGGTCTTGATGGATGACCTCGCTGGTCAGCGCGTGGCGGAAGGTACAGGAGCCGGAGCCGGCCAGCAGCAGGCCAGCCTGTCCAGCCGGGCGCAGCGCGGCGATCAGAGCGCCGGGGGCCATGCCGGTCACCGCCGCGAGCAGCGGCAGCCCGGTCCGCTGGCCGCCTACGCTCGCCGCACGCAGCACGTCCTGAGTCTGCTCGGGAAGCCCGCAGACCCTGGCCAGCAGCAGATCCCGCAGGGATCCCGGCCGGGCCGGTCCCCTCTTGCCGTGCGGGTCCCCAGCGCGAAGCAGCTCCTCGATGAACAGCGGGTTGCCCTGGCTGCGCCGGTACACCCTGTCGATCAGCCGCGGATCCGGCTGCCGGCCGAGGATACGCGCGATCAGCTCGCCGGACTCATCCCGGCTGAGCCCGGCCAGGTCGGCCTGCGCCACCCAGCTGAGCCGCCCGAGCTTGCCCAGCAGCGGGCGCAGCGGATGACCGCGATGCAGCTCGTCGGTCCGGTACGTGACGATGGTGAGGACGCCGCCCAGCGCCTGGCCGACGAGAAAACCCAGCAGGGACCGGCTGGACTCATCGGCCCACTGCGCGTCCTCGATGACCAGGACGACGGGTCCACGGTCGGCCAGGCCGCGCAGCAGCGAGGTCAGCTGCGCACGCAGCCGCGCCGTGGCCGCTTCCTGGCGGTCGTCCCCGGCCAGCTCACGCGCGACGTCGCCCGGGTCTCGGCCCGCCCCGGGGCCACGGCTCGCGCCGGGCAGCAACCTGGCCAAGTCACCAGAAATGCCCCCGCGTGCGGTCGTGACCTGAGCGAGAATCGCGCTGAACGGCCCGAACGGCAGGCCGACCGCTCCCAGCTCCAGGCATTGCCCGGCCAGCACCAGGGGCGCCCCCCCGCCATCAGGCGAGAAGCGCGCGAACTCGCTGACCAGCCGGGACTTCCCCGCCCCAGCCTCACCGCCGATCAGCAGGGTCGCCGGGGCGTGCCGCCCCGCCCGGGCCAGGGCTTTCGCCATCCAGGCCAGTTCGTCAGCCCGGCCCGTCATCGCGGCGGCGGCCGGTGGGCCGGACGGCCCGGAGGCGTCGAGCGGAACGCGCTGGGTTGGCTTCATCGTTGACGTCAGCGCACCGAGTGCCCGTGTTGTCGCGCCCGCGCCGACGGCTCGTGCCTGAGCGATCCCCCGGTGCCCAGCAGGAATTCCGCGTAGGTCTGGGGCGGGGTGTCCGGCGAGAGCATGTGCGTGTCGTAGGACATCATCCTGGCGTGGAACCGCTCCTGCTGACGCTGGAACTCCGCGATCACGGAGCAGGCCTTACGTACGCCGCGGCCCACCGCGGGCAGGGCACGTGAGACGTAGGACCGCATCGGAATCACCAGGTCGCCTCAGGCCGCGGACCCGCTCCCGGTGGCGCGGCGCGCCGTCGAGCCTCGCGGCCGCCCCCTCCCCCGCTTGCTCGCCACGATGGTCCCGCGCAGGACCAGCTCGCCACCCCACACGCCCCACGGCTCGCCTCGTTCCAGCGCGCCAGCCAGGCAAGGTTCGGTGAACGGGCAGCGGCTGCACAGTTCTTTGGCCCGGGCGATGTCAGCGGGCGACTCGGCGAAGAAGAGGTCGGGATCGCGCAAGCACGGCAGATCGCGGGAGAGGGTCTGCCTGGTGTGCATCATCACCATGGCGGACTGCCTAGCTGCCGGGCCGGCGGCCGGCCATCCGGGGACGGCGGGTCCGGCGCGCCAGCCGGGCCCGACGCCAGAGCGTCGCCTGCCTGCGCAGGTCGCACGTGTGCTCCTCGGCGATCAGCTGCAAGATGTACGGGTTCATCGCTCCTCCTCCGTTCGCGGGCCGCAATCTCCGCCCGCACTCTTGACAGTCGTCGTAAGGCCCGGCCGACCGCATCGGGCAGATGCCTTATCTGAGGACCGGTGCGGGCCTTAGGTTCCGTCGTCCGATCCCGTGATGGCCTGAGCCGGACGGGATGATTGGCTGTCACCATGAGCCGATCAGCGTCCCGGGTGCCGCGAGAGCTCGCCGACCTCCCCTACGCCGCGGCCCTCAGCCCGCACCGGGGGGACCTGGAGGCCGGCGCGGCATACGACACGGTGCACTTCGACCAGGCCAGCTTCGACGCGCAGGAGGCACCCGGCGCGCGGTTCCTCGACTGCGCGTTCACCGGGGTGTCGCTCCACGATGCCGGGCTGCGGCGATGCCGGTTCACCGGCGTGTGGCTGAGCGACGTCCGGGTGACGCTGTCCGATCTCGCTGAGTCGGAGTGGTCGGATGCCACGTTCAGCGGCGGGATACTGGCTGGCGCCGAAGCGTACGGGTCGACACTGACCCGCGTGGTCTTCACCGGATGCAAGCTCGACTCGGTGAACTTCCGCGAGGCCGAGCTGACCGAGGTGAGCTTCACGGACTGCCTGCTGCGCGACGTGGACCTTTCAGGTGCCTCGCTGCGCCGTGCCTCGTTCGCCGGCTCGCGGCTCACCGGAGTGGACATCAGCCGGGCCAGGCTGGACCGGGTGGATCTGCGGGGTGCTGAGCTGGGCCTCGTCGTCGGCGCGGACTCGCTGCGCGGCGCCATCATCACCTCGGGCCAGCTCGCCGCCATCGCTCCTGTCCTCGCGGACAGCCTCGGCATAGTCGTCGACGACGGCCAGGAGCGGTAACGGTTGTCGACCACAGTGGCCGTCGACCCGCACAATGGCGAGATGAGCGCCTTTGCCGAGGCCGCCGCGCCCGTGCTGTCGGTATCCGGGCTGGAGGTCAGCTACGGCCTGGTGCGGGCGCTGGACGGGGTGACGCTGAGCGTCCGGAGCGGCGAGCTGGTCGCCCTGGCCGGCGAGAACGGGGCGGGCAAGACCACCCTGGTGCGCTGCGTCGCCGGCGACATCGCTCCCAGCCAGGGCCAGGTCGTGGTGGCGGGCAGGCCGGTATCGGCCGACCCCAGGGCCGCGGCGCGCGCCGGGGTCGCCGTGGTCTGGCAGGACCTGGCCCTGTGCGACAACCTCGACGTGGCCGCCAACATCCTGCTGGGGCAGGAGTCGCCGCGGCTGATGTGGTCGGAGAGCCGGTTCCACGCGACCGCGGCCTCGCTGCTCGCCGACCTGGACATTCCGCTCAGGGACACCACCCGCTCCGTCCGCGCCCTGTCCGGTGGCCAGCGGCAGCTCGTGGCCGTGGCCCGGGCGATGAGCCGCAAGCCGCGCCTGCTCGCGCTGGACGAGCCCACAGCTTCGCTCGGAGTCCAAGAGGCGGCCCAGGTCGAAAAGCTCATCATGGCCCTGCGTGATCAGGGCACCACGATTTTGCTGGCCTGCCACGACATCGACCAGATGTTCCGGCTGGCCGACCGCATCGTCGTGCTCCGCCAGGGGCGGATCGTGGCCGACCTGGTTCCGGCCAGCTCGCACCCGGACGATGTGGCGGCGCTGCTGTCCGGCCAGCGGGTGGATTCCTCGGCACGTCGCCAGCTCACCCGGCTGCACGGGCTGGCTGACCGCCTCGTCTCGGCGGATCCGTCGTCCAGCCTGTCACTGATCTTGTCGGCCCTGGGGGCCGCCCTGCGAACCGAGCGGCTGTGCATCCACCTGACCGAAGATCAGGAACTGATCTGCGCTGCGACCCTGGGTTTCGCGCCGGGTGAGCTCGCCCCCTGGACCAGGCTGCCGCTGGGCGCGGCGGGCGGTCCCGTCGGCCTGGCCGCCGCGGCCGAGAAGCCCGTCCTCGAGGACGACGTCAAGGTCAGCGCGGCCTGGCTGAACTTCGCCGGCCTGGCCCGGGTGGCCAAAGTGGCCAGCTCCTGGTCGGTCCCGGTCATGGGCCCGGGCGGTCTGAGCGGGGTCATCACCGTCTTCCGTGACGAGGTCGGACTGCCCGAGCGGGACGAGCTGGACCTGGTCACCCTGTACGCCGGGTACGCGGCCAGCGCCATCGAAAGGGACCGGCTGCTCGACCAGGTCACGGCCAGGAACCGGGTGCTGGAGACGATCAGGGAGATGCTCCAGACCCTGGCCGGCCCGGTACCGGTCGCGGAGGGGCTGGTCATCGCCGTGCAGTTGTTGCGCCACGGCTTGCAGGCCGACGAGGTGGCGCTCCTCACCCTGCCCCCGGGAGAAGTGTTGAGCTGGCGCGCCTTTGCCGGCCCGCAGGGCACCGACCCGGTCGCGGCCCGGGCGACGCTGCGGGCGGTGGCCCGGCAGGCCATGATCAGCGTGCCGCGTGACGGCGTACCCAGGCGGCTGCGCGGCGAGCGCGCCCTGCGCGCCCTGGCGGCGGCGTTCACCGCGCCCGGCGGGCCCACCATCCTGGTGGCGACCTGGGAGCGGCTGCGAGCCAGCAAGGACGAGACCGCGCTGATGGAAGACGCCGCGCACTCGCTGCGGCTGGCCCTGGAGCGGGAAGAGGCCGGCCTGGCCCATCAGGAGGCCGCCGCCCTGCGTCGCTCCCGGGAACTGCAGCGCGGCTTCCTGTCCCGGCTCAGCCATGAGCTGCGCACGCCGCTGACCGCCATCCGCGGCTACGCCTCCAGCCTGCTGCAGCCGGACGTGACCTGGGACCGCGACTCCCAGGAACGCTTCCTCGACCGCATCGCGGCCGAGTCGGCCCGGCTCGGGCGCCTGGTCGACGACCTGCTGGACTTCTCGGCCATCGAGTCTGGCACAATGCGGCTCCAGCACGACTGGTGCGACATACCGCTGGTGCTGGAGGCCGCGATCGCCTGCCTGCCGCCCGACGGCGCGGCCACGATCTCGGTGGCATGCGATCCTGGCCTTCCCGTCGTCTGGGCCGACCATGACCGGCTGGAGCAAGTGTTCGTGAACCTGCTGAGCAACGCCGTCGGCCACAACCCGCCGGGGACGCGGGTCCAGGTCACCGCCAACGCGGAGGAGCACGAGGACCACCCGGGGACCGCCGTGGAGCATGTCACCGCTGGGCTTGCCCTCGATGGCCCCGCGCGCCCCGCGGCCGGCGCGCACGCCTGGCCGGCTGCGTCCGAGTGCCCGTCCGGCGTCGTGCCGCCAGCCCTGGATGAGGTGGCCGACGATGCGGCCCACGGCCAGGTCGTCATCAGCGTGACCGACGACGGCACCGGCATGCCGGCCGAGCTCGCCGCCGCCCCGTTCGAGCCCGCCCGGCGACGGCGAAGCCGCAGCGCGGGCGCCGGGCTGGGACTGTCGATCGCCAGCGGCATCGTCAGCGCGCACGGCGGGCACATCGAGCTGCGCCGTCTGCCCCGCGGCACGAGCTTTCGCGTGTACCTGCCGGTCGACGGTAACGATGGCCTCAACGGGCGGGTGTACCCAATGGCGGACGGTCACGATGGCTGAGGCGCACCGGGGCGCGGTCTCGATGGCCGAGCGCATGCCGAACACCCGCGCGCTGGTGATCGAGGACGACCCCAACATCGTCGACCTGATCCGGTCCAACCTGGCCGTCCGGGGGTTCGACACGGTGGTGTCGGTGGACGGCCTGCGAGCCCTGCAGCTCCTGGAGACCGAAGAGCCCGACATCGTGCTGCTCGACCTCATGCTGCCCGAGGCCGACGGTTTCGACCTGTGCCGCCAGATCCGCGAGCGATCGGACGTCGCGATCATCGTGGTCTCGGCGCGCGGCGGCGAGCGGGACAAGGTGACCGCGCTCAACATGGGCGCGGACGACTACATGACCAAGCCGTTCAGCATCGAGGAGCTGCTGGCCCGCATCACGGCCACCCTGCGGCGCACCCGCCCCGCGGCCTCACCGGAGCCGGCGCCGCCGGTGATCACCGCGGGCGACATCGTGATCGACCTGGCCAAACAGCAGGTGACCAGGCTCGGGCGTCCGGTGTACCTGACCCGGACGGAGTTCGCCCTGCTGCGCGAGCTGGCCACCAACCGGGGCAAGCTGCTCACGCACGCGCACCTGCTGCGGCGGGTGTGGGGACACGGTTACGAGACCGAGACCGAGTACGTTCGCGTCTACGTCCGGCGGCTGCGGGCCAAGCTGGAGGTGGAGGGCAGCCCGCCGCTGATCCTGACCCAGCCGAGGGCCGGCTACCGCCTCGCCCCCGAGTGACCTGCCTCGTTCACAGTATTTTTACGGCGCGGTCACGATGTTAAGGCCACGTTAATTATCCGTACTCTAAGGTTCTCCCAAAACCTGTGGTCGCGGTCGCCTCGGCGCAGGTACCTGCCATGCCTGCGCTGCGAGCGCGGTATTGCTACAGATGAGGTGAATTACCTTGAGCCTTCCGGTCAGGAAAAGCATTGTCGCGGGGGTCGCGCTGGCCACGGCCGCAACCCTCTCAGCGTGCGGGAGCAGCGGTAACTCGAACTCCGGCTCTAATGGCGGCGGCAACGCCGCGAACGTCACTATCTCGGTGAGCTCGCTCGACCGGACCTTCTCCGCGATGACGAAACTGAAGCCGCTGGCCTCCGTAGGCAGGGGAAATGTCGCGGTTGTCCTGCCCGACACCGTTACGTCGGCCCGGTACACCGAATTCGACGCGCCATACCTGTCCGAGGCGCTCACAGCGGCCGGCCTTTCACCTTCGCAGTTTTCGGTGCAGAACGCACAGGGCAGTGACGCGACCCAGTTCACCCTGGCGCAGGAGGCCATCACCAAGGGCGCCAGTGTGCTGATCTCGGACCCGCTCGACTCCGGCACCGGCGCCCGGATCGAGTCCTACGCCAAGGCGCATGGCGTGGCCGTGATCGACTACGACCGGCTGACCCTCGGCGGCAGCCGCAAGTACTACGTCAGCTTCAACAACGTGAACGTGGGCAAGCTGATCGGCCAGGGCATGGTGTCCTGCGTCAGCGCCTGGCACGTGTCCCACCCCACCGTGCTGGTGATGAAGGGCGCGCCGACCGACAACAACGCCACCCTGTTCGCCCAGGGCTATGAGGCGGTGATGGCGCCCTTCTTCTCCGCCGGCAAGTGGACCCAGGTGGGCTCCGCCGCCGGGACCTGGGACCCGCCCACGGCGGAGACCGAGTTCCAGCAGCAGTTCACCGCGCACAAGAACATCAACTCCGTGCTCGTGCCCAACGACGAGAACGCCGCCCCGATCATCCACTACCTGCAGACGCTGCACGTCAAGCCCAGGACGTTCCCGGTCACCGGGCAGGACGCCACTCTTATCGGGCTGCAGAACATCCTGGCCGGTTACCAATGTGGCACCGCCTACAAGCCGATCTACCTGGAGGCCCAGGCCGCCGCAGCGCTGGCCATGTTCCTGCGGGCCCACAAGACCCCGCCGAGCACCCTGGTCAACGACAGTGTGACGGACACCCAGAGCGGCACGAAGGTTCCGTCAGTGCTGCTGGCCCCCAAGTGGGTCACCCCGGCCAACATGGCCTCCACCGTCATCGCGGACCAGTTCGTCCCGCCGCAGCAGCTGTGCGTCGGTCAGTTCGTGGCCGCGTGCAAGGCCGCCGGGATATCGGTGTGACGCTGGAGCTCTGCGACGCTATGGGACGCACGCTGTGACGCCTCCCGGCGCTGCGGACGGCGCCCGGTCCGTGGACGACACGGACCGGGCGCCGTCGCCAGCGGCAACAGTCCAGGCCACGACGCCGGGGCCCCGGGGAGAGGACCACGAGGAGCCGCTGCTCCGTCTGCATGGAGTGGGTAAGTACTTCGGCCCGGTACGGGCCCTGGCCGACATCGACCTCGACATCCCGGCCGGGCTGGTCACCGCCCTCGTCGGCGACAACGGAGCCGGCAAGTCCACGCTGATCAAGACCATCTCGGGCATCTGGCAGCCCGATCAGGGCGAGATCTTCTGGCAGGGTAAGGCCGTTCACCTGCACAATCCGAGGGACGCGGTCCATCTCGGGATCGCCACCGTCTACCAGGACCTCGCTCTGTGCGACAACCTGGACATCGTTCAGAACATGTTTCTCGGCCGTGAGATCCTGCGGCACTGGCAGCTGGACGAGATCAACATGGAGCTCTCGGCCAAGGCCACACTGTCCGACCTGGCAGTCATGACCGTCCGGTCGATCCGGCAGCCGGTCGGCTCACTGTCCGGTGGCCAGCGTCAGGCGGTCGCGGTGGCCCGGGCGGTAATGCAGGACGCCAAGCTGGTGATCATGGACGAGCCCACAGCCGCGCTCGGTGTCACCCAGACCCGTGTGGTGCTCGACCTCATCAGCAGGTTGGCCAGCAGGAACATCGCCGTGTTGGTGATCTCTCACAACCTCAACGAGGTCATGTCGGTGGCCGACCGGATCGCGGTGCTGCACCTCGGCAGGCTGGCTGCGGTCGGGCCGGCCTCACGCTTCGATACTCAGGTCATCGTGGACTTCATGACTACGGGCGCGTCCAGCCGTTTCCGTGGACCGGACGGTGAGCGGCCGCCCGCCGACGGGGGGGATGACGGACCGCGGTCGCAGAGCGATGATGGTCCCAACACCGGGGAGGGCCCGTGAGTACTGAGGTGCAAGGGCCGCCGCCGGAGACTACGGCGGAGGCCGAGGCGGCGGCGGCTGAGTCTGCCCGACTGGCCGCGCCCGAGATCATCGCCGGCTCGCTCGGCGAATACGCCCGGATCTGGCTGCGGCGGGTCCGCGCCGGCGAGAGCGGCGCGCTGCCGGTGACGATCGGCCTGGTCGCCATCGTCGTGTACTTCCAGGTGCGCAACTCGCTGTTCCTGTCCGCGGGCAACCTGGTCAACCTGCTGATCCAAGGCACGCCTTTCATCCTGCTCGGCATGGCCGAGGTCTTCGTCCTGCTGCTCGGCGAAATCGACCTGTCGGTCGGCTACAACGCGGCCATGGGCGCGATGTGGACCGCGTGGCTGGCCTACAACGTCCCCTGGTGGGTGGCGGTGCTGACCGGGCTGGCGTTCACTGCGGCGTTCGGCATGCTCCAGGGGGCTTTCATCACCTTGCTCGGGCTACCGTCGTTCGTCGTCACGCTGGGCGGCTTCCTCGGCCTGGAGGGGTTGCTGCAAGTGCTCGTCCCCAAGAGCGGTCACGGGGCGGGTGGCACGATCCCCATCTCCAGTACCATCGTCAACGACTTGACCAGCGGCAACCTCACTCCCGCAGCTGGCTGGATCGTCATGGCGGCGATTGTGGTGGCCGCCGGAGGTCTGCTGGTCGTCAGGGATCGCCGGCGGAGGGCGTCCGGCCTGGTGACCCCGCCGATCAGCGTCACGGCGCTCAAGGTACTGGTCATGGCGGCGGCCGGCGTGGTGGTCGTGCTGATCAGCGACACCAACCGCGGGGTGGGGTTCGTAACGCTCAGCGGTCTTCCCTGGGCGGTGCTGGTCGTGCTCGGCATGCTCGCGCTGTGGACGGCTCTGCTCGGACGGACCCGGTTCGGTCGCTACGTGTATGCGATCGGCGGCAACGCCGAAGCAGCCAGGCGAGCGGGTGTCAACCTGGTCAGGATCAGGACCCTGGCGTTCACGCTGTGCGGGCTGACCGCCGGGGTCGCCGGCGTCATGTACGCGTCCAGGCTCGGCTCCATCTCGACCAATGTCGACGGCGGGCAGCTCGTCCTGTTCGCGGTGGCCTCCGCGGTCATCGGGGGGACGCACCTGTTCGGCGGGCGCGGCAGGATGCTGCACGCGCTGCTGGGCGGCCTCGTCGTCGCGACCATCTATAACGGGCTCTTCCTGCTGGGCCTGAGTGCGGCCGCGACCGACATCGTGACCGCCATCGTGCTGCTCGCGGCCGTGACCGTGGACGCCCTGGCCCGCCGGGGCGCAACCGGCACGTCCTGACCGAGCCGGTCCTGCGGGTCAGGGCGATCCCGTCGCCCTGACCCGCAGGCGGGTCAGTGGCGCCGGGAACCTTGGTGTCACCAGCGGCTACCGCGATCGGCCGCGGATGGTGACGACCGTGGCAGTCGCGACGTTGCTGTCTTGCAGTTGCCAGTCCAGTTTGGCCGCTACCTGGACCTGTTCCCCTGGGGGCAGGCGGCGGAAGCGATCAACAACCTGGCGCGCAAGGCCGGATGACACAGTGCGGGCCGTACGCCTCTGTTGCCACCAGGGTCACAGCGCAGCTCACAGCCACCCCCGTCGCACCGCCTGCAGCCCAGCCTGGAATCGCGTCTGCGCCCCGAGCTCGCTCATGAGCCGCCGGACGTGCCGCTGAACGGTCCGTGGATGCCATCCGAGCTGTCGTCCGATGGCCTCATCCGTGAGCCCCACCGCCAGCAGCCCCAGCAGCGTCCGCTGCCCCTCACCAGGTTCCTCTCCCGAGGATTTCGTTTCCGCTGTCCCGTCGTCACCGAACTTCACCGGCACAGACGTCGCCCATATCGCCTCGAACAGCGCGCTCAGCGTGTCGAGCAGCGACGACGAGTGGATGACGAGCGCGCTGTCAGCCGCGTCAGCCCGGTCCCGCCGTTCCAGCGGGATCAGCCCGATCGCGTTGTCGGCCAGGAACATCTTGACCGGCAGGTCGGCAGTCACCCGCGCCTGCTCACCGGCCGCCACCATGGCTCGCATGGCGTCGAGCCGGCCCGGCAGATCCAGGCCGGCCCGCGCGTACACGGCGCGGAATGAGATCCCGGCGGCCAGCCTCTCCCGTTCCACCTGGTTGGGCGCCGCCACCTCGTTCGCGTATGGCGGCCGGTCGAACGAGCGCACCTCGCGCTGCGCGCTGCGCTGGAGCTGCTCCCAGCGTTGCAGCGTCGCGTCCCTGGTCGAGACGACTTCCACGACCTCCTCCGGCCGGACCGGGTCCATCCCGGCCTGGAACCGCTCGGCCAGCCTCGTGACCTCCAGCCGCACCTGCCGGAGCTCCTGTTCGCGCGCCCGGACCAGGACTTCGAGGGCCATGTCGGGCGGCGCGGGCTGGTAGCGCGCGGGCTGCCCGGTGAGCCGTGACACCAGGCCGGCGCCTTCGAGCGCGGCGATGGCGGGCCGCACCCGCACCCCGGGCACCCGGTCCCTGAGCTGGGCCGCGGTGGCCGGTGAAACCTCAAGCAACGCCAGGTAGATCGCCTGTTGTTCGACCGAGAGACCGACCGCCTCCAGCATCCTTCAAGTCTGTCATGTTTGCGGCAATGACGTGAAAAGCTCCACAAGAACGGGAGCCAGGATCTCCGGCGGGATCTGGTGGAAGGTGCCGTCCAGGCTGCGGTGGCTAGCGTCAGGCAGGGCCTGGGCGGTGGCGCGGGCTGAGTTGCGCAGCCAGGGGGCGCTGGCCGCGCTGTCAAGCACCAGGACGGGCACCGCGATCGTCGCCAGCCGGGCGACCGGGAGGGCCGGGTCGAGCAGCAACCACCCGTCGTAGATGAGCGTGGGCGCCAGCCTTTCCAGAGAGGACCAGGCGGGCGAACGGCGCATCTGGGCGACCGCCTCCACGGAAAGGCCGACGGCCCTGGTCATGAAGTACTCGACCGCCTCCCCCAGCCCGCCGCCAGTCACCAGCCTGGTCACGTGCTCCTGGTAGTCCGGCGGCAACTGCGGGCCGTCCGGCAGCCGGAACGGCGGCTCGAACAGCCCGAGCCCGCTGATCGGCAGCCCGGCGGCGACGGCGTCCAGGGCCAGCACCGACCCGGAGGAGAACCCGCACACGCCCGCCCGGCCGCCGGCTTCGGCGATGAGCGCGGCCAGGTCTTCGATCTCGCGCTCGACCGCGTATGGCGGCGTGTCCCCGCTCGCCCCGCGGCCCCGGCGGTCGTAGCTGATCGCGGTCAGATGCGGCGCGAGCGCCGCGGCCAGCGGAGCGGACGACTGCTGGTCGTTGAGGGCGCCGCCGACCAGGATGACCGGCCGCCCGTCTCCCCGGCGCTGGTAGCTGATGGGCGTGCCGTCCGCCGAGATGACCTTGCTCACCGAGCTCCTCAGGCATCATGAGTCCGCTGGACCGCGTGACCCGCCAGGCTGCCTAACTGAGAATTGTCCGCCGGATCCGGAGGATGCCGCACCCACGGCGGCGAGTTCAAGGGCCGGCTCCGGCTCGCTGCCGCCGCCGGGCGATGATCTGACGGCGTAGGATGAGAAATCGCCCGGATGATGCTTACGCAGGCTCATGACCACGGGCCATGCCACCTGGCTGGTTCAGGGGGACCACATGAATGTGGAGATAACTGTCGGCGGCGCTGGCTCTTACGACGAACTGAAGAGCCTCGAAGATTGGCTGCTGGAAGATCCTGAGCTGGCCGGAAACCCGGTCACCCGGCCCGCCGGCTCTCCAGCGCCTGGCGAGATGGGCGCGCTCAGCGATGTGCTGGTGGTGGCGCTCGGATCGGGAGGCGCGGGGGCCACGCTGGCCGGCTCGCTCTCGGTGTGGTTGCGTACTCGCGTGGGGGATGTAACCCTCCGGATCCGCACCCCGCAGGGCGAGGCTGAGCTGACCGCACGCAACGCCAAGGATCCCGAGGCACTGCTAGCGTCCGTCTCTTCCCTGCTGTCGGCTAGCAGTGCCGGGCCTTCCTGACCCGGCGACCTCCGCCGCGGTCTTGATCGGGGCCAGCACCTACCAGGATCCGGCGCTTGGCCCGCTGCCGGGTGTAGCCAACAACCTGGCCGATCTGGCCGCAACCTTCGCTGACGAGAGGCTATGGGGGCTGCCCGCGCAGCGAAGAAGCGTCCTGCTTGATCATGCCGACACCGCGGACGTGATCGAATCCCTTCTCAGGCTGGCCGATCAGGCTCGCGACACGTTCATCGTCTACTATTCCGGGCACGGTGTGCTGGCCCGCGACGGGGAACTGCTGCTGGCGACTCCGGCCACGAACGCTGCCAGGCCGAAGTACACAGCGCTCCCTTACGGATGGGTGCGTGACGTGATCCGCCAATGCCGGGCATCCCGCCGCATCGTCATCTTGGACTGCTGCTTCAGCGGCCGGGCTCTACACGCCATGTCCGACTCGGCCACGGCCGTCATCGGCCAGGTAGGCGTCGATGGGATCTACGTGATGACGTCCGCCCCCGCCACCTCACCGGCACTCGCCCGGCCCGGGGACCGCTACACCGCCTTCACCGGCGGCATGCTGCATATCCTGCGCGAAGGAGTGCACGGTGCCAGCGAGCTGCTGACGCTGGACGACCTCTACGATCAAATTCTCCTGTCCATGGCCCGCCGCGGGTGGCCACGCCCCCAGCGACTGGGCACGAACACCATCGGCCGGCTGGCCATCCTGCGGAACCGGGCCTGGCGCCGTCGTCTCGCGCCGGCGCAGTCCGCAGTGCCGGCGCAGTCCGCGGTGCCGGTGCAGTCCGCGGTGCCGGTGCAGTCCGCGGTGCCGG
>DASZAD010000053.1:0-3018 GCA_035945415.1 Streptosporangiaceae bacterium
AGCGCCCGGCTCTTCACCTCGGGCGGCAGGCCCAGCTCGTCGAGCCCGGGGATGAGGTTGCCGTGCGGGCAGCGGACGGGGTAGTCGAGCAGCTCGAGCACGCGGCGCTCCACGTCCTCGGAGATCACGTGCTCCCACCGGCACGCCTCGTTGTGCACGTCTTCCCAGGGCAGCCCGATCACGCCGACGAGCAGGCACTCCGCCAGCCGGTGCTTGCGCATCACCCGGATGGCCAGCCCCCGGCCCTCCTCGGTCAGCGAGAGCTGACGGTCGTCCTGGACGTGCAGCAACCCGTCCCGCTCCATCCTGGCCACGGTCTGGCTCACGGTGGGACCGCTCTGCGAGAGTCGTTCGGCGATACGCGCGCGGAGCGGCACGATACCCTCCTCCTCCAGTTCGAAGACTGTGCGGAGGTACATCTCCGTGGTGTCAATGAGCCCGTGCGCCGTCAACCGTCCTCCTCCTGCATCGATGCTATGCGATGCGCGATGACCTGCGACGGTGAGCGATGTGCGGTGGGCTCAGGGCGCCAGCCGCTGGATGGTCCAGCCGCCGGGCGCCGGTGAGTATCGCAAGCGGTCGTGCAGCCGGTTCGACCTGCCCTGCCAGAACTCGAAGGACTGCGGCGCCAGCCGGTAGCCGCCCCAGAAGTCCGGCATGGGCACCTCGACGCCCGGTGGCCAGCGCCGTTCCAGGAGGGCGTAGCGCTCGCCCAGCACGGCCCGCGACGTGATGACCGACGACTGCTCGCTGGCCCAGGCGCCGAGCTGGGAGCCGCGTGGCCGGGAGTGGAAGTACGGCTCGCTCTGCTGGGTGGTCATGGCGCTGACCACGCCTTCGATGATCACCTGGCGGTGTATGCCGTGCCAGGGGAACAGCACGCACGCCCGGGGCTGCGCGGCCAGATGCCTGGCCTTGATCGAGGTCCGGTTGGTGTAGAAGACCAGGCCGCTGGCGTCGTGGGACTTGAGCAGGACCGTGCGTGCCCGGGGCTGCCCGTTCCCGGACACCGTGGCCAGCACCATGGCCTCCGGCTCGGGCAGCCCGGCAGCCCGCGCGTCGGCCAGCCACCGGGAGAACTGCCGGACGGGGTCCGGGTCCGCCGTCTCCTCGTCCAGGATCCCGGCGGCCTCAGGATCGGGCTGGCCCGCCCGCTCGGTCGCATTCACGGGACCGATCATCACACAGCTGTCACTCCCGTCGCGGCGTGACGCTGCCTGGGGCCGTCTCGACTACCGGTTGGCAGGCGCGGCGCGATTGAATAGGCCGGCAGGGCATCGCACCGGGAAACGGCGGCGCGGCATCCAGGGCAACCAGCCTCGGGCCACTACGACTCTAAGGACGCACATGTCCGAGCACACCTCAGAATTCAAGCCTGGGCTCGAAGGCGTGGTCGCGTTCGAGACCGAGATCGCCGAGCCGGACCGGGAGGGCGGTGCCCTGCGCTACCGCGGGGTGGATATCGAGGAACTGGCCGGTCACGTCACCTACGGCCACGTGTGGGGCCTGCTGGTGGACAACTCGTTCTCCCCCGGCCTGCCGCCGGCCGAGCCGTACCCGATCCCGGTGCACTCCGGCGACATCCGGGTGGACGTGCAGAGCGCGCTGGCCATGCTGGCCCCGGCCTGGGGGATGCGCCAGCTCCTCGACATCAGCGACGAGGAGGCCCGCGACGACCTGGCCCGCGCCTCGGTGATGGCGCTGTCGTTCGTGGCCCAGGCCGCCCGCGGGCTCGGGCTGCCGATGGTCCCGCAGTCCCGGGTGAACGAGGCGAAGACGATCACCGAGCGGTTCATGATCCGCTGGCGCGGCGAGCCGGACCCGCGGCACGTCAAAGCGGTGGACGCCTACTGGGTCTCGGCGGCCGAGCACGGCCTGAACGCCTCCACGTTCACCGCCCGGGTGATCGCCTCTACCGGCGCCGACGTCGCCGCCGCGCTGTCCGGCGCGGTGGGCGCGATGTCCGGGCCGCTGCACGGCGGCGCGCCGGCCCGGGTGCTGCACATGATCGAGGAGGTGGAGAAGACCGGCGACGCCGAGGCCTACGTCAAGGCGGCGCTGGACCGGGGCGAGCGGCTGATGGGCTTCGGCCACCGGGTGTACCGGGCCGAGGACCCGCGGGCCCGGGTGCTGCGCCGGGCGGCCAGAGATCTGGGCGCGCCCCGGTTCGAGGTGGCGGAAGCGCTGGAGCGGGCCGCGCTGGCCGAGTTGCACGCCCGCAGGCCGGACCGGGTGCTGGCGACCAACGTGGAGTTCTGGGCGGCGATCGTGCTGGACTTCGCTGGGGTGCCCCCGCACATGTTCACCTCGATGTTCACCTGCGCCCGCACCGCCGGGTGGGCCGCGCACATCCTGGAGCAGAAGCGAACCGGGCGGCTGGTCCGGCCCAGCGCCCGCTACGTCGGGCCCAAGTCCCGCCCGGTGTCTGACGTGCCCGGAGCGAGCGAGGTGCTCGACCGGGCGGTCTGAGGGGTCACCTAAGCTAGGCCGGTGACCAGCATCGCCATCCCGCGAGACATCAAGCCGGCCGACGGAAGGTTCGGCTGCGGCCCGTCCAAGGTCCGGCCACAGCAGCTCGCCGCGCTCGCCGCCTGGGGCGGCACCTACCTGGGGACCTCCCACCGGCAGGAACCCGTGCGCAACCTGATGCGCCGCGTCCGGTCGGGGATGAGAGAGCTTTTCTCCCTTCCCGACGGCTACGAGGTCGTCCTGGGCAACGGCGGCACCACCGCGTTCTGGGACATCGCCGCGTTCGGGCTGATCAGGGACAAGGCGCAGCACCTGGCGTTCGGCGAGTTCTCCGCCAGGTTCGCGAAGGTGACCACGGCCGCGCCCTGGCTGGCCGGGCCGACGGTGATCGAGTCCGCCCCGGGCGCGCACCCGCTGCCCCGGGCCGAGGCCGGCGTAGACGCGTACGCGCTCACCCAGAACGAGACCTCCACCGGGGTCGCGATGCCGGTCGCCCGGGTGGGCGGCGCCGACGCCGGCGCCCTGGTGCTGGTGGACGCCACCAGCGCC
>DASZAD010000054.1:0-19987 GCA_035945415.1 Streptosporangiaceae bacterium
GCCGCGTTCGCCCGGTGGTCCGGCGCGACCGCCTACAACCGCGGGCAGGTGCTCTACCGGGTGGCCGAGATGCTCGAAGGCCGCGCCGTCCAGTTCACCGCCGAGGTCGCCGCGGCGGAAGATATGCCCGCGCCCGAGGCCGGGGCCGTGGTGGACGCGACCATCGACCGGTGGGTCTGGTACGCGGGCTGGCCGGACAAGATCGCGCAGGTCGCCGGGGGGGCCAACCAGGTGGCCGGGCCGTACTTCAACTTCAGCGTGCCCGAGCCGTCCGGGGTGGTGGCGGTGCTGGCCCCGCAGCGCTCCAGCCTGCTCGGCCTGGTCAGCGTGCTCGCCCCGGTGATCGCCACCGGTAACACCGCGGTCGTGGTGGCCAGCCAGGACCGGCCGCTGCCCGCGGCCACCCTGGCCGAGGTGCTGGCCACCTCCGACATCCCCGGCGGCGTGGTCAACGTGCTCACCGGCGTCACCGCCGAACTGGCGCCCGTGCTGGCCAGCCACATGGACGTGAACGCGATCGACGTCACCGGCGCGGAGCCGGGGGAGCGGGCGGAGCTTGAGCGGCTGGCGGCCGCCAGCGTCAAGCGGGTGTTCGCCGCCGACGACGACTGGGCCGAGCCGGCCACCCCGCGCCGGCTGCTCGCCTTCCTGGAGACCAAAACGGTCTGGCACCCGATGGGCACCTAGACCGGCTCGATTTCATCCGGGGCGAAGTACCGGAACCTCCCGAGGCCGGCCAGCGGGTCCCCGGCCGGGCTCACGGCCACGTGCACCTGGCCGTCCACGTCGAAGAGCACGGCCTCCACCACCGCCTCGCGACCGGCCAGGAAGAGGTCCTGGGCGTCGGCCCGGCGCACCCCCGGCCGCATCCGGACCCGGCTGCCCTTGGCCACGCGCACGCCCTGAACCATCACGTGATCCGTCTCCGGCGACACCGACTGGTCGGACCCCGGATCCCACCACGGCTCCTCCACCGGGCTGGCTGCCGGGCCCAGGTACCTGATCGCGCCGTGCATCTTCTCGATCATCTCCGGCGGCAGCCCCTCCAGCCGGTCCAGCAGGCCGGCCGCGCGCGGGTCGGTGGACCGGGCCTCCGCCTTCTCCTCGTCGGTCATCGCCAGCGTGCGCAGGGTGAGGATTTCGTCGATCTCGGTCGCGTCGAACAGGTCGCCCGCGCTCTCCGCCGCGACCTCCGGGTGGTCGTACAGGATGATCGGAGCGGCCAGCACGAGGTCGCGGCAGTCCGGCGGCCCGGCCAGCACCGGCCAGAGCCCGGTGTTGACGCAGCCGGCCGCCAGCGGCGCGGCCCACTCCGGCGGCTCCGTGAGCGACAGGAACGTGCCATCCTCGGCGCCGATGAGGAGGTGCGCCGAAATCAGCGCGTGCCGCAGGGCGTCTGGCCGGCTGCGCGGCGGCTCCGGCGGTGCCGTCCGGTTCTCCAGGCGGACCCGCATCCGCAGCACCCTCCCGGGGAGCCGCTCCGCCCCGATCACCATGGCCGCGTCCAGTCCCGCGACGTGGAACGGCACGTCGGCCTCGCCGCGGAGCAGGCTGGACACCGGTACCTCGACCCGGTGTTCCAGATCGTCCGCTTCGTCCCCGCGCAGGTGCAGGAACCGGGCCAGCACCCAGACCACCGCGCCGTCGCGATATTCGAGCAGGCACTCGGTCTGGCTGGCCGATGCCTCCGAGGGGTCGACCGCGCTGTAGGCCGGCGGCATCAGCACCCCGAACTGGAATCGCACCTGGTTCTTCTGCGCCGACCTACGGTACGGGTAGAGCAGGTAGCCCTCGTAGAGAACAGCGTCGGCCACTTTGCGGGCGTGTTCGAGGTGCCCGGGGTTCATGGCCCGGCCTGTTCCAGGAGCGCCCGCAGCGTGGCGTCCCAGGTCGGCAGCGCGTGCCGGCTCTTGAACCGCTGCAGGTCATCCAGCGTGCGGGTGCTCATCTTGAGCCAGGCGCTGTCGGGGAAGTGGACGTCGATCGCCTCTCGCCACACGGTGACCGGGATCCGGCAGGGGGCCTCCTTGCTCCAGGGCACCTGCTGCACCGAGATCCGCCCGCCCTCCAGGGCGAACACGGTGCCACTGAACAGCAGCAGCAGCGGAATGACGCCGTCCTCCAGGCCGGTGAAATACCGGGTCGACCCGATCTCCAGGTCGTAGCTGAACGGCACCGGCAGGTCGACCTCGGTGCTGCCGGTGAAGCCGGGCACCATGGCGGACACCGTGGTGAACTGGAGCGGCTTCAGCGTGTCGGCCCAGCGGCTGACCTCGCCGAACAAATCGTTCAGCTTCTCCTCCTCGGCGGGGGTGTACCGCCGCCGGGCGGGCTCGATCCTGATCTGGCAGCGCAGCGCGATCGCCTCGATCCGCTGCCCGCCGGTCTCGGTGATCCGCAGCTTCAGCGTCATCGACGGGACGACCGCGTACCGGTCAGGCTCGGCGCCGAGGCAGTCGAACACCAGGTCGGCGAACACCAGGCCGGTCACGTCAGTCCCTACCCGGTGAATCCAGGCCCGGTGAATCCAGGCCCGGTGAATCCAGGCACCGGGCACGGACGCCGGCCAGGAACTCCGCGACGCTCTGCCGTGCCTCCGTCCCGCCGTCGAACCCCTTCCACAGCATGCGCATCCGCCCGGCGAGCTCGTAACAGGCGTCGATGGGCACCAGGAAGTGCTCGACGCCGTCATCGGTCCGGGTGACCAGCGCGGCCTCCACGTCGGACTCGATGGCCTCCAGCAGCGGGTGAGCCCGCGCTATCCGCTCCCACGCGCCCAGGTCGAGCCGGCACTCGGCCGGCCCCGCCGGGCTGGGGTAGAACCCTCTCAGCCCGTCGCGCGAGCTACGCATGAAGAACGCCAGCCCGACCGGGATCTCCAGGTCGTCCCAGTCGGCCTCGGTCAGCGGGTGGTCCGGGTCGCCCAGATAACGATCGGGTACCGCCCGGTAGCGCCCCCGGCCGGCCTGGTCCTGCTGGAACAACAGGTAACACGGCCGGCACGTGCACAGCAGCGACGAATGCTCCAGGTCCGCCACGTGACCGTGGCGGACCGGAATGCCGGCGGCGCACATCTCGCACTTTTCTTCCGGCGCGTCTCCTTCTGGCGGGGGCGCGGGAGTTCCGGCCGGGCGGCTCCGGCCTGAGCCGGTGACGAACCGGCGCAGGCCCGCGGACACGGCTACACCACCGCCGGGACGGAAACCCGCACGCCCTGGCTGTCGGCCAGCAGCGGCAGCGGCTCCAGATGCCGGGCCGCGTCGTCCAGGTCGCGCCCGGCGGCGCGGACGTCGAACCGCGACCCGCAGCGGCAGGTCAGCACCTCGCGTTCCAGGTGCCCGTCCGCCATCGACGAGCCACACGCGGCACACGAGTCGCGATACGCGTACAGGGTGCCGCGGACCGCGCACACCAGCACGGGCAGGCCGGCCGCGGACGCGGCGACCGGCCGCGAACTCGGCGGTCCCATCTCAGGCAGGGTGACCCAGCCGCCCCCCTCCTCGATCCGCCGGCTGATCTGGAGCAGCGGTGGCGACGGCTCGGTCACCCCCTCCACCGTGACCTCGGTGACCTCGGGGGCGGCCTCGCGCACCGCGCCGGTGATGGCCAGCCGTACGGTCACCGTGGACGACGGACAGCCGTGGCAGCTTCCCTCCAGGCGAAGCTGGGCCACGCCGTCGTTCACGCCTAGGTACTCCACCCCGCCGGCGTGCGAGCCGAGGTAGGGCCGGACCCGGTCCAGCGCGCGCTGGATCCTGGTGTCCACGTCGAGCGGGTGCAGGTCGTGCAGCAGCAGCAGGCTCTCGACCAGCGGGTCCTCGATGAGCCGCAGCAGCGTGTCCGGCCCGAGCGAGCTCACGATCCGGCTCAGGCCGTCACCATACAGCCCGACCAGCACCCCGACCAGTTCCTCGGCGGCGGCCTCGTCCCCGCGGGCGCGCAGGGAGCCCAGGATCTCCTCGATCCGGTCGCCGGCCTGCTTGGTCTCGCTCATGCCTCAGGTCGACAGCACGACGGACATGGGGGAGTGCACCTTCCGCAACTCCCTGCCGCCGCCCAGGTACATGTGCACGCCGCAGGGAAGGCATGGGTCGAAGCTGCGCACGGCGCGCATGATGTCGATGCCCTTGAAGGTCTCCGGCGGGTTCTCCTCGAAGATGGGGGTGTTCTGCACGGCGTCCTCGTAGGGGCCTGGCGTGCCGTAGACGTCACGGACGCTGGCGTTCCACGGAGTCGGCGGGTATGGGTGGTAGTTGGCGATCTTCCCGCCCCTGATGACCATGTGGTGGGACAGCACGCCGCGCACCGCCTCGGTGAACCCGCAGCTGTTGGCCTCGTCGGGGACCTTGAACGGCTCCCAGGTCTTGGTCCGGCCGGCCCGGATCTCGGCCAGGGCCTTCTCGGTGAAGTGCAGCGCGCACGCCGCCGCGTAGGCCTGGAAGTAGGTGCGGGCGCGGTCGCGCTCGATCGCGTTGGACAGCGGCCTGCCCTCCTTGTCGCGCGGGATCTTCCACTCGAAGGTGACCTCGGGCCTGCTGACCGTGCGGGGCAGGTTGATCTGCACGCTGTTCCCGGTGGACTTGACGTATCCGAAGTCCACCAGCCGGCCGAGCGCGGTGGCCCACAGCCGGGCGATCGGCCCGCCGCCGGTGTCGGCCGCCATGTGGGTGGTGCCGTCGAACCAGCGCGGTGACATGACCCAGCTGTACTTGCCCTCGAAGTCCCGCTTCTGCGGCCGGGGGATCGTGTGCTGGTTCCACGGGTGCCTGCGGTCCACCGGGTTGCCCAGCGGATCCTGGGTCACGAACATCTCCTGGTCCGCCCAGTCCTCGTAGTAGGAGGAGCCGAGGAGGATGCGGATACCCAGGTTGATCTCGACCAGGTCGTTGGTGAGCAGCTCACCGTCCCGGATGACGCCGGGGCTGACGAACATGTGCCGGCCCCAGTTCGTCATGTTCCGGTACGTGAAGTCGCAGTACTCCGGGTCGTTGAGGCTCCCCCAGCAGACCATGTCGGCGCGCCGCCGGCCGACCTCCTCGTAGCCGGGCATGGCCTCGTAGAAGAAGTCGAACAGGTCGTTGTGCAGCGGCACCACGCGCTTCATGAACTCCACGTAGCGCATCAGCCTGGTCAGGTAGTCGGTGAACAGCTGCACCGTGGCCGTGGTGCCCACGCCGCCCGGATACAGCGTGGAGGGGTGCACGTGGCGCCCCTCCATCAGGCAGAACATCTCCCGGGTGGACCGGCTCATCTGGAGCGCCTCGCGATAGAAGTCGCCCTCCAGCGGGTTCAGCGCCCGCATGATGTCGCCGATGGTGGCGTAGCCGTGGCCGGCCGCGTGCGGCGCCTCGGTGCGGTTGGCCTGCTCCAGCACGCCAGGATTGGTCTCGCCGACCATCTTCTCGCAGAAGTCCACCCCGACCAGGTTCTCCTGGACGATGTTGTGGTCGAACATGTACTCGGCGGCCTCACCGAGGTTGATGATCCACTCGCCGAGGTGCGGCGGGCGCACCCCGTAGGCCATGTTCTGGTTGTAGACCGAGCAGGTGGCGTGGTTGTCGCCGCAGATCCCGCAGATCCGGCTGGTGATGAAGTGCGCGTCCCTGGGGTCCTTGCCCTTCATAAAGATGCTGTAGCCACGGAAGATCGACGAGGTGCTGTGGCACTCGACGACGCGCTTCTGGTTGAAGTCGATCTTGGTGTAGATGCCGAGGCTGCCCACGATCCTGGTGATCGGGTCCCAGGACATCTCCACAACGCCGGTGTCCCGCGTTGTGGTCATATCTGTCACCTCCTCACCAGGTCTTCTTGAATCCGGTCAGCAGCTCGTCGCTGCGCTTCCGCCACTTGGGTTCCTGGTCGGCGGTCTTGGCGGTGAAGCTACGCAGCGTCCGGATCACCGACCCGTACATGCTGCTCGCCGCGGTGGAGACGCGCGCGCCCGGCGGTTCGTCCATGAACGGCATGAACTTGTCCGGGAAGCCCGGCATCGTGCAGGCGATGCAGATGCCGCCCACGTTCGGGCAGCCGCCCACGCCGTTGATCCAGCCTCGCTTGGGCACGTTGCACTTGACCACCGGCCCCCAGCAGCCCAGCTTGACCAGGCATTTCGGCGAGCCGTACTCGGAGGCGAAGTCGCCCTGCTCGTAGTAGCCGGCCCGGTCGCAGCCCTCGTGCACGGTGGCGCCGAACAGCCAGGTGGGCCGCAGCGCCTCGTCCAGCGGGATCATCGGCGCCTGGCCCGCGACCTGGTAGAGCAGATAAAGGATGGTCTCGGACAGGTTGTCCGGGTGGATGGGGCAGCCGGGGACGCAGACGATCGGCAGGCCGGCCTTCGACCGCCAGTCCCAGCCGAGGTAGTCAGGGACGCCCATCGCGCCGGTGGGGTTGCCGGCCATCGCGTGGATGCCGCCGTAAGTGGCGCAGGTGCCCACCGCGAGGATGACGGTGGCCTTGGGCGCCAGGCGGTCCAGCCATTCGCTGGTCGTCATGGGCTGGCCGGTCGCCGGGTTGTTACCGAAGCCGCACCAGTACCCTTCCTTCTTGATCGCCTCGTTGGGAATCGAGCCTTCCACCACGAGGACGAACGGCTCCAGCTCGCCGCGGTCGGCCTTGTGCCACCACTCGATGAAGTTGTCGGCTCCCTGCTCCGGTCCGCATTCGAAGTCGATCAGCGGCCAGTGCACCTGGATCTTCGGCAGTCCCGGCAGGGCGCCGAGCACGATCTCCTCGATGCTGGGCTGGGTGGCCGCGGTCAGCGCGACCGAGTCCCCGTCGCAGCCGAGCCCTCCGTTCATCCAGAGAATGTGGACGAGTGGTTCTTCGGTTCCGGATTCCGTGGCCATGGGTGGCCACCTCCTCCACTGGCTGGGCGGGGTGCCCCTGATGCTAGACCTTTGATCGTTCAGCGACAAGACGGTTCAGTCCATGGTCAGGACAGAATTGTCTCGTGCCTTCCGGTTTGTTCCGTCGCCGCGTACTCTGGGGGGAGCCATGGGAGAGCGGCCCGCTGAGGGGACACGTCCGGTGACCGATCCTGATCCGATCCAGGTGGTCCCGGTCGTCGTGATCTCGCAGATGTTCCCGGCGCGGCCCTCGTTCATCCCCGAGATCAGGGACTTCGTCCGGCGCTGCCTGAGCGACTCGCCGCTCAACGAGGAAGGCGTCCGCGAGGTCGGCGACACGGTGTTCCGCGCGCTGCTGGACGCGGCCGGCCCGACCGGGTACATCCAGGTCGCCTTCCGGATCTTTCCCGAGCACGTCGAGGTGGACGTGCTGCACTCGGAGTCCCAGCCGCAGGGGATGCCCGCCCCGCGGCCGGCGGCGGGACCCGAAGCCGTCCCGGAGCGCGCCGAGTCGTTCGCCGAGTGGATGTCCAGCGCGCTGCGCCGCGAGGGCATGACCCAGGAGGCCGCGGCACGGGCGCTCGGGGTGTCGGTCAAGACCGTCAGCCGCTGGGTCGGCGGCACCACCCAGCCGCGGATGCGGGATCTCAAGCGGATCCGCGACGTGTTCGGCGAGGTCCCCCTGCACTGAATCCAGCGCTGGCTTCCCCGTGCTGGATCCCGTACTGGCTGGACGCTCACCCCACATGTGTCCTACGGTGCTGTCATGACGACGGTGCTGTCATGACATTGGCCGCCGGACGTTACGAGATCGGCGCGGACCGTGACCGGCTCGTCCTGAAGACGTCCCGGGAGGGACTGGCCGCGACGGCGGGCCACGACCTGATCATCGACGTGACCCGCTGGTCCGGCGAGGTGACGGTGTCCGGAGACTCTGCTGCTCTCCAGGCCCGTATCGACCTGCGATCGCTGGCGGTGCGCGAGGGCACCGGCGGCGTCGTGGCGCTCTCCGCCCGGGACAAGCGGGAGATCGAGGCCAACGCGGCCAGGAGCATGGCGGTCGACCGGTACCCGGAGGCGACCTTCGACGAGGCCACGTTCGAGTCCGGGGTGATATCCGGGACGCTGCGGCTGGCCGGCCAGTCCGGGCCCATCCGGCTGCGGGTGAGCGAGACCGGCCCCGGCACGTACCACGCCACCGGGTCCGTCGTGCAGACCTCGTTCGGGATCAAGCCGTACCGCGGCTTCTTCGGCGCGCTCAAGGTCCGCGACGCCGTGGACGTCGAGGTGGACGTGGATCTGTCCGGGCCGGGATCATGACCGCCGTGGCCGGGCTGTTCGACCGCCGGGCCGGCCCCGATCTGTCCGGCCAGGCCGCCGCCATCGCCGCGGCCTGCCACGCCATGGCGGTCCGGTTCCATCTGGGCGGGAAGCTGGTGGTGTTCGGCATCGGCGGCGCGAGCACGGACGCGCAGCACGTGGCGGTGGAGTTCGTCCACCCGGTCATCGTGGGCAAGCGCGCCCTTCCCGCCATCTCGCTGACTACCGACGCGGCCACCGTCACCGGGGTGGCGGCTCGCGACGGCCTGGAGGCGATCTTCGCCCACCAGATCCGCCACCTGGCCGCGCCGCAGGACATCGCGCTCGGCATCTGCGCCGGCCCCGGCGACGCCAGCGTCCGCGCCGGGCTGGCCGCCGCCAGGAAGCGCGGCCTGCTCACCATCGTGCTGACCGGGCCGGGCGCGGACTGGCCGGAGGCAGGCCACGTGCTGGTAGCGGACTCAAACGACCCCTGCGTGGTCAAGGAGTTGCAGGTGACCACGTATCACGTGCTGTGGGAGCTGGTGCACGTGTTCTTCGAGCAGCCGGGTGTGCTGGCATGACCTGCGCCGACGGGGATGTGTGCGTCACCTGCTCGGACACTGCCGTGCAGGTCACCGTGGCGCGCCTGCTCGACGATGATCTCGCCCTGGTGGACACCGGCTCCAGCCTCGAAGAGGTGAGCGTGGCCCTGGTGCCCGCCCGGGTGGGCGACACGATCCTGGTGCACGCCGGTGAGGCCATCGCGATCGTAGGCGCGATCGTAGGCGCGGTCGTGGAGTCGCCATGAGCGAAGGGATCCGGGAGCTCTACCCCTTCCTGTACCAGGGGGAGACGGATCTGGCCGCCGTGCTCGACCAGGTGCGGGCCTCGACTGTGGCCAAGGCCCAGGAGATCAGCGAGCTACGCCGGCAGGCCGGCCAGCGTGAGGGGGCCCGGCTGGCCGAGTGCGCGCGGCAGGCCGCCGCCCGGTTCGCGGCCGGGGGCCGGCTGTTCGCCTTCGGCAACGGCGGCAGCGCCACCGACGCCCAGCAGCTCACCACGCTGTTCCTCAACCCGCCCCCGGGCTTTCCCGCGCGCCCCGCGGTCTGCCTGGCCAGCGACACCTCGGTGCTGACCGCGCTCTGCAACGACGTGGGCGTCGACGTGGTGTTCGCCCGCCAGATCGCGGCGTTCGCCGGCCCGTACGACATCGCGGTCGGGCTGTCCACCAGCGGGAACTCGGAGAACCTGCTGCGCGCGTTCGACGAGGCGCACCGGCGCGGCCTGCTGTGTATCGGCCTGGCCGGCTACGACGGCGGCAAGATGGCCGAACTGGACAGCATCGACCACCTGTTCGTGGCGCCGTCCTCCTCCGTGCACCGGATCCAGGAGCTCCAGACCACCCTCTACCAGGTGCTGTGGGAGCTCACCGCCCGGGAGGAGCCGCCGTGAGGGTCCTGGTGGCGGGTATCGGCAACATCTTCCTCGGCGACGACGGGTTCGGAAGCGAAGTCATCAAGCGCCTCCCCGGCCTGCCCGGCTCGGTCCAGGCGGCCGACTACGGGATCAGCGGCATGCACCTCGCCTACGACCTGGCCGAGGGCTACGACACGGTCATCCTCATCGACGCCGCGCCCCGCGGCGACCAGCCGGGCACCGTCACCGTGGTCGAGGTCTCCCAGGTGGATCCTCAGCCCGCGGCCGGGCTGCTCGACGCGCACGGCATGCAGCCGGACGTGGTGCTCGGCCTGCTCGGCTCCCGCCAGGGACGCATGCTCGTGGTGGGCTGCGAGCCCGCCACCGTGGACTACGGGATGGGACTGAGCGAGCCGGTCGCCGCGGCGGTGGACGAGGCGGTGCGGATCGTGCTCGACCTGGTGAAGGAGGCAGTCCATGTGCCTGGGCATACCCGGTGAGGTGATCGAGTTCCTGCCCGGTCAGCCGGATCTGGCGAAGGTGAACGTGAGCGGCGTGCGACGGACGATCAACGTCGGGCTGCTCGCCGGCGACCTGCCGGAGCCGGGCGAGTGGGTGCTCATCCACGTCGGCTTCGCCCTGTCCAAGATCGACGAGCAGGAGGCGGCGGCGGCCCTGGAGTTCCTTGAGGGGATCGGCCAGGCCTACGAGGACGAGCTCGCGGCGCTTCAGGAATCGATGATCGAGTAGGAGCGTGCGGAGATGCGGTTCGTGGACGAGTTCCGTGACGCCGGCCAGGCCCGTGCCCTCGCCGCCAAGATCGCGGCCCTGTGCGAGCCCGGCCGGCGGTACAAGCTGATGGAGGTGTGCGGCGGGCACACGCACACGATCTACAAGCACGGCCTGGAGGACTACCTGCCGGAGTCGATCACGCTGGTGCACGGTCCCGGCTGCCCGGTGTGCGTGATCCCGATGGGCCGGGTGGACGACGCCATCGCCCTGGCCTCCGAGCCGGACGTCATCAGGACCTCGTTCGGCGACATGATGCGGGTGCCGGGCAGCGCGGGGTCGTTCTTCGACGCCAAGGCCCGCGGCACCGACATCCGCATGGTCTACTCGCCGCTCGACTCACTCAAGATCGCCAGGAGCAACCCGGACAAGCACGTGGTGTTCATGGCCATCGGCTTCGAGACCACCGCCCCGTCCACGGCCATGACCCTGCTGCGCGCCCAGGCCGCCGGGATCACGAACTTCTCCGTGTTCTGCAACCACGTCACGATCATCCCGGCCATCAAGGCCATCCTCGACTCGCCCGACCTGCGGCTCGACGGGTTCCTTGGCCCCGGTCACGTGTCCACTGTGATCGGCTGCCGGCCGTATGAGTTCATCGCCGGCGACTACGGCAAGCCGGTGGTGGTGGCCGGCTTCGAGCCGCTGGACATCCTGCGGTCCATCCACATGCTGATGGTCCAGCTCGCCGAAGGCCGGTCGGAGGTGGAGAACCAGTACTCCCGGGTGGTGCCGTGGGAGGGCAACCCGGTGGCGCTGCGGGCCATCGGCCAGACCATGGAGCTGCGGCCCTACTTCGAGTGGCGCGGCCTCGGGTTCATCTCGCACTCCGCGCTGAAGGTGCGCGAGTCCCACGCCGCCTACGACGCCGAGCGGCTGTTCGGTGTGCCGGGCGTGCGGGTGGCCGACCCGAAGGCCTGCCAGTGCGGCGAGGTGCTCAAGGGCGTGCTCAAACCCTGGGAGTGCAAGGTGTTCGGCACCGCGTGCACGCCAGAGACCCCGATCGGCACGTGCATGGTGTCACCGGAGGGGGCCTGTGCGGCGTACTACAACTTCGGCCGGATGGACCGCCACCGGCTCCCCGTGGTGAGCACGACCGTGAAGAGCACGACCGTGGTGAGCACGACCGTGGTGAACGCGTCATGACCACCGAGCAGCAGGTGCTTGACCGGATCGAGCGGGCCCGGCGCCGCCGCCCGAAGGTCAGGGAAGAGCGGATCACGATGTCGCACGGAGCCGGCGGCAAGGCCACCCGCACGCTCATCGAGGCCGTGTTCCTCGACGCGTTCCGCAACCCGCTGCTCGAACCGCTGGAGGACGCGGCCCGGCTGCGGGCCGGGGAATCCACGGTCGCGCTCACCACCGACTCCTACGTGGTCTCGCCGCTGTTCTTCCCCGGCGGCGACATCGGCGACCTGGCCGTGAACGGCACGGTCAACGACCTGGCGGTGGCGGGCGCCCGCCCGCTCTACCTGTCGGCGGGCTTCATCCTGGAGGAGGGCTTCCCCATCGCGGACCTGACCCGGATCACGGAGTCCATGCGCGCGGCGGCCGCCGCCGCCGGGGTCCAGGTGGTGACCGGAGACACCAAGGTGGTGGAGCGGGGCAAGGCCGACGGCTGCTACATCAACACTGCGGGGATCGGCCTCGTCCAGCGGGATCTGGGCCTGGTCCAGACCCGGCCCGGTGACGCGATCATCGTGTCCGGGCCGATTGGCGACCACGGCGTCACCATCATGCTGGCCCGGGGCGAGCTCGACATCGAGGCGGACGTCCGCTCCGACACCGCGCCGCTGAACGGCCTGGTGGCCGGCCTGCTGGACGCGGTGCCCGGGGTGCGCGCGCTGCGCGACGCCACCCGCGGCGGCGTGGCCACCATCCTCAACGAGATCGCCCGGTCCGCCGGGGTGGGCGTGCTGGCCAGCGAAGACGACATCCCGGTCCGCGCCGAGGTGCGCGGCGCCGCCGAGCTGCTCGGCATCGACCCGATGTACGTGGCCTGCGAGGGCCGCCTGGTGGCCGTGGTGGACGGAGCCCAGGCGGATCAGGCGGTCGCGGCCCTTCGTGCCCACCCGCTCGGCGAGCAGGCCGCGGTCATCGGCCGGGCCTGCGAGGACTCGCCCGGCATCGTCCGGCTCAGGACCACGTTCGGCGGCACCAGGATCGTGGACCTGCTGGTCGGTGACCCGCTGCCGCGCATCTGCTGATGTCATGCACGAGCTGGCCATCGTCGAGGGCGTCGTGGACCAGGTGACCACGCGGTTGCCCGAGGCCCGGATCCGCTCCGTGCGGCTCGAGATCGGCGCGCTGTCCGGCGTGGTGCCCGACGCGCTGCGGTTCTGCTTCGACCTGGCCACGGAAGGGACGACCATGGAGGGCGCCAGCCTGGAGATCACCGAGATGCCGGGCCGGTGTCGCTGCCGGTCCTGCGGCGGCGAGTTCTCTCCGGAAGGGCTGATCCTGCTCTGCCCCTGCGGGAGCGCCGACGTGGAGGTCCTGTCCGGCCAGGAGTTGAAGATCGCCTCGGTGGGGGTGGCCTGAGATGTGCGGGACGTGCGGGTGTGCCCACCAGACGATCACGCTGGAGCAGAAGATCCTGGCCCGCAACGACGAGCTCGCCGCCAGGAATCGCGACTGGCTGGCTCAGCGCGGCGTGCTGGCCATCAACCTGATGAGCTCGCCGGGGGCGGGCAAGACCACACTGCTTGAGCGCACGGCCCGAGACCTCGGCCTGGTCCTCTCCGTCATCGAGGGCGACCAGGAAACTGCGCTGGACGCTAGCCGGATCAGCGCGGCCGGGTGCAAGGTGGTGCAGATCAACACCGGTGCGGGCTGTCACCTGGACGCCGCGATGGTGGCTGGGGCGCTGACCGAGCTCGATCCGCCGGCCCTGTCCGTGCTGATGATCGAGAATGTCGGGAACCTGGTCTGCCCGGCCTTGTTCGATCTGGGCGAGACGGCCCGGGTGGTGATTTCCTCGGTGACCGAGGGTGACGACAAGCCGGCCAAGTACCCCCACATGTTCGCCCGCGCCGATCTCGTCCTGGTCAACAAGACAGATTTGCTGCCGTACCTGGACTTCGACCTGGCCAGGCACGCGGCTGACATCAAGCGGCTCAGCCCCGCCGCGCAGATCCTGGAGGTGTCCGCCGTCACTGGGAGCGGGATGGCGGACTGGTATTCCTGGCTGCTACGACCGCCTGCCCGAGGCTGATCCCGCCGTCGTTGCACGGCACCCGGGAGTGCGTCAGGACACGGAACCCGGCCGCCTCCAGCCGGGCCGTCGCGCCGTACAGCAACAGCACGTTCTGGAACACGCCGCCGGACAGGGCCACGACGTCAAGGCCATAGCGCTCGCGGGCCAGCAGGCAGCCGCGGGTGATGAGGGCGGCCATCGCGTGGTGGAACCGGGCGGCGATCACCTCACGGGGCGTGCCTCGCCCGAGGTCCTCGGCGACGGCGGCGACCAGGCTCGCCCCCGACACGGTGAACGGCTCCGTCTCCCGGATGCCGGCCACGTATCCGCCGGCCTGCGCGGGGGCGGCGAGTTGTTCCAGTTCGATTGCTGCCTGGCCCTCGTAATTTATCTCGTCGCGTACCCCGAGCAGCGCCGCCACCGCGTCGAACAGCCGCCCGGCGCTGGAGGTGACCGGCGCGTTCACCCCGCGCCGCGCCAGCGCCAGCACGGCCGCCCACCGCCGCTCGTTCCGGCGGGCCACCTCGCCGCCGTCCAGACCTGCCACGTCCAGGTAGGCGGCGGCCATCCGCCACGGCTGCCTGATCGCCGCCGCGCCGCCCGGCATCGGCACCGGGGCCAGGTGGCCGGCCCGCTCGAACCCGGCCAGGTCCGCGACCAGGAACTCGCCGCCCCAGATGGTGCCGTCGGTGCCGTAGCCGGTCCCGTCGAAAGCCACTCCGATGACTGGGCCGCCGGTGCCGTTGTCGGCCAGGCAGGAGGCGATGTGCGCGTGGTGGTGCTGCACCCCGGCCAGCGGCAGCCCGAGCTCAAGGGCGTACTTGGTGGACAGGTAGTCCGGGTGCAGGTCGTGCGCCACCACCTCCGGCTCGATGTCGAACAGCCGCCGGTAGTGCTCGATCCCCTCGGTGAACGAGGCCAGCGTCTCGGCGTTCTCCAGATCCCCGATGTGCTGGGAGACGAAGGCGTGGTGTTCCTTGGCCAGGCAGAACGTGTTCTTCAGCTCGCCCCCGCAGGCGAGGATGGGCGGCAGGGGCGCCACCGTGACCGGCTCGGGCGCGTAGCCGCGGGAGCGCCGCAGCAGCATCTCCCGGCCGCGCACCGCTCGTGTCACCGAGTCATCCGTGCGGACATGGATGGCCCGGTCGTGCATCAGGAACGCGTCGGCGATACCACCGAGCCGGGCCAGCGCGTCATCGTCCCGGTAGGCGATCGGTTCATCGGAGACGTTCCCGCTGGTCAGCACCATCGGCCTGGAGATCGCCCGGAGCAGCAGGTGGTGCAGCGGGGTGTACGGGAGCATGAGCCCGAGCTGGCGGTTGCCGGGCGCCACCGCCGCGGCCAGGTCATCGTGCCTGGGCATCAGCACGATCGGCCGCCGCGGGCTGGCCAGCAGCCGCGCCGATGTCTGGTCCACCTCGCAGAGCTGTCGCGCCGCCGCCAGATCCGCCACCATCACCGCGAACGGCTTGTCCTCGCGGTGCTTGCGGCGCCGCAGCGCGGCCGCGGCCGCCTCGTTCGTCGCGTCCACCGCCAGGTGGTACCCGCCGAGTCCCTTGACCGCCAGCACCTGACCGCTCATGATCACGCCGGCGGCCTCGGCCAGCGGGTCTCCCTGCTTGCCGTCCAGCAGCCGCAGCGCCGGCCCGCAGTCCGGGCAGCAGACCGGCTGGGCGTGGAAGCGCCGGTTCGCCGGGTCGTGATACTCCGCCGCGCACCGGTCGCACATGGTGAAGGCGGCCATCGTGGTCAGCGGCCGGTCGTAGGGCACGTCCCGGATGATGGTGAACCTGGGCCCGCAGTTGGTGCAGTTGATGAACGGATAGCCGAACCGGCGGTCGGCCGGGTCGGCCAGCTCGGCCAGGCAGTCCGCGCAGGTCGCGCTGTCGGCCGGGACCAGGGTCCGGCGCTGCCCACCGGGCTGGCTGGGGACGATGGTGAACGCGGTGGTGCCGTCCGGCGGAATGCCGGTGGCCGCCACCCGCTCGATCCGCGCCAGCGGCGGTGCCTCGTCCCGCAGGGCGGCCAGGAACTCCTTTACGGCGCCGGGCGGGCCTTCGACCTCGAGGAACACTCCATCCGCGTCGTTACCGACCAGGCCGCCCAGACCGAGCCGGGTGGCCAGCGAGTACACGAACGGCCGGAAGCCGACACCCTGGACGGTTCCCTCCACCCGGGCCTTGACCCTCACACGTCAGATCCTGCCGAACAGCCGGTCGCCGGCGTCGCCCAGGCCGGGCAGGATGTAGCCGCGGTCGTTCAGCCGCTCGTCGATCGTGGCGGTGACCACCCGCACCGGGACCGGCCCGCCGTCCGGGTAGGCGGCGCCCACCCGGTCGAGCCCCTCGGGCGCGGCCAGCAGGCACACCGCGGTGACCGTGGCCGCGCCCCGGTCGGCCAGCATGCCGATCACGGTCTGCAGCGTGCCCCCGGTGGCCAGCATCGGATCGAGCACGAACGTGTCCCGGCCGGTCAGGTCACCCGGCAGCCGGTCGGCGTAGGCCGAGGCGATCAGCGACTCCTCGTCCCGGACCAGGCCGACGAAGCCGACGTCGGCCACTGGCAGCAGCCGCGCCATCCCGTCGAGCATCCCGATGCCGGCCCGCAGCACCGGCACCACCAGCGGCACCGGGCGGGCCAGTTTCACGCCCCTGGCCTCGCCCACCGGAGTCCGCACCGTGGTGGGCTGGACGCGGATCTCGCGGGTCGCCTCGTAGGCCAGCAGCGTCACCAGCTCGTCAGTGAGCCGCCGGAAGGTCGGTGCTTCGGTAGCGGAATCGCGCAGCGTGGTCAGTTTGTGCGCGACGAGCGGATGATCGGCCACCAGCGTCTGCATGTTGGCTAGTCTGGCAGGTCACTACCAATCCGGCAGGTCACCGTCAACCGTCTGCCGGCCGCACATAGACTCGGGTGAGTTTATCTCCGGAAGGAGTGCGCGAATTGAGCCTGCTGGAGTCGATCCGCGGTCCCCGCGACCTCAAGAGGCTCGCCCCGGACCAGCTTCCCCAGCTAGCCAGCGAGATCCGGGACGTTCTCATCGAGGTCGTGTCGCGGACCAGCGGTCATCTGGGCCCCAACCTCGGCGTGGTGGAGCTCACCATCGGGCTGCACCGGGTGTTCGACTCGCCGGTGGACCGGATCGTCTTCGACACCGGTCACCAGGCCTACGTGCACAAGCTGCTGACCGGCCGCCAGGACAGGTTCAGCACGCTGCGGCAGCGGGGCGGCGTGTCCGGCTATCCGAGCCAGAGCGAGTCCGAGCACGACATCGTGGAGAACTCGCACGCCTCGACCAGCCTGGCCTACGCCGACGGCCTGGCCAAGGCGTACAAGCTGCGGGGCGAGACCGGGCGCACGGTGGTGGCGGTCATCGGAGACGGCGCGCTGACCGGCGGGATGGCCTGGGAGGCGCTGAACAACATCGCGGTGACCAAGGACAGCCCGATCGTCATCGTGGTCAACGACAACGGCCGGTCCTACCAGCCCACCATCGGCGGCCTGGCTGAGCACCTGGCCGCGGTCCGCATGTCGCAGCGCTACGAGAACGTGCTGGAGTACATCAAGACCACGGTGTCGCGCACCCCGCTGGTCGGGCCGCCGCTGTACGAGACGCTGCACGGCATCAAGAAGGGGATCAAGGACGTGCTGCAGCCGCAGGTCCTCTTCGAAGACCTCGGCCTCAAGTACGTCGGCCCGATCGACGGCCACAACACCGACATGGTCGAGCGCGCGCTGCGGCACGCCAGGGGCTTCGGCGGCCCGGTGCTGGTGCACGTGATCGCCAAGAAGGGGTTCGGGTACCCGCCGGCCGAGCAGAACGAAGAGGACTGCCTGCACCAGGTCCCCGGGGCGAAGGCCAGTCCTGGCAGGCGGACCTGGTCCCAGGTCTTCGGCGACGAGCTCGCCGCGATCGGCGCCCGGCGTCCCGACGTGGTGGCGATCACCGCCGCCATGCTGCACCCCACCGGGCTCGCCCCGTTCGCCCGCGCCTTCCCGGACCGGGTCTACGACGTGGGCATCGCCGAGCAGCACGCGATGACCAGCGCGGCCGGCCTGGCCCTGGGCGGGATGCACCCGGTGGTGGCGCTGTACTCGACGTTCCTGAACCGGGCCTTCGACCAGATGCTGATGGACGTGGCGCTGCACCGGCTCCCGGTCACGATCGCGCTGGACCGCGCCGGGGTGACCGGTCCCGACGGCGCCAGCCACAACGGTATGTGGGACGGGTCCATCCTCCTGATCGTGCCGGGGATGCGGATCGCCGCCCCCCGCGATGCCATCCGGCTGGCTGAGCTGCTCAACGAGGCCGTGGAGGTCAGCGACGGCCCCACCGCGGTGCGCTACCCCAAGGGGACGGTCGGCGGCGAAGTCGAGGCGGTCGCCCGGCTCGGGTCCATGGACGTCCTGCACCAGCCGTCGGCGCCCGACGTGCTGCTGGTCGGGGCCGGTCCGATGGCGGTGGTGTGCGCCGAGGCGGCGCAGCGGCTCGCCGACCAGGGCATCGGCGTCACCGTGGTGGACCCGCGGTGGCTGAAGCCGCTGGACGAGGCGCTGGTGGACGCGGCGCGCGCGCACCGGCTGGTGGTCGTGGTGGAGGACAACGGCCGGGCGGGTGGCTTCGGCGATGCGGTGTGCCGGCTACTGCGCGACCGTGACGTGGACACGCCCGCCAGGACGTTCGGGCTGCCGCAGGAGTTCCTGACCCACGGCGACCGGGGTGAGATCCTGGCCGAGACCGGCCTCACGGCGCAGCACGTGGCCAGGCGGATCACCGAGCTGGTGGTCAGGCGTAGTCCTGACCCGGTCCGGTGAGCACGCTGCGGGTCGCCGTCGTCGGATCCGGCCCTGCCGGGCTGTACACCGCCGAGGCGCTGATCAAGCAAACGGCCGCGTTGCCGGACCCGCCCCGCGTCCAGGTGGACGTGATCGACCGGCTGCCCACGCCGTACGGGCTGGTCCGCTACGGCGTCGCCCCCGACCACAAATCGATCAAGTCGATCGCCGAGTACCTGCGCAAGGTGCTCGAGCACCCGGGCGTGAACTTCGTCGGCGGCGTGCACCTGGGCGAGGACGTCACCCGGGATGAGCTGCTCGGCCTCTACGACGCGGTGGTGTACGCCACCGGCGCGATGCGCGACCGCCACCTCGGCATCCCCGGCGAGGACCTGCCCGGCAGCCACGCGGCCACCGACTTCGTCAACTGGTACTGCGGGCACCCCGACATGGACCCCGAGGCTTTCACCCTGGACGCCGAGTCCGTGGCGGTGATCGGGGTCGGCAACGTCGCGGTGGACGTGGCCCGGATCCTCATCCGGGACCCGGCCGAGCTGCGGCCCACGGACGTGCCGCAGCCGGTGCTCGATGCGCTGATGGCCAGCAAGGTCCGCGAGGTGCACATCATCGGCCGCCGCGGGCCCGCCCAGGCCAAGTTCACCACCAAGGAGCTGCGCGAGCTCGGCGAGCTGGCCGGCGTGGACGTCGTGGTGCCGGGCGGCGAGGTGGACCTGGACGCGTTCGACCCGACCGGGGCGAGCGCCGAGCTGGCCGCCAGCGACCGGCACGTCCGCGGAAACTACAAGGTCATCAGCGGCTGGGCCGCCCGCGAGCCGGCCGCCCAGCCGCGCAGGCTCACGCTGAGGTTCTGGCTGCGGCCGGTCGAGATCGAGGGCGAGGACCACGTCCGCGGGCTGCGGGTGGAGCGGACGCGGCTGGATGAGCACGGCGCCGTCACCGGGACGGGGGAGTACGAAACCCTGCCGGTGTCCATGGTGCTGCGCAGCGTCGGGTACCAGAGCGTGCCGCTGCCCGGAGTGCCGTTCGACGAGCGGGCCGCGATCGTCCCGAACGCCGCGGGCCGGGTCCTCGGCCCGGACGGTCCCCTGCCGGGCGAGTACGTGTCCGGCTGGCTGAAGCGCGGCCCGACCGGGGTGATCGGGACGAACAAGTCGGACGCCGCGCAGACCGTCCGGTCCCTGCTCGAAGACGTGAGCCCCGGCCTCCCGCCGCTGCCCCGTCCCGGGCTGCTGCGCTACCCGGCCGGCGAGGGCGGCACGTCCCCGCTGGCCGAGCTGCTGGCCAGCCGGGGCATCCAGACCGTCTCCTACCAGGACTGGCTCCAGATCGAGGCGGCCGAGGCCGCCCTGGGTGAATCCCTCGGCCGCGGCGGCCGGGTCAAGCTCCCCGGCGCCGCCGCCCTCTGGGCGGCCTGCTTCCCGCCCGAGCCCTAGTCAGCCCGGCGGCAGCCCGGCGACGATCTGGCGGGGCATACCTGGCCGCGGGCTCACGACCAGCACCCCATCAAGGAGCTCATAGCGCCGCCCGTCGTCGGGTATCCGGTCGAGCTCCGCCACCGTGAAGGGATGCCCGGCCGTTGGCCATGCCTCGGCGATGCTCATAGCACTCATGGTGCCCTCCCGTCTTCATGGCGTCCAACCGTGCC
>DASZAD010000055.1:0-19316 GCA_035945415.1 Streptosporangiaceae bacterium
GCCGGCCGCCAGCCCGCGGCCCCCGCACCCAAAAACCGGCGAACCACCACATAACACCGTGGGCGCAGCCCGCTTAATCTGTGGGCACCCCTCCGGCCAGCGCCTGTTCCCGCAGGTCACAGCCAAATGTGAGGACCTGACCAGCCAAAACGCGCCTAAACACAGCGACGGCGTGCCTGCCACGAGCACAGAACTCTGGCTTCCAATGGGCCTGGCCGTCGACCGGGCGGGCAATCTGCTGATCGTCGACTGGGGCAGCAACCGGGTGCGGGTCGTAGCGGCGTCGTCGGGCACGTTCTACGGGCAGGCGATGATCAGGGGAGACATCTACACCGTGGCCGGCGACGGGATCCAGGGATCGGCCGGCAACGGCGGCCCAGCCACCAAGGCGGAACTCGACGAGCCAGCCGACGTCACCGTGGACCGGGCAGGAAACCTCGTGATCGCCGAGTGGGGCAATAACTGGGTGCGGGTGGTCGCGGCGTCCTCGGGTACCTTCTACCGGCGGAAGATGACCGCCGGTGACATCTACACCGTCGCTGGTGTTGGTACATACGGATACTCAGGCGACGGGGGCCCTGCTAACAAGGCCAAGCTCACCGGCCCGACCGGGGTCGCGGTGGATGGGGCCGGGAACCTGGTGATCGCCGACTGGTACAACGCCCGGCTGCGGGTGGTCGCGGCCAGCACGGGCACGTCTACCGGCAGGCGATGACCGCTGGCGACATCTACACGATCGCCGGCGATGGTGCCACAGGATATTCGGGCGACGGGGGCCCGGCCACCAAGGCAGCGGTCGGCCCGGAAAGCGTCACGTTCGACGCAGCCGGGAACCTGGTGCTCGCCGACACCTTCAACAACCGGGCGCGCGTAGTGGCGGTGCGCACCGGCACCTTCTTCGGGCAGAACATGATCGCCGGGGATATTTACACGATCGCCGGTAACGGAACGTTCGGGTTCGCTGGGGACGGCGGCCCGCCCCGCAAAGCCGAACTCTGGCGGCCCGCGGGCGTACTGGTGACTTCCGCTGGCAGCCTGCTGATCGCTGACCAGAGCAACAACCGGGTGCGGATGGTGACCGGCTAATCCGGCCCAAGGCAATCGAACCCGCTATCAGCTCGGGGAGTCTTGGTCACGATCCGTTCGCTGAGCGCAGCGCGGGTTCGTCCGGCGCTCCGGTGGGCTTTTCCTGGCCTTCGGCCAGCCTGCGCAGGGTGGGCAGTGCGGCGAGCGAGACAGGCATCGGCAGCAGCAGGGCCAGGATCCGATAGACGAACACGCCGACGATCGCCACCGCGAACGGCGCCCCGCTGACCCAGATGGTCAGCGGCAGCACCAGGGCCAGGACGCCGGCGCCGGCCAGCGGGCCGGTGCGGCGGGTGAACACCATCCCGGTGGCGAAGCCGACGAACAGCGCGGCCAGGTTCATCTGGAAGCCGAAGGTGGCGAGCCCGGCCCAGCAGGCGAAGGCGTCGGTGGCCCAGAACAGCGCCATGCCCCACAGCGCCGCCCCCCAGCGCAGCGGGTGGATGAACAGCACCTTGATGATGTGGATCGAGTCGAGGAAGGTACCCACCTTGGCCCGCCAGCCGGATTGGCCGCGGAACCGGTCGCGGTAGCGGTCCGCGGCCCAGAAGCCGATCAGGAACCCGGGAACCGGGAGGATGGCCCAGGGCAGGGTGAAATCGAGGGCCGGCTGGCCGCGGCCGGTCGCGAGCACGATGATCGCCGCCGCGCAGCCGCCGATCGCGAGCACGCCGTGCTCCATCCCGCCCAGCGCGGCCACGCGCGCCTTGGCGTCGGCCTCCTCCGCCCCCGCCGCCTGCAGCGCGTACTGGTCGAGGGCGCCCCCGCCGTGAGCGAGGAACCCGCCGAAGCCTGCCGCCACCACGGCGCGCATCTGCGGAGCGGACAGCCTCGGGCCGCCTTCCACCCGGAAGATCCCCCGGTAGGCCATGTAGTAGCCGACGATGGAGATCACCAGGCCGCCGACCAGCACCATCAGCCACAACCCGTCGAAGCGGCCCGCCACGGCACGTACCTTGTCAAACCCGGCCAGGTACGCCAGGCCGGTCCCGGCGGCCAGCTCCAGCAAGACGGCAACCGCAATAAGCAGGGCCACCGCGCTGCCGCGGCGCTGCAGATGAACGACCGACAGCCGCGGTAGCGACGCGCGCATCAGGCATACCTCCCCGGGTTCCCCTACCGCTGCCCTGAAGTAGGCGAACCATGCATGATGGTGACGCCGCGCCGGCCGCGGAGGTAGCCACGGGAACCAGCGATCCGGCGATTTCAAGGGCGTGCGGGACTCACGGTCCCCACTGCTCCTGGCTGGACGTTCAGGAGGCCCGCGGTCACGGCGGCCATTCTTAGGCCGTTCCCGGCCGGTAGTCGTCGACCTCCTCAGGTCTGATCAGCCCGTCCTCGACGCAGCGGGCGAGCAGCGCATAGTTGGATCGGCAGGGCCGTCCCGCGGCGGCGAACTTCGCCCTTGCTCGCTCGATGTACGTCTTTACCGTGGTCACGCTCACTGGCTGCCCATCGGGCTTGCGCAGCCGACGGGCGATCGATCCCTGGTCCATTCCCTGGAACAGGTATTGCAGCGCCTGCCGTTCGCGGTCCGATAGCCGCACTCCCTGGAGCAATCCTCCTGCCATTGAGGGGGTGACATACGGCCAGTCCTGGGCGACTGCGACGACCGTATCGACGAACTGCTCCCGCTCGGTTCGCTTGTCGAGGAACGCGCACGCGCCCGCCTTCATGACCGCCTGCACCACGAGGGGCTTGACGTGGACGGAGAACACGACCACGCGGTAGCCAAGGTCGCTGAGCTCGGCGACGCGGTCGGTGACCATAGTGCCGTTCAGCTCAAGGTCGAGCACCGCGACGTCGACCGATTCACCCGGGCCCGTAAGGACGGCCTCGATCGAGTCACCGGCAGCCACGATCACCACACGATCCTGTGGGTCGGCGGCGAGCCAGGCCCGCACCCCCTCGACAACGACGTCCGTGTCCTCTATGAGGGCGATGCGGATGGGCTCATCCAGCGTGCTTGAAGCCAAAGCATCTCTCCCTCCGCATCATGACTGGACTCCACCGCTCCGTGCAGGCTGGGCGGCGGGGCGTCAAGCCGGGCATCAGCGAGAATGGCGACCACCACCTCACCGGGCGAGGCGATCACTGTTATGCGTGCCTTGGTGGCCGTAGCGGCCAGCGCCGCGATGATCGGCTCGGTCAGCGCACGACGAACGTCCACCGGCAGCGTTGGTATCAGGCCTGCAGGCGCCACCAGATCTACCGCGATGCCCTGCCGCTCGGCCGCGTCCGCACAGACCTGAAGCTCGTGCCAGAGCTGATCGGGCACCTCGTCCGACTCAACGAGATAGCGCCGCAGGCGGGTTACCGCCACAGCCACCTCCTGCCGCGCGGACCGGTCGGTCAGGTCAAGCTGACCGGCCGCTAGGCCCTCAAGCAGATGGGCGACTGTCCCGGTGATCGTCTCGTACCTGCTCCGCCTGGCCGCCTGTACGGCCTCGGCAGCAATGTTCACGGACCGCGTTCTGGCCAGCTCATCCGCCGCTTCGGCCCCGCGCCTGGCCATTGCGGTGACCATCCTGCTGCCACAGAACACGGTGATCTGCAGCGCGCTGATTCCGCAGCAGAGCGCGATGAACCTGCCCACGTTTACCCGGCTCGCCTCGCCAAGCGTGGCGAGTATGACGCCGCCAATCATCACGTTCGCGGCGTAGAAGGCAATCAGCTCGGGCAGCCGCCTGCGCCACAGCGCGAGCACCGCAAACCAACCGACCATCGTGAACGGCCAGTCGAACTGGCCGAGTACTCCATCCGGTGACACAAGCGACCCGAGTACCGAGCCAGCCAGCAGGATCGGGCAGATGACGAGCGGCAAGACCGGGCTGCGCCCACCACCCCGCAGAACCACCACCGCCGCAACGACGCCAAGCACAGCGAACAAGAGCCAGGTCACCGCACCCGAAGCATTGAGACCGTACCGCAGCCAGCTGTCGACAACGACGGGCGCCACACCGGCCAGGTACCACCCGAATGTGACCACGATCGCGACCCACAAGCCGGCCCGGTCATAGCGCTGCTCGACGATCGCCACCGACTCCGTCATCGCGGGCAGGTCGCTCGACGCTGGCTCGCTCGGCACTGGCTCGCTCGGCACTGGCTCGCTCGGCACAGGCTGACCCGCCACGGGCTGGCGGGCCACGCGCGCGCTCAGGGCAGACTGGCTAAGCACGGGCCCACTCCAAGTGAATCTGGGTTCCCGAGCCCGGCCGGGAACGCACAGCAAACGAGCCCCGGGCGGCGGCCATCCTCCCCGCCAGATCTTCACGCAATCCGAACCCGATGCCCGACACATGCGCCGGATCGAATCCACGGCCCTGGTCGGCCACGGTTACCCTCACGACGTCCTGCTCGTCGCGCAGCAGGACCGCGGCGCGCTGGGTTCCGGCGTACCGTACGACGTTTTCCAACGCCTCGGCCACGGCTCCGGCAAAGGCGTCGGCGATATGCGCAGGGACAAGGCAAGGTTGCAGGTCGACGGTCACCTCAAGCGCCCCGTACCAGGCAGTCACCTTCGCTAGCCGTTCATCGAGCCGGCTATTTCCCGCGGTTGGCCCGGCGGCTGTGATCATGTGACGCAGAGTGTCGAGCGACTCCGAGGCTCGCTGTCGCAAGATCGCACTCGGCTGCCTGGCGCTGGCGTGGAAGGCCATCGTGAGGATGGTCAGAGGGCCATTGTGCACCATCCGCAGCTGGGCGCGTTCGTCCTCCCTGCGTGCGGCAGCCAGCGTCGCCTCGGTGCGCGCCGACTCAAGATCGGCGAACGCGCTGACGGCCGACCGCTCGGTGCGAAGTACGATGACCATGACGATGGCGGTGAGCACAGACTGCGTTATCAAAAGGCCGCCGGCGTACTCACCGCCGTCTGGGCTGTGCGCGAGCCGCGAGCCGGCAAACATGGTGCCCGCAACCACCAGGCAGGGTGGCAGCCACAGGGTCGGCTTGCCGGCAAGCTGCGCGCTCACCACGGCCATCGCGGCGGTCAGGCTCACCCAGCTTGTCGACCCCGCCAGCGCGCTTGCCGGCACCAGATGCCCGATCGCCAGGCACAGCAGGGCCGTGAGCAGCAGGTCCGTCCCGACCAGCCAGTCCAGCAGTCCGCGGGTCCACGCCACCCGTACATAGAGCGCCGTCCAGCCGGCGACGACAGCCAACGTGGGCGCCAGGATCCACCACGACAAGGGTTCGCCGCCGGCCAGCAGCCCAGACGTTACGGCAGCTACGCCGACGCCGGCTCGCAGCGCGGCCACCATCCTCGCGATTGCGGGGCGCATCAGCCTCAACTTGGCCAGATGCTCCGTAGCAGCAGGTGCGACGATTCGCATAGGCCCGATCCCAGTCTGTAACCACATATATGACTGGTAATCGTAATCCGAGTTCGCGGCAGGCAGGGCGGGTATGGGGTGCGCCGAAACACCGGCGGCGGACCGCCGCCCACGAGGTACCGCAGGCCGCGGCGGTCCGTCGCAGGTGGCCCCCCCCACCTTGGACTCCGACTGATCCAACACCCAACAGGCAGAGTGATCAGCAGCAAGTCCCGATACAAGCATGCTCTATCGGCGCTGGGATGGCATGTCCTCTATGGGGAGGTCACATAGAGCCTTCGACTCGGCACTCAGAGCCTTCGACTCAGCACGCGGTGATGCACCGCCTCGGCCCAGAAGGCCGCTGGCATCATCGCCGCGCAGATGGTGGTGTCCGGCATCGGGATGGGTATGACTCAGTCGCCGGCCGCCGCCGTGATCCACACCGCCACCCCGATCATGCCGTGATCAGGGTACGGGGACGTTCGGCGAGCCCAGGCAGATCTGCGTCGGCGTGGTCGGGCCGGGAGGCAGCGTTCCCTCGTCTGGCAGCGTGCCAGCCAGCGCGTAGTGGGCCAGGTCCGCGGTGAGCTGGGTGGTGTGTGCGGTGTTGCTGCCGGAGGAGTTCTCGAAGAGGTTCGCGCCCGGCGGCTGTCGCAGCGGCTCGCCCGTATAGGAGAAGGGGGTTGATCCTGCGCCGGTGCCTGCGGGGTTGGACCAGCCGCAGGGGTTGTAGTAGAGCGCGTTCAACGCGGCCTGCCCCACTGCGAGAAGCAGGTGCTGGCCGCCTGCCAGGTCGTTCCACGCGGTGACAAACGTGCCGGTCAGGTCGCCAGCGGGCAGCGCGAGACTGTGGGCGATCTTGGCTGCCACCGTCTTGCTGCCCTGGTCGGCTGCGTACAGGACGATCGGCTGCGCGGCCGGCAGTGTCTGGCCGGACGGTACCACGCTGATCAGCTCGAACGTCTCGGCGACATGCTGGGTGCTTCCCGTGGTCGCGGTGACCGGAAGGTCGTATCGTCCCTGCGCCGCCGACGCCGCGGCGCTCACGGTCACGGTGATCGCGGTCCTGCTGCCGGCCGGGGCGAGCGTGGAGCCTTGGCTGGGCGAGACGGTCAGGCCCGCGGGCACCTGCACCTGCCAGTTGACGGTGGCGGCGGTGTGGTGCACGACAGTCCCGAAGTCAAGCTGCACGGTGGTAGCGGAGCCGGGTGCCACTCTGGCGGCGCCGGGCGGGCCGAGCACGAATGACGCGGGTGGTCGTGGCGCCGTCTTCAGCCCGGCGACGGCGCCGCCGATGACGTCGGTATCGATGTTCACGCCGGCGCCGCCCCAGGTTTCGGCGTGGCCGCCGTAGTACTGGTGCAGCCGCTGGTGGCTGGCCCAGTCGCTGTCGGGCACGTAGGGATCGGCTAGTACCGGATCCCCGTTCCAGTCCGCGATCCAGATGTCGTCGGGTACGGGGTAGCCGGTGCCGTACTGGGATGCCAGGTCAGCGATGCCGGATGCCGCGCTGCTGTACACCCCGGAGAGGTAACCGGCCGCATGCAGGCCTTGAGTCCAGCCCGACAGGAAGTTCAGCACCGCGTGCTTGCAGGTCGCGTTGGAGTTGTCGTAGCCCTCCATGTCGAAGTAGACCGGCGTGCCGGTCCCGTAGCCGAAGCCGGCCGCGGTGGATACAGCGCTCGACGCCTCCGACCGCCCCTCGGCCGTGGCCTGCGCGGGATCGATCAGGACTGCTCCGGGGATGGTGGAGCACGGGGCTTGCGGCCCGACCCAGATCGGGATGAACTGCCAGCCCTCGCCAGCGACCTGGCTCACCCAGGACTGGGTGAAGTTGCCGTAACCACACGCCCAGTTCACTCCGCCGAGGTAGGTGCCGGCCACCCGGAACGGGGAGTTCAGCCAGGCAGTCATCGTAGCCACGGAGGGGGCGGTGCAGGCGTCGAAGCCCAGGCCGCTGCCCCGCCCGCCGCTCAGGGTCACGGTTGCAGCCCGGCGCCCGGCCGCCGCGCTGCTTCCTGCCACCGCAGTGTTCCCGGCCGTCATGCTCCGCGCGGCCGGGTGCGTAGCGCCGGCGCCGCGCGCCTCAGCCGCCGCGGTCACCCCTGACACCCGCGCGGTGCGGAGGATGCTGCGCACGAGCGCCTGATCGGTGCCGTAGGCCGCGGTCACCTGCACGCCGGCGGCCGGCACCGCAAGCGACAGGGTGTGGCTGGCCGCCGCCGCCGGCACATCCGCTGCCTGGCCCCGCTGGATCGCGGTGCCCGGCGGCAGGCTGGTCAGCGGCCCCAGCGGCTGTACCAGCAGGGATCCTGTTTTCCCGAACGCACGTACCGGACAGTGCTGGTCAGCGCCAGGACTTCCCAGATAGACCGCGTGCCGGTTGAACAGCACGCACCGCGAGGGGTCCATCGCCAGCCGGTAAACCGGCCAGGAGGCCGGCACCCGTACCTGATAGCCGAGATAGCCGACCACGTGGGCCGGTCCTGACAGCGAGGTACCGGAAAGCCGTCCCGGAGCTGACGCGAGAGCCGCGCAGGGCAGCGCGACCAGCAACATACCCGCGGCCGCCGCGGCGGCCGCCACCTTCCATGCCCGTCCCATGACCCATCCCTCAGCCGGCCGGCCAAACGTCCCGAAGTTACACGAGCAGCGCATAAGCGGCAATGTGCAATCCAGCCCGCCGTCCCAGCGCGGTCACCAGCCCAGCGGTACCTCACGGGGACTGGGCTCGCTGCTGTCCGGGGGACCCGCGCCGGATCCCGGCCGGTAACGCAAGGGAACTGCGCCACCACGCCCGCACATCATGTCTGCCCCCGGGCAGAAATCGTGGTTTGGTTGCCGCCGACGCCGCCTCGGCACGATCAACCCCGTCGACCGGCAAAGTCACCAGGGTCACCCCGACCGGTCCCAGCCTGCAGCCCAAGGGCCTGTTGTTCGTTGCCCGGCCCTGAGGCGGGGATCAGCGCCGCCGCGCTCGCAGGCCCGCGACGACCATCGACAGCCCGGCCACTGCGATCAGCGGGCCGAGAATGGCCCACAGGGTCGTTCCCGTCATCACACTGCCCTTGAGGTAGCCCAGCCCCTGGAAGGCGAAGACCACCCCCGCGACCGTGACCAGCGCGCCGGACCCGATCAGCAGGCCTCGCCCCATGACCAGTCTTCCCTTCTGACCCGGGCATCTTAGCCAGTGTCAGGCAGCCATGGGTCATCAGCCGGCATCCCGCGCCGCCCTGATCATCCTGGCCATCGGCCTGATCAATACCGGATGAAAGGGCGGACACCCCGACGGTCGCTCAGGGAATCCACACGTCGTGGTGCTCCCGGGCAAACTGCCGTTCCTCATCGGTCAGATCGGAGTCGCGCACCGGGGTGATGAGGGTCCAGTGCTTGCCGACCGGGCAGTACTGGACCCTGGCCAGGCCGAGATCCAGCCCCTTGAGTTTCACCCCGGGAATCCACAGCGTCGTGTACAGATGACCCTGACGGCACCGGACGACCGTGTTGCCGCCTACCTTGTAGCCGAGCCGCCGCGCGACGAGAGTCCCGGTCGCGAGCAGGGCGACGACGATCACCAGCAGACGTGAAAGCTTGACGCGCATCTGGTCATTCTGTCGCGTCGCCCTCGACGGGCGCCAGCCGTAGGCGACGCGACGCGGCAGCCTACGTCCGGTCCGTCCGGTCCGTCCGGTCCGGCTGGCGCCGCTGGCCACCGGATCTGGGCCGGGCCACGTACACCACGACGGCAGCCAGGAGTCCGATCACCACCCAGGGCGGGAAGAAGACCCAGGTCAATGTGCGGCCGAGAGCGCCGGCGAACACGATCAGCGCCACGATGAACAGCAGCCGCTGACCCGGGAACCCGCTGCGGCGCACCCGCCGGGCCGGCACCTCGGCGGGCTCACCGACCGGCGGCAGGTCGTCGAACAGCCCGGCGAGGTCGGACTGGGTCTTGGCCCGCATGGCCCGCTCGACGCGCTCGTTGAACTCGTCCTGGTCCAGGCGGCCGTCGCCGTAGTGCTTGCCGAGGCGGTCGGCGACCTCCGCTCGCTCCGCGTCGGAGACCCGCAAGTCTGGCTGATAGTAGTTGCCGATGCGGCGGCGGAACGCGGCGGTCCTCGCCCGCGCCTGGCCTGACGATCCTGACATGCCGGGTTCACCTCCGAACGTGAACGGGCCGGGCTCGGCGCTCACCGGGGCCGGTCCTGGAGGGACTGAAGGAACGAGCCCGCGATGGACTGCTCGCAGCCCTCTTCGGGGATCAGCAGCCAGCCGGCCACATAGAGGGGGACGCCGGCGCCGCCGGCGACGGCCAGCACGGCCAGGACGATCCGGACGATCGTCACGTCCACGCCGAGGTAGCGGGCGACGCCGCTGGCCACGCCGGCCAGCATCCGGTCACCCACCGGGCGGGACAGCGGCGGCGAAGGGCGAAGGCCGGACTGCGGGCCGGCCGGTTCCGTGGTTGTCGTGTTCATGGCTCCAGCCTGAGGCCACGAACCGCCCGGGGGTATCAGGAAGAACCCCCACCCGACCCTGATCCCTGTCCGGGACGAGCCCGGCAGGATCAGGGTGAGACCGGATGGGCGACCCGGCCTTCCCGCGCGATGATGGAACCGTGGACAGAATCGGCCTCAGGGCGCGCGGGCCCCGCGACAGGGGGCCGCTGCGGCGCAGGCGGGAGGACCGGCTGGCCGGCGGGGTGGCGGCCGGACTGGCCCGGCGAACGGGCTTTGACGTCACCGCCGTCCGGCTGGCGTTCGTAGTGGCCACCGTGCTGAGCGTCGGCGTGATGGTGGCGGTCTACGTCGCGGCCTGGCTCCTGGTCCCGCTGGACGGCGAGACCGGGCCGATCGCGGCCAGGGCGATGACCGACCGGCGCGGTCTCGCGGTGGCTGTCGGTCTCGGGTCGCTGCTCGTCCTGGTGCAGGCGTTCGCTTCGGCGTTCGGAACCGGCTGGCTGGCCTCGCTGGCCTGGCCGCTGATGATCGGCGCGGCCGGCCTGGTGCTGGTCTGGCGCAACGCCCCGGTTGACGAGCGGGCGGCCATACGTCGCGTGGTCGAGCCGCTGCAGGGCCTGACCGGGCCCCACCGGCGGTCAGGCGTCGTGGCACGGCTGTTGATCGCGGGCGTGCTGCTGATCGCCGGCATCGCCGTCCTGGAGTCCGGGCACGAGAGCCTGGCCATGCTGCATCCGCTCACCGGGGCGGTGCTGGTGATCGCCGCGGTCGTGGTGGTCCTCGGCCCGTGGTGGCTGCGCATCGCCCGCGACCTGGTGATTGAACGGCAGGCCCGGGTGCGGGCCGAGGAGCGGGCCGAGATGGCCTCCCGGGTGCACGACTCGGTACTGCAGACGCTCGCCTTGATCCAGCGCCGCGCGGACGACCCGCAGCGCGTGGTGCAACTCGCCCGGGCCCAGGAACGCGAGCTGCGATCCTGGCTGTTCGACGGCCGCGCACCGGGGACGATCGAGCCCGGGGACATGACCTTCGCCGCCGGGGTGCGGCTGATCCAGCAGGAGGTGGAGGCCCAGCACGGCGTGGCCGTCGAGGCCATCACCGTCGGCGACTGCCCGCTGGATGACGACCTCAGCGCGTTGCTCGCGGCAGCTAGGGAGGCGACGGTGAACGCGGTCAAATGGTCGGGCGCCCCGGTCGTCTCGCTGTTCGCCGAAGTCGAGCCCGCGGAGGTGTCGGTGTTCGTGCGAGATCGCGGCCGTGGGTTCGACCCTGAGGCGGTGCCCGGTGATCGCAAGGGCCTGGCCGAGTCGGTGCGCGCCCGGATGGCCAGGCGCGGCGGCTGCGCCACGGTACGCAGCGCTCCGGGCCAGGGCACCGAGGTGAGCCTGAGCATGCCCCGCGCCGCCGGCGAGCGCCAGCCGAGCCGGACATGAGCACAGCGGGGATCAGCACGAGGGACGGGTCCGGCGCGACCACCGCGCGGCCACGGGTCTTCATCGTGGACGATCACGGGCTGTTCCGGTCCGGCGTCAGGTCCGAGCTCGGCGACCGGGTCGACGTGGTGGGGGAGGCCGACGACGTGGAGCCCGCCATCGCCCTGATCGCCGGCTGCCTCCCCGATGTCGTGCTGCTCGACGTGCACCTGCCCGGCGGCGGGGGCCAGCTCGTGGCCAGCGCGATCAAGGCCGCGCACCCGCAGGTCCGGTTTCTGGCCCTGTCCGCCTCTGACGCCCCCGAAGACGTGATCGCCGTGATCAGGGCGGGCGCACGAGGCTACGTCACCAAGACGATCTCCGGTGCCGAGCTGGTGGACGCGGTACACCGGGTCGCGGCGGGCGACGCGGTCTTCTCGCCCCGGCTCGCCGGGTTCGTCCTGGACGCCTTCGCCGCGCTGCCCGAGCCGCCGCGCTCCCGGCCGTCCTTCGACCCCGAGCTCGACCAGCTCACCACCAGGGAGCGGGAGGTGCTGCGGCTGATCGCCCGGGGCTACACCTACCGGGAGATCGCCCGCGAGCTCTACATCGCGCCCAAGACCGTCGAAAGCCACGTCTCCTCGGTGCTGCGCAAGCTTCAGCTCTCCACCCGCCACCAGCTCACCCGCTGGGCCGCCGAGCGCCGCCTCATGTGAGGATTTCCATCTGCTACACCGGGGGCGGACCGGCCGTCCGCGGCGGCTCCGTCGCGGCGGGCCGCACGCCGGTCTACCGGTCCGGCTCGTCGCCCCGGCCCGGCATCGTCACCCGATTCTGAGACGAGGTCCGCCCCGAAGTCCCAAACCACGCGTTACTCTCCCGGCATATCCCCGCATTGACCCCGCGGCGCATCGGACAGGGAGAGTTATGAACAAACGGTTGAGGCTGCCCGGCTTCGCTGGGCTCACAGGGACGGTCCTGGCGCTGCTAGCTGCCAGCCTGCCCGCGTCCGCTGCCAGCGGGGCCGCTGGGATCACGTCGGCCCGGGCCCTGCTGGTCTGCAACGGCAGCACGGTGACGTGCCCGTCCGGCTCGTTCTACCAGACCATCCAGGCGGCGGTGGACGCTGCGCACCCCGGCGACTGGGTGCTGATCTGGCCTGGTGTCTACCACGAGAAAAGCGCGCAGTGGCCGACGGCGGGCGTGTGGATCCAGACCCCGGACGTCCACGTGCGTGGCCTGGACCGCAACGGCGTGATCATCGACGGCAGCAACGGCACGGCCAGCCACCCCTGCCCGTCCGATCCGAGCCTGCAGGACACCAACGGCGGCGCCGGGCGCAATGGCATCGAGGTCTACAAGGCCAGCGGTGTCACCATCCAGAACCTCACCGTCTGCGACTACCTGACCGGCACCGGCAACGCCGGCAACGAGATCTGGTGGAACGGCGGCGACGGCAGCGGAAAGATCGGGATGGGCGCCTACCAGGGCTCCTACCTGACCGCCACCTCGATGTACGCCCCCACGGACATCCACAGCCCGAACCTCGCGCAGTACGGGATCTTCGTCAGCAACGCCGGCGGCCCCGGCTCGATCACCGAGTCCTACGCCAGCAACATGGCCGACGCCGCCTACTACGTCGGCGCCTGCCAGCGGCGGTGCAACACCACGCTGGCTCACGACACCGGGACCAGCTCCGCGCTCGGCTACTCGGGCACGAACGCCGGCGGGAACCTGGTGATCACGAACTCGCTGTTCTACAACAACCGCACCGGGCTGGCGCCAAACTCGCTCAACAACGACGACGCCCCGCCGCCGCAGGACGGCCGCTGCCCCGGGGCCGCCACCAAGTCCTGCCTGATCATCGAGCACAACGTCATCACGGCCAACAACAACCCGAACGCGCCCAACTCGGGCCTGACCCCGGCGATCGGCACCGGCGTCGAGATCTCCGGCGGCGCCTACGACACGGTCCGCCAGAACCAGATCACCGGCAACGGGTCATGGGGCGTGGTCACCCACGACTACCCCGACACCGAGACACCGCCAGCCGGCTCGCACTGCCAGGGCGGCATCCAGCTGTCACCGACGCTGTGCCTCTTCCCCGCGCACGGCAACCGCGTCTACCTGAACGAGTTCGGCGGCAACGGCTTCTTCGGCAACCCCACCAACGGCGACCTGGCCACGGTCGGCCTGCTGCCCACGTCCGCGACGCCGCGGAACTGCTTCTTCAGCAACCATGACGTCTCGGGCCTGCTCACCTCCGAGCCGGCCGGCATCCAGCGCTCAAGCGTGGACGGCCGCCCCTGTGACCAGCAGGGGACGAGCCTGGACGGTGCGCTGGTGGGGCAGCTCATCTGCGCGACCGGCGCCACCGGCCTCGGCAACTGCCCGGCGGGCTCGCACTATCCGAAGCAGACGAAGATCGTCATGGCGCCGCTGCCCACGCTGCCGGTCATGCCGGATCCGTGCCTCGGCGTCCCGGGCAACGTGTTCTGCCCGCGTCGTTAATATTGAATTCTATAAATAACGACGCTCGCGAATCATTAGGCCAAGGGCTGGCCTGCCAGAAAGCGGCAGGCCAGCCCTTGGCCGTTAGCAGGGAGGCGGGGGTCAGCCCACCGTGTAGGTGTATGGAATGTTGACCAGCTCGTCACCGGACGCCGTGGCCAGGTTGAGCGTATCCACGCCGATGAAGCCGCGGACCACCGTGCCCTTCGTGGCATTCGGGGTGAAGGTGAGCGTGATCGTGCCGGTCTGGCCGGGAGCCAGGGTCAGCGGCGAGTAGGGCGCGTTCGGGTTGACGCTCTGCGCCCAGACGTCACCGGTGTTCGAGGTCACGGCCGAGTCGAACGGGTTGGTGTCGGCCGCCGCGGCCAGGTTAACCGTCCCGTTGGTGCCCGTGGTGAACGGCCCGGTGGCTTCGGGCAGGCCGAAGAAGAACCCGGGGGCCACCTCGGGCGCCGTGAGACTGGCCGCCACGGACTTGCCGGACCCGTTCGCCGGCTGGGCGAGGACGTCCGGGTCCCCGAACGCCCATTCGACGTCCATCGTGATCCGGACCGTGCCCTGGGCGGCCACGGCCAGCGAGTCCGTGTTGGTCGGGACCAGCCAGTTCGGCTGGGCGTTGAGCGACAGCGGCAGCGGCACGTTGGTCACGTCCGAGCCGGCCAGCAGCTGCGTGGTACGTCCGTTCAGCCGCGGGTCCGCGAAGAAGTCCTTCGTGGAGTTGCCGGTGTTGGTCACCGTGATCGTCGCGGTGACCGGCTGGCCGGCGGGCAGCACCGTGTTCGCCGAGTTGGGTATCCCGCTGCTGCTCACCGACGGTGCGGCGAACGAGATCGACCCGCTGAACGGCTCGCTCAGGTGTGCCCCGTCGTTGAAGCCCACGACCAGCAGGATCACGGTCCACAGGCCGGGTGCCGGTGAGCCGTGGAAGAACTGCAGGGCCGGGCCGGGACCGACGTTGTCGTTCAGCGACGTCTGCGCGTCCAGCGGCTGGCCGTTCGGATCCACGAGGAATCCTTCCAGGATGTAGTCGGAGTCCTGCGTCTGGATGCCGGCGTTCAGCGACGGCTGGCCGGACGGCACGTTGAACTGGTAGGTGAACTCCTGGCCGGCGTTGAAGGTAGCGCCGCCGCCGGTCAGCGTGCCGCTGAACGAGCCGCCGCTGGAGTTGACGGGGACCAGCGCCCGCAGCACGATCGGGATGCTCCCGTCGGTGCTGCTACCGGTGCCCAGGTGCAGGGTCATGGCCTGGTCTCCGGCCTGGCCGGCCGTGACGCTCACCTGGAACGTGCCCGACTGCCCGGGCGCGAGCGTGAGCGAGGCGGGCGAGACCGAGCCCGCCGTGTGGAACTTCTGGGTGAAGTAGGAGAACTGGACCGGCCCGAAGTAGGGGGCGTTGCTGACCGTGAAGATCACCGCGGTCCAGGTGCCCGGGATGGGGTTGTGCACCTCGACGTGCCCGAACCCGCTCTGGTTGGCCCCGATCAGCGAGTACGCCGCGACGTTGCCGTTCGGGTCGAACAGCGTCTCGAACGCCACGCCGCCGACCGTCTGGGTATTCCAGGTGATGTCGCCGTTCAGGTTGTCCGCCGCGGCCGGGACGGTGAACGTGTGCGTGGCGTAGTGGTCGGTGCGCCCCTCGCCGTCGGTGTAGGTCGGACTGGAGGCGCTGAGGTTCACGGTGCCGGTGTCGACCGACGGGATCGTCGGGCGGCCGGACACCGCCGGGGTGACCGTCTGGGCGCTGGTGCCCTCGTTGGTCACGCCCACGCTGAACGTGGCCGTCTGGCCCGCGTTCACCGTAGCGTTCAGCGCGGTCTTGTTCACCAGCAGCGTGTTGCCGGTGGGGGTGCCGCCGTCGATGGACGTGGCGAGCTGGACGGCCTTGAGCGTGTTGACCAGTCCGGCGCCCTGGTGGTCGGCCGGCGCGCCCAGGTCGGTGGCGGTGCTGACGATGATCTTCTCGACCAGGGCGGGGGACGGCAGGTTGCCGTTGTGGGCGTTGGCGTAAGCCTCGACCACGTCGGCGGCGGTGGCGGAGGTCTCCGGCGCGGACGCGCTGGTGCCGCCGGCCGCCCAGATGGGCGGCGGGTTGCTGCCGTGGTCGATGTCGGCGCAGCCCCGGAACTCCGTGGTGTTGCTGCTGCACAGCGACCAGCCGCGGTCACCGGGGGCGACCACGTCCACCGTGTGCGGGTTGAACTCGGTGATGCCGTCCGAGCTCAGCGCGGTGATGTTGTTGTCCTCCCAGCCGCCCGGCACCAGGTTCGTGCCGTACCGGGTGGTCTGACGGTACACGCGGTAGGTGGTCGTGCCGCCGGCCGCGATCACGCCGGGCGTGGTGGCCGGCGAGCCGATGTTGTTGAACGGCCCGGCGTCGCCGCTGCTGGCCACGACCGTGACGCCGGCTGCCACCGCAGCCTGGTCGGCCAGGGCCACCGCGTCGTCCTGGGTGTTGGGGATCGGGTTGCCGCCGATGGACTCGTTGAGCACGTTGACGTGGTCGTTCAGCACGGCCCACTCGACCGCCTGGATGATCTGCGAGTTGAAGAACCCGGCGTTGCTGCCGGCCACGTTCAGCACGGCCAGGCTGGCGCCGGGCGCGATGCCCTTGATCTTGATGTTGCAACCGGCCGGCAGCGGGTGCGCGGGGTTGACGAAACCGGACAGGTCGTAGGTCTGGTTGCCCTGCGAGGCGATCGTGCCGGCGTCAAGGAACGACTCCCGGCCGTCGGTGGGCGCGCCTACTCCGAACCCGCTGAAGTCCTGGTAGTCGAAGATGACGTGCTGGCCGTTGGCCCGGATCAGGTCGGGGTTGTTCGGGTCGATGCCGTCGGCGATGATCCCGACCTTGATCCCGGTCCCGTCCGCGATCTGGTTGGCCGCGTCCACGTTCATCACCTGGCGCGCCTCGGGCTCGATCAGCGGCTGGGCCGGGTTGCTCGGGCAGATCTGCTGCGTGCTGCCTGAGTGGCCCCGCACGGCCGGCAGGGCCGGACCTGGGCCGCTGCCCAGCGACGCGAACTGCCGCATGGCGTCGGGGACCACGGCCCTGATGGCCGGGTTGGCCCGCAGCCTGGCCGCCTCGGCTCCGGAGATCGTCGCCGCGATGGCGTTGATGATGTGGAAGCCGTGCACGTGCGTGGCGTGCACCCGGGACAGCTCGGACAGGACGCTGGCCTGCTCGGCGCTGGCCGCCTTGACCCGCAGGCCCGCGGTAGCGCCCTTGGCGGGCAGCCGGGTGAGCTGGTCCTTGAAGATGATGATCGACCGGTGGGTGGCGTGAGCCGCCAGCCGTTCGACCTGGGCCGCGGTCAGGGCAGACCGCTCACCGCGGACGAGATGATGGGAGTGGTGGGACGTGCTCTGCGTGCTCGCGGCGGCAGCGCTGCCGCCGAGCGAGAGAGGCAGGAGGGCGACTGCCGGCAGCAGTACTAACCCTCGAGAGTTGAAGCGCATGTGTAAACCTTCCCGTTGGACGGTCCGCCAATGGCGGACAAACAACAACACCGTTGTCTTACATCCGGCCCAGGAGCTAGCCTGCGGAATATTCGCCCGATGTCAATAGATTCCGCTATAAATCTTGCTCAAAACTGATAGATGCCGACACGAGCGGATATGTCGCTGTTAGATCTCACTTCGGCCAGGCCCATATCCAGGGAAGACGGCCGGATGAAAGAATTACCAGCATTCGGCAACTGATTGGCGGAATCATGCGGGTGCCTTCCTGGCCTTGCTGCCGGGGACGGCGGGCGGCTCGCAGCCGAGGGCGGCCAGCCCGGCGCGGCCATCCGCGGCCCGGTCGTCGAGCAGCAGGAGCGTGCAGGCGTACCCGAACCTGGCCCCGATCCGCTCCCATCCGGCCAGGACTCCTCCAGCGCGGCCCGGTCGCCGTGCAGCCGGCCGTAGGCCCGGGCCAGGCAGATCGCGGCCCAGACGTTCTCTTCGCCCGCGGGCGCCGCCGCCTCCAGGCGGCGGGCCGCGTCTGGCAGCCCACGGCCTCCAGCACCTCGGCCTCACGTTGCGACATGCCGGCCGCACGGGCAGTCCCAGGTTCAGGTGATGCTCCGTGCCAGATCGGTCCAATCCGTGGTGGTTCCGTGGTGGGCGTCGTCAGAGCAGGCTTCAAGCCCAGAAGAACGTTACTTCAATGAGGCCGAAATGAACCAGATGCATAGAGGCTTATTCACGGTCATGATCATCAAGTCTCCCGGCGTCGCGCTGAGGCCGGTCAAAGCTTGATCAACTCATGGTAGATGATCTTGTGAATAACCCTCATAGCACCGCCCCGGCGGTCGCCCGCGACTCCCTTGTCCACCGTGGCGTATCCGGCCGTGGCACTCCAAGATCGCCGTGGCACTCCAGGATCGATGCCGACTTTTGCTCACCCAATACACAAAACTCGGCGTCGATCATGGGTTAACGCCGCTGTCGGCCTGAGTGACTGTATTGGCCCTTAGCCTGCGGCCCGAAGTCCGGCTGCCTCGAACTCCGGCGGTGCGACACCGGACAGGTCCAGGCGGGTCTCATCCGCCGGCTCGGGTAGTGCTACGGCGCCCGCGGCCGGCGGGCGCTTCGGCTTGCGCGGCTTGCGCGCGCCTGCCCCGCCGCCCCGGCCCCGGTAGATCAGCAGGCCGTTAACCGGGTCCGGCACCGCGTCCAGCGCCGCGCGTACGGCGGGCAGGCCGCGGAATCGCTCCCACTGCTCCTCGGTTTCGAAGCGCACCTCGAACGCCACGCCCCAGCGATCCTTGTGCCACCGGGCGTCGACGGCCCCGTTGGTCAGCGCCGCCTCGATCAGCTCTGAGGCGTGCTCGATCTGCCACCCGAAGGCCGAGAACTCACCGTGCAGTACCTCGATCGACCACCACTCCGCCATAGTCGAGATATTACGCCTCTCCGGCTGGTGAGGTGATGGCAGCCGGGAGATTCCGCTCGGCCCGGCGTGTGGCAGTTTCGGTGTTCCTGCCGGGCTATGGGCTTGTGATGATCTCAGCCGTGCTGGTGGCCGTGGCGGTCAGCCGCCCGAACCAGGCGAAGATAGGAGCCCGCTCGCCGTCGCTGATCACGCCACCGCAGCCGCTCACGTTCCAGAACCGCAGGTCACCCGTCGGCAAGAACGCGAACGAGCGGCTGTTAGCGGACCGGAACTCATTCCACCCGGTGGCCGCCCCGGCCGGGCCGCCCAGCACCGCGCTGCACGCCGGGCTGCCCGGCGTGGCGGCGATCGTGGCCGAGATGCCCCGGATCCGCCCGTACACAGTGTTCAACCTGGCGCTGTAGCTGGACGCCCAGATTCGCCAGGGCAACCCGGTAAACGTCAGCGTGAGCAGCGGCGCCCCGTTCTGCACGTCGCAGCCCAGCGAACGCTTTTCCGCCAGCCAGATCGTGCCGAGCCGAGCAGGCAGCCCAGACCCGGACTTGAGCCTGCCCTTGATGGTCCGCAGCCCCGGAGCCTGACACACCAGGCCGCCGATATCAGCCCGGCGCGCGCCACCGGCGGAGAACGAGCCGCCAGGGGTGACGGTCCAGGTGCC